>DATLBQ010000128.1:0-19809 GCA_035526805.1 Pyrinomonadaceae bacterium
ATACCAGGCGGACGGGCGGCTGCGTTATTCGACGGACCTGCTGGAGAACAGATTTGACCGGTCTTATAGTTACGATCATGCGGGCCGAATCAAGGAGGCTTTCTCCGGTCCGCTGGCGCGCGGGCAAGCCGACACGAATGATCGTCCTTACAAGGAATATCAACAGTACGACGCGATGGATCACCTGGTGGGGCGAGTGGGCAGCCGGCACTGGAGCCACACACTGCCCAATGCCGGAGTAACTGACAGCTACGTGAATAACCGGAATCCGAACTGGCAGTATGACCCCGATGGTCGTCTCACCAACGGAGCAGACATTCAATCTACGTTTGACGCGGCGGGGCGGGCGACCACAGTCGTAGGCAATGCGGGGAACCACACACAGACGCTCGGGTATGACGGCGAGGGGCGGCAGAGCAAGCTGGTCGAAGTGCGGCCGCAGGACGATGGCGCAGGTCCGTACGCGGTGACGACTACGCGCTATTCTGTTTCTTCGAGTGTGGTCGGCAGGGTGATCACCGAGTTGGATGAGACGGGACAGAAGCGGCGTACTTTCATCTACCGAGGCAGCCAGGTGTTGGCTTGGCAGCAGAAGAGCGGTAGTTACGAGGAAGTGTTCTGGGAGTACCGGGATGCGAGCAATGCCAGCTATCGGACAGCAGCAGCCAATGGCAACACGGACTCGGATCGCGCGGCGGAAATGGATCCGCTGGGTTCAAACGCCGGCATATTTAACCCTTACACGCAAACACACCAGCACTGGCCGAGAGAGGATGCCAATTATCCTGGCTTCGCTGACCTGACCAGTCCGGACTGTCAGTGGAACGGCATGCCCTTCCCTTGTGACGCAGTGAATCGCTTCATCGAAGGTGGCGCTGCACAAACGGAACATTGGCTTCACGACAGCACGGGATGGCAACGCCAAACGCATGCGATTAATTCGCATGGATTGGGTATCGTCGAAGTTTGGCAGCCGAACCCCGACGGCCCTCGCCGCACCGCCGCTGCGGACTCCGCGGATGTGATACATGTGCAAACTAATCAAGACGATTTCCAAGGCCAGTTCGTCAACTACTTTTTGCCTTTGTCTAATCCTGCTCGTAATCCGCAGAATCTTACTGATCTCATCAAGATCAATCACGCTTTCGGTGACGCTTCCACAGGACTCTCACAAGTGAAGGGTAAGAAGGATCCGTGCCATGATTCACGCAAGGGCGCTCGCTAAAAGAGGTAGAGGCTATTTTCAGCAGCTTCTGGAAGAGCGCATTTCACGATGAAAGGGCAGCAGCTACAGCGTCAACCGCAAACAGCGGTCAGGGTGTGGCTGCCACCTTAAGGCTGGGCAACGCTTTCTTCGCTGATGACAATAGCGTCCCCGGTACCGGTCTAAGCTTCAGCTTCGCTAATAACATGTATCTGTCAGATGCGTACCAATTGACTCCCCGTCAAAACCGAGCTCTGACCATTTTGCACGAGTTCGCTCATGCCTTGGGGCTTATACCAAGCGATAACCCAACAGTAGATCCTAGCGGTAAGCAAAGTGCGAAAAACGACGCTACGATTTATGAGAAATGTAAAAACATTCTGAATTCGCTTCCCTTGAAAGATTAGTCTTAACAGAACCATTATGAAGATTAAGCTCATCCATTTGTTACTTGGATTATCGCTTACAATTCCGTTGGTATTGGTTCAGTGCACGGGCCGGCAGTCAAAGGTGCATGAACTGGAGTGGCCTCCCGGTTTGTCGGCGGCAATCGAAAAAGCCGCAATAGTTCCTTATTGCGATCTCGTTCGCAATCCCGGCCGCTTTAACAACATGATAGTCCGTACTCAGGCGGTGTTTCATAAGAACCTGGAAAACTCGGTTTTCAGCGATGAGACATGTAAGGATAACTTCACTTGGGTCGAGTTTGATCCGGCGTACGTTTATTCAGATGACGCACTAAAAAATAAATTCGAGGCGTTAACGTGCTTGAAACAAGCTCGTTGTGACGGGAGAGCACGAGTGAGTGCTGTGGGACGATTTGAAGGCCCTAACGAAACTGGTTACGGCCACTTAGGTTGCTGCCCGTATCGTTTCTCGATCATGCGCCTTGAAAAGGCCGAGGCTGTTCCCGCTTCAACCAGTTCACCCTAACCGCAATTTTCTGCCGTCGGAACCGCAGAATAGTAGGCTTTGGCGTCGCAGTCGGAGAGGCCACGAGGGTTGGGCTGGGTCTACTCGTGTCATTTGAGTTTGAAGCCATTCGTTTCGTCGAGTTTTCGCCTAACTTTCCAATAACTCCACATAAGCCGCAAGAACCCAGAACAGCGACGAGGATGCCAACGGTAATCCAGACTGCTTTGGTGTTGCGCGCTGGACGTGCGGGCTGGGCAGGCTGTTGGGTGAAAGGCAACCCACATTGAGAGCAAAATCGCGCTTCGGCGGCATTTGCGGTCTGACATCTTGGACACTGGAAGGATTGAGTAGCCATAGAGGAACACACCCAACGTCGCGCTGCAGCCGGCCGGAGCGCGTGTATTCAAGAATCAACTTATGAAACGTAATGAGAGTCAGGCCACCGAAGGTCCGATTCAAACGCCTAGGCGGCCTGCCCTTCAATGACTGATTGCTGCAATGGCAAACCCAACGAAAACAGCGAGTAACGCAATCTTCCATGTGAACAGGAAAAACGCGACCACGAACAAGCCGAATAAGAGTAGTGACGCTATGCCTTGTCCAATTGCGAGGAACCGAAATGTACCGTGTGACCCTAAGGCCGGATGAATTAGCCCCTGTCGAAAGCGCCGTTGAATTCGGATGAGATAACTTCTATTGTCTCGAGCACGCGGTAACTCTCAAGAGAGGGTGCCGTCGTGAGAATGACTTTACCTGAGTTACGCTCAACTTCAGCCTGCTCATCAGATGATCTCTTATGAGAGCGCATCTCAGGTAAATCCGAAAAGTCTTTATCACAGTACATACAGCAAGCGGCCGGAAGTGTGTTGGGGTTGCCACAAGAAGGACATTTGATGCTTTGGGCCATGGCTATGATCTCACCATCGGGTAGTCGACTGGAAGTGTTGTTGCCAATGAGTAATGTAATTGCTGTTTACAATGTGTGGGAACAGTTTTTGGCAATGAGTCTTTGGACGCAACGGATCGAAAAGAACCCGGTTACTGGAGGTTGATCATACCTACTGGGACGTATTCTTCCTCATTTCCTTAGCGGCCTCGTCAAGATTAGATTTTGCTCTGTTGCAATCGTTCATAGCAAAGGACGCGCACGAAACACAAAGCTTCAAGTCGATACCTATTGGAGTAAGCCAGACGGAAAACGGTCGCGGAAGCGCCTCGGCTTTTGAGCGTAACTCATCGGCCATGGGTTGGCGCGCCCGCATTAGATCGCCGCACGTCCTTGCGCTTTCAATAGACTTGCTAACCCGCAAGGACTCCATCCCTCTGCCAAGGAGCTCAAGTCGTTTAAGATCTTCAAGAATTGCGAAAGCATTCTTTTCGGCGGTTGCGAGGCCTGTTTTGTTTTCAGCGAGTACGATTGAGCCGTCCGCTTTGAGTTGAAAGGGTTGGTTACGTGAAACGGTTACACCTAAGTTGCCTTGTTCTATTAGCGAGCCCTTTAGATTTTCGCCCTTCTCGCCGATCACGGCGCGAACGGACGGAGATTGGACTAACGCCACTGGCATCAAAACTTCGGCGTTATATTGCCCCGCTTCAAGATCGCTATTGTCATTGGAAAAAGTCTCACTCTGAAAGTGACCGCCCTGCACGAGTGCTTTACTGCTCGCGTTGTACCTGATAGTTCTGCTGTCAATGGAAATCATCAGATCGGTTTCGTCAGGAAGATTCGTCTCACCTACAACTGTAGGTCGGCGAGTGCCATTGGTTTCTATTCTGAAGGTCAGCACTACGCCTTTGTCGAGCGGTTGAATTTGTGCTTGAGGTGAAGTTGTAGCAGCGGGCTGTGGCGAAGCATTACTATTCCGATTGTCAGAAACCTTGCACGCTAAAACCACTAACGCAACCGGAAGGAGAGCGGCCAGAAAAGAGAGCTTTGGTTTCATCTACATACCATGCATTGGCTTGTTCAAAGTTGCGTTGCCAGGGTCGAATTCTTCTGATGCCGGGAAGTCAACGCGTGAGGACAGTCAAAGCAGCGTTGAAATCTTCGAGGGCCGCCAGGTCCGCACGCGTTAGGGAAACTGTTCGAACGCCAAGTTCGATTGTTATCGAAGTGGAAGCGGCTAGTATCTGCTTATTTATGTCTGAGGGTATGGCGATAGCGAGATCTTCGTAAGTAACCCACGCGGTAGAAACGGTCGTGGTACTTCTCGCAGTTCCGGTCAAGACCTTTTTCCCATCTATGGTTATTTTAAATTGCCGTTTCGCCTCGGTGTCGAAACGTGCGGGAACTCCGGCGATTGATCCAAAGGCAAAGTCGATGGAGGCCGGAATCTCAGTTAATTTCTCGCCCGGAAACTCGTAAGACAGAATCAGATCTATCTTTTGTGCGCCCTTGGCAGGGGGAAAGTCGCTGCTACTACTATCAAACACTGTTCGTACTGGCGCGATCACTCGAGAGAGGCTTGTCTTGGCGTAGTAAGCCACTAAGGTATTGCCAATTTTATTGACTTTGCTCGGGCGTTCCTCTGTTTGTGCGGACAGTGTGGACGCTAAAAGCAATAGAATTGGCGCAGCCCAGTGGTTGAGTCGTTCCATTCGCATGAGCATGCCGTAACTGAGAATTCCTCGTTAACTAGTTCTCATCTTGAGCCGGACGTGCCACTCGGTCGAAGAGGAGCGCCAGGAAAGCCTCCACTTCTTGAAGCAAGCGACTCTGGAGACGCGCATACTCATCGGCCGTCACCGGCCAGCGTGGCGCACCCAGCCATCTCAAGTCCGCTGCGACTACTTTCCGGTTCTCCTCGATCGTTGCGTTGCTGCCCTGGGTCGACTCGTGAATCAACCACTTGTTGCGGAAGTTCTTGAGCACGTCGATCACTCTGTTCTCGGCCTCCGTAACCAGGCCCTGATTCAGGAGATATTTTCTTGGCGAGACCGACTCGTACAGCAGGTTATACAAATTGAGGACGAACTCCTTAAAGGTTTGACGGTCGCATGCGATGTTACCCAGAAGACCTGAGGTGATCGTAAGCCAACTTGTAGCCGGGTTGAAGATGTCGTCGCCCCCATGTTCCCGGCTCGCAGCGTTGCAATATTCGATCAAAATAAAGCACCGGCTGCACTGCTCGAAGAGCTCCGCCGACGGTGAGAGGGTGATGAGCAACGGGTAGGCTGCACCGGCTGGAACCTCTCTCCTGCGGAAAAGTAATTCCCGCTGCTGTGTGTCGAAGCGGTTGTAGAAAACTGGAGAAGCAGGTTCGTCCTCGCCCTGCTCCACCTCGTCGATGAACGCATCCTGTACCGCAGTGATTTTGATAATCTGCTGGTCGGCCAGCACAAGAGATCCCGAGAGCGCATTCGTCTCCTCAATTGTTCGAGCCTGTTGGAGAAGTTCAACCGTGGCCGAAGCGAAATGTCCATAAGCGAAAGCTGGTTCGAGCATGCGGGCAGCTACGTACGACGGAGCATTTAGACCGTTCAGAGCGACGATCCTTTCTACGATTTCATTGATGCTGGCGCCCCAGGTGACCGCTGAAAAAGCGGCCTGCTGAGCCAGGAGATCGCTCACGCCAGGCTGGTTGAGTCTCTCACCAAGTTTCTCCCAGCGTTGAATGGATCTGACATAAGTCTCACTCAAATCACGGTGGGCTCGAAGTGCGGTCTCGATCTCTGGGTGGTGGGTCCTACTGATTTTCTGCAATACGTCATGGGAGGAAATCCCACTGGACGCTGAATTGACAATGTCGTTAATCCGCAACTGACTCTCGAGCAGCCTGCTCTGATTGATTGACATTTCACCAATCAACGATCGGTTCTTGAAATACTCGGAAATTGCGTGGTCATGGTCGTGGCTGCGCAGCAATTGCCGCTTAACTATCTCCTCAACCACGCTACCGACGCCGTATTTTTGTTGTTCTTTGAGAACCCGGAGCGTGTTCGAATCGAGCCGATCGAACGCTTCCCGCGCGTAACGACTGTTTTCCAGAACACGCCGAGCGTCCTCAGTGTCGCGCAGCATTCGTTGTATTTCATTCCAATTCAAGACGACGACTCTCCTTAAAAAGAAGTAACAATATTATACGACTGGTCACACGTATCGTCGCAGGCTATCTGGTGGCGGGCGTAAAAAGCTTAGGACTGACATTAGGCATAGTGACTTCTTCGGCGCGGATTCAAAGAAGTTCTCACTAAGCGATTATGTGAGCAGACGGGGACTCGTTGCGAAGGAGGGTGCTCGCGCGGTCGTTGGTGCGCGCGAGCCCCTTCTTGATCAATGTCGAGCCGGTGGGTTTTGAAGAAGCGGGCGATTGACCAGTCTTGGTTTCGGAATGAGCCGTGGCGCCGGCAGCGCCTCGGAATTGAGTCGAGTAGGTCTGGTTGCGGTGTTTCCTATTTTGACTCGTGAACTGGACTCCGCTTCTTTTTTTGGTGCCTAAAAAATCGGAGCGGATTTTTCAAGTGAGAATTCCTTTCAAGTCAACTGTGCGAGTGAATTCAAGGTAGAGGTAGTGGACAATCGATCAGTTGCCGCGGCGGATGCCGACGGTTGCGAAACCTTTGATTTGGAAGCTAATTACATCGATTTTTTTGGAAGGAAGTCTGAGTCGCCTTTTCGAAAGCCATAAGGCGTTTGATGGACTTGTCTCCATTGAACTGCATAACCCGTCCATGCCGGTAATCCTCGCCACGCTCACCGGCAAACCAGTCGCAAAATAACCTCTTTCATTGGTGATAATCTGAAAATGGAGGGCAAGAGACCTCTTTTATGGGATGTCTGGCGGTTGTGTACCGTCAAGCGGGCGGGCCTATACCGCCCCAAGTGTAGGTTACTTGCCTAAGCGCCTATTTCAGAGCGAAACGCTGGCTACTGTTCGAATAAATAAGTTTCGGCGTTGTGTTAGCTTCAGATATCAGCCAATGACGCATTCCGTATTGATCATTTTAGGTTCAATCGCCGCGCTTGCCGTGGCCATAGTGGAACTATGGACAAAGCTGAAGATGACAAACCGCTGCGCCTTTGTGAGGAGCTACTTTCGGAAAAGAAAGGCAAGCAGGATTTTGGGCGGTGGCGGCGCGGTGAGAAGAGTTGTTAGATCCCTTTTGCGGTTGCGGAAGATTCGTCCTCATAGCTACTCACGGCGGGCCCTCCCTGCCAAGGCTTCTAAACGGCAGAGATCAGTATCACAGAATTGACCGCAACTCCTGGTCGTCCTTCCCCGCAATCTTTGCGCGAAAGAGTTCTTCGATCTTAGCCATCTCCTCGGAACTGTCGCAGTTAGGAAACTGGTTCACCCACAGAGTTCCATCTGTCTTGAACGCTCCAAATTCTATAATTCGAGGATGCCCAGAGTATCCAACGTAAATAGGCCTTGAGAAACAGTAAGTAGCAGGATTCTTTTCACAGTATCGTTCCATTTTTCGATAAAGCTTCCCCATCTCGGACCATCCGCGATTGATTCGCTTAGATTGAGGAAACAGATTTATGTGAAGCAGATCACCGAGCGCATGTCCGATAAAATGTCCTTTGTCGTATTTGTTATGGCTGGTATACAAAGGGTCGCTATGGGCTCGCATGAATTCTACGGGCCCAAGAGGTTGCTTTCGCATCAATGAATCTTGTCGCCGCGAATGAATCGCCTGTGAGAATCCATGGACAGCAACAATCCGATCCTCAACCGCTTTATCGCTCGCGACATCTCCCCTTAATACGAGTTCGCTTGAACAATCGAACAAATATTCGAAGCCGTCGCGTTTGATTCGCCAAATATTTGCCGCATGCGGACTAGTCTTCTTGTATGCATCCGCCCATACATATGGGAGTTCTTCGCTGAGCTTTTGCATTCCTTCTTCGGAATATCGGAAATCAACATTCGTGAGGATGCGCTGATAATCAATCGCAACTTCATGCATAAGCATCTCGAGAGCAAGCGAGTTAGAAGGTTCAGTTGGCGCGTTAGCTACCAAGCCACACGGCACATCTGGTTAAATACATCAATGAGTAATCACCAGCCGTCCATGCCTCCTGACGTTAAGACGATCTTTGAGACTCTTCAGGAAGATGTTATTTGGGTTCACGCAAAGTGGAGAGTGTTTAGACAACTGTTCGGTAAAAGCGAAAAGAGAATCGCAATCCTTAACGATTTCGCTCCCGACTTTTTTCTAATCGTGCACGATGGACTAATCTATGACATCTTGCTGACCATGAGTCGGTTGACAGACCCGGCCGAAACCTCCAAGAAAGAAAATCTAACCCTGGATCGTCTGCTCCTTATGTTGAAGCGGAACGAGGACAAGGAGTTTTTAGAGGTCGTCGAGCGCAATCTCAAGTCGCTAAAGGATGAATGCCAGCCTTTTCGTGACATAAGAAATCGAAGAATAGCTCATAGTGATTTGGGCACGGCTCTCGACTACCATCCAAATCCGCTCCCTGGCGTATCGAGAGAAATGATTGAAACAGCACTCGAGAGCTTTCGGAATTTGCTCAACGAGATCGAAAAGCACTTCGACGGTAACGAAACCGAATACGTGGACTTTGGCTTGCGAGGCGATGGAGACTCTATTATTCATTACTTGAAGGAAGCCAAGGCTTACCGTCTACATCGGATTCATGGAAGAGTTGATCCGGTAGCGGACGGTGTCTCAGCGGAAGATTAAACGCCATCGTTCCACAGTTTCGCTAAGTCATTCAGGTTACGGTCAGCGAAAAGCCAAGCCTCGTCTCAATACAAATTTGAGATGAGGCTTTCGCATTTCACCAGCGATGGATCTAGCAGATCCAAGTCTTCTCATTTGTAGGCGCTGACATTGGCGGTCGCTGTTCGGACGAAGGAAGGCTTGCCGAATTCGGTCCATGCGAAGTGCACTTCGTCGCCGAGTAGGGCCATTCGCGGGAAACCGCTGGAGCGCGAGATGTCCGTTTTTGCGACGACAGCCGGCGGGCCGAGCGAGCCGTCAGGTTGTACACGTCTTACTTTGATCGCCCCACCTTCCGCATTTCCTGAGAGCCAGCAAACGAGTGCAGATCCGTCAAGCAAGAGCAATACATCAACGCGTCCCAAAGTTTCACCGTCGTCCACTTGAATGGGTTCGCCGAAAGTTGCGCCAGCATCAGTTGAGAATGCTGCTTTCACGCGCGGCGAGTCATTGGCTCCTGTATACCAAACTACTGCTACGCGCCGACCGTCGGCTGAAACTGATGGACCGTTAACAGGACAACCGTTGATCTCCCAGTTGTCAGCATGCACGGCTCGCGGCACGCTCCAACTTCCTTGATGGCGACTCACGGTGTAGATGTCGCGTACCTCCTTAGCGGAGCGATCGCGATAGACTGCGATTGCTCCTTCGGAAGTCAGCGCCGCCGAAGTTTGGCAGCACTCGCATACGCGTTCATCTAGTTGCATCTCGTCGGAGAGATTGCCTTCGGCGTCAATCGCCGCGTAACGGAGAGTCATGCTAACCGGCAACGGCGTGTGTTCGTCGCCTTGGTCTTTGACATCCTTCAAATTGCGCCCGTCCAACCAAATTGCGCCCGCGCGCCCGTGCGGCAATGCTATCAACGAGACGAATCCGTGCTCAGTCTGGGTCTTATCGGTGTGCGGCACGACTGGCTTGCCCCAAGTTTTGCCACCATCCTTCGATCTGGCGATGTTTACGTCATAGGCGTAGGTGCTGGATGCGCTTTTGACCAGCCAGTGTGCGGCAAGCGAACCGTCCGCCAGCACAATGACCGACGGGAAATCCGCCCAGTTGACGAACCAGTTCTCACCTTCAGAGATCGTGCTCGCGTTGGACCAGTTAGATTTATCTCGTGAGGCGAAGCGTAGCGCGTAACGCTTGTCGCCAACTTTTTCAACCCAGCTCAGAATTATGCGACCGTCTGTAGTCGCATTGAGTTCCGGATCGCGACTGTCCACGCCGGCAGGTGAATTACTTGCCTGAATCGTAAGCGGCGACTGCGTAGCTGCCGAGCGATCCGTTCTTTGGGAAGACGAATGATTATCAGTGCGATTACAACCGAATGCGAAAATTCCGAGCACCAATAGCGCCGAAACGCGTGGGATTAACAATGGCCTCATAATTCAGAACATTCTTACCTTATGGAAGCTATATTTGCTAGTTTTGGGTCCGAAACGACTTCGACCAAGGCCGTTTGACATATTACCGGGTGCACTATTATCTTGACGGCACCTACAGCGTCTATTCTCTGTCTCCGTGCCAGACAGTTCCCCCTGAGTAGATGTTCGCACCGCAAACTTACGATTTACGAAAGGAAAAATATAATGGTCAACCCTTGGCGCCGACGATCTTTATTGATCCTCTGCATGTTGTTTGTGTTTGTCAGCCTGACCGCAATTACCTCTGCACATCATTCCTGGCGCAAGTTTCATTGGGCGCGCCAAAGCAATCCGTTCACTGTTAAGCTGGGCAACAATGTGTCGAGCGGCTGGGCTTCGTCCCTGAACCTCGCTTCGGCCGATTGGAGCCTTTCAAGCGTTCTGAACACCAATGTAGTAGCTGGTGGAACGAACTCGAACTGCAATCCTACTCTTGGTCGTGTGGAAGTTTGCAATGGTGCTTATGGCACAAACGGCTGGCTTGGAATCGCCTCTATTTGGACCAGCGGGCAACACATCACGCAGGGCACCACAAAGCTGAATGACACCTATTTCAGTCAGGCGAAATACAACACGTCCGCCTGGCGAAATTTCGTGATGTGTCAGGAGGTAGGACATACGTTTGGTCTGGACCATCAGGACGAACGATTTACAAACTTGAATCTCGGGAGCTGCATGGATTACACGAATGACCCGTCCGGCACCGCGGGGACAAACGGAACGCTCAATAACGAGCATCCGAATCAACATGACTATGAGCAGTTAGAATCTATTTATGCGCACCTCGATAGCTCAACCACAGTGGGCCAGAGCGTCAACGGAATGCCGCCGGCGATGGCTGAGATTAATCTGGATGGACCGCGCCAATGGGGCAGGCCTGTGAAAACTTCTCCGAATGGCCGCACCTCGGTTTATGAGCACGACTTTGGAGCCGGACACAAAGTCACTACGTTTGTTATTTGGGCAGATCCTGAGGATGAGCCAGGAAACGGAGCGCACTAATCCAACGCTAACTTCCAGTGGTGGAGTAAGCACCGGGCGAGACGATGGCGTCTCGCCATATTTTTAGGCATTCGCATAATGCGATTTCGTCTCCTAGTTTTAATAAGGAAAGGTAGGCGGCAGCTTGGTTAACGAAAATAATCCCTGCTATAGTGGGTAACTTATTAAAGACATCAGAACCATGCAAAAGCGGACTTTTTCGATAACTCTCTTGGTGTTCGCGTTCCTCTTCAGTTCGTGGAGCAACGTGATCGCCGCCGCTTTTTGCCCTCGCTACTCGTCCAGCCGGAACTGCCACATTCAGCGGCCAATCAAACAAGTCGAACCTAAGTCCTCCTGTCAGCACGGAATGGTTGGCATGGAAATGGGCGACATGCAAATGGACAACACGAACGTGGAAAGCGAGGCCGCCTCGCAAACCTCTGTCAACTCGATCTCAGAAAGTTCGCCAGTACAAATCGCAACGGGCTCTACTTCTGAGCAGCTTGCTATTGATTTCCCCACCGAACCGTGTGGACATTGCTGGATGCATTCTCAACCGTCATCAGGGACCGCGACAATTGTTGCAGTTCATCTATCGAGGCGATTGGTCGAGACGAACACGCCACCAGCCAACTTTGTACTCGCATTGCCTTCCACGTTTGCCGTTCCCATCCTGCCCTTGGAGCATGGACCACCAGGCAATTCATTCCCCCGCCACGTTCTGATCAACGTCTTCCGAATTTAGTCTCCTTAAGGAATCGTCGCTAATAGTTCAGGGGCGGACGTGTGCCTTAGTGTGCGCGTTGTCAGCGGCCTTTGCTTATGGAGGTTCGTTCAAGAGGGGGAACAATGAAGAGGTCACACATTTGCGCTTTTGTCCGTATGTCGGGATTAAGCGCAGTCGTAATCATCGGACTAATACTTTCGTCAATTGTCATCGTTGTTGCGCAGGATCATGACATGCACAACATGCCGGGGATGAAGAAGTCAAAGCCGAAAGCGAAGGTGCGTCGAAAGACTGCTGCTAAGAAGAGGAAAGTGGCGACAAGAAAGAGTCGAACTACAAAAAAACACGACATGAGTAATATGTCTGGGATGAAGATGTCCGGAATGAAAATGTCCGGGATGCATCGGCGAGGGACCTCATCCAGGAGGAACAAAGCACGAACTGTAAATCAAAATCAGATGGGCACCATGCCGGGAATGAACATGCCCGCTCAGCCGTCTGCCAAACAATCCGCCTCACCACAGCCTTCGTCTCAGCAAACGCAGATGCATATGCCCGGCATGCAAATGGCGACTCCTTCGCCGTCGCCCGGCGCGCAGCCTTCAGCCTCGCCTCAGCTGAACATGCCTGGGATGCAGATGCAACAGGCAACACCTTCAGCATCGCCACAAACGCATACACATATGCCGGGGATGCAAATGCCATCGGCTTCCCCAAACCCGCAAGCTTCGCCTGAACATAAGATGGACATGAACATGCCGATGCCATCTGCTATTCCAGGGGCAAGTCCGATGGGTCAAATGCCAGGCATGGACATGGGCGGAATGAACATGAACATGGGGCCGTTGATGGTTATGAACGGCAATGACATGGGCATACGCGTTGGATCGAGCGACACCAATGTCATGTCCATGGGGGCAATGGGATCTGGGACTTCATGGCAGCCTTCGTCCGGGCCGATGCACATGTTCCACAAGCAGTCCGGCGACTGGCTTCTGATGTTCCACTACAACCTCGTTGCGGGCATGAATCGCCAGAGTGGACCGAGAGGCGTAACCAAGGTCGAATCGGCGAACTGGTTCATGCCGATGGCCTATCACAAGCTACGCAAGGGCACGGTTCAATTGCGGGGCATGTTCAGTTTTGAACCATTCACTTTTCCGCCCGGAGGTTCACCTCTGCTCTTCCAAACGGGTGAGACCTACAAAGGTCAACCGCTGATCGACCGGCAGCATCCGCACGACCTGTTCATGGAGTTGTCGGCGCAATACACGCATCCAGTCGGTGAACATGGTACTTGGTTTACCTACTTCGGTTACCCAGGTGAGCCGGCACTTGGGCCTGTTGCCTTTATGCACCGAATGTCTGCTTCCGAGAATCCGTCTGCAACGCTCTCGCATCACCTACAGGATTCGACGCACATCAGCTTTGGTGTCTTGACGACAGGCTTTACTTATCGCTGGTTGAAGTTGGAAGGGTCGATCTTTAACGGGCGCGAGCCAGATGAAAATCGTTATAACTTCGATGCGCATAAATGGAATTCACGGTCGGCACGGCTTTCGATAATGCCGAACAGCAATTGGACCTTTCAGATTAGCCACGGCTTCTTGCGTAGTCCGGAAGGGCAGGAGCCGGATGTTGACATTCGCCGGACCACTGCGTCACTTCAGTACAACAAGCCATTTGACCGTGGCAACTGGGCTTCCGCATTCGTTTGGGGCCGCAACCATGCGAGCAGTCCGGGTGAGATTCACAATCTCAATGGCTACACGGCTGAATCAACAGTGAATTTCTTAGACACTAATTATATCTACACACGGCTTGAGTTGGTGGACAAAGATGATTTGCTGCGGCCAGCGGATAAAGCCCTCCTGGGAATAACACAAGATCACCCGTCATTTCGAATCGGCGCCTACACATTCGGCGGCGTGCGCGACCTCTGGAATACGGACAAGGTCTCGCTCGGAATTGGAAGCGACGTTACATTCTTTTCAAAGCCAGCGATGCTGGATCGCATCTACGGAAGTAATCCCATGGGATGGAAACTTTTTCTGCGAATTCGTCCCGGCAAGATGGATATGAGCATGCATGGGATGCACGGCGGAATGAATATGCCGACTAATCCGCCAGCGAAACCATAAGAGAAACAGAAGGAGCGACATGCGAAAAATAATTCTTTCGGTTATCTCGACACTGGCTGTAATTGGTTTGCTCATTGGCAGCCTGCTTCTGTATGTGCGCGGGCACGGATTCAGCGCTCGCGAGCAGCCTACGTGGATGGAGCGAACGATGGCCCGGAATGCTCGCAAGATTGCTACACCTCCGGGAGCAAAGAACCTCATGAATCCACGCCAACAACAAACCGCTGAAATGATTGGCGAAGCTGACGAGCATTTCGTCGAGCATTGCGGCATCTGCCATGGAATAGATGGACGCGGCTATACCATCATCGGCAAGAATCTTTACCCGCAGGTCCCTGACATGAGCAAGCCGGATACGCAACAGCTAAGTGATGGCGAGATTTACTACGTCATTAGCAATGGAATTCGACTTACCGGAATGCCAGCCTGGGGTTCTGAAGATAAGCCGGAAGCGATTTGGGATCTCGTCAGTCTGATTCGTCGTTTGCCGAAACTCTCTCCCGAAGAGTTGCAGAGTTTACAGAAGGCAGCCCGCGGAGCTGGGGGTGAATTGAGTGAGCAGGCGCCGGAGCCTGAGAAGAAAGAACCGGGTGAGCCAACCAAGGAAGGTGAGATGAAGCCCAAACATACGCATGTTCATAAACATTAGCTGTTAGTGAGGAAGAAAAAATGAGAAAGAAACCAACTTGGCTGATTGTCAGCGCAGTTGCTATCGCACTGGTTTTCTTTGCGCTGGTCCAGCGACAAAGACCGCCAACAAAATCACGCGTTACTACGGCGTCACCGCAAGCGACTACCCAGACCGCGAAGTCGGGACCTTTATCTCCGATCGCCCCGCAAATTCCAGCGCACTATGAAAGCGCTCCACCGTCAAGCAAGCTGGCGGCGACACTTCCTCCCGAGCGATTTAGCGGAAAAGCGCGCGAAGCTTATCAAGCAGCGAAAGAGACTCCACAGTTAATCGCGCAAATGCCTTGTTACTGCCATTGCGATCGGAGCTTAGGCCACAAGAGTCTGCATAGTTGTTTTGAGGACGATCATGCGGCTACCTGCGCGACATGCATCGACGAAGCATTGATGGCTTATCAACTTCAAAAACGAGGCATGTCGCCTACACAAATACGTGAACAGATCATCGCCCAGTTTGGAGACTAAATCGCCTGGGAATGACCTAACACAGAAAGGGTGTGCCGACATGCAGAACCATTACCGCCGATTCCTCGTAATGATTGGGCTCCATTTTATCGCGATGTACATCCTCATGTACGCGATGGTGAACGCCTTTAGCAACGTATTTAACAGCTTCAATCAGGTCTATATGGCCGCTTTGATGACCGCCTCGATGATCCTGATAGAACTCCCGTTAATGAGTTCCATGTACAACTCGAAGCGACTTAATGCCGTCATTTTTGCGGTCGGCGCCGCCGTCCTGATCGGCTCTTTCCTGATGATCAGACAGCAGGTCCTGATTTCCGATCGCCAATTCTTGCGGTCAATGATTCCGCATCACGCGGGAGCAATTCTCATGTGCGAGAAAGCTTCAATACAGGACCAGGAAATCAAAGAGTTGTGTAAGACCATCATGTCGGGCCAGCAGGCTGAGATCGATCAGATGAAAAGAAAACTCGATGAACTGGCGAAAAACTGATTGCCAAGGGTTGTAGGTCCCCCACGACTCAAACGTAATGAACAAGAAGGAGAAAGCACCATGAAAACTGTTTCGCGAATGTTAATGGTAATCGTAATTGCAGTGGTTTTAGTTACGCCGCTATCAGGCCTCGCTCAAAAAACGCAACAGGGCGAGAAAACGCTGATCGGTTATGTAAGCGACAACCATTGTGGCTTGAAACACATGGCGGGTATGGGTGATGACAAGTCCTGCACGCTAATGTGCGTAAAAAACGGCAAGTTCGTGCTCGCCGATCGCGACCATAAACGTGTTTACCAGCTCGATAAGACTGGACAAGGGAAGGCCCGAGAGTTTGCCGGTCAGAAGGTAAAGGTCACAGGGCGTCTAAGCGGGAAAACGATAAAAGTGACGGCTATCGAAGCCGCTACTTAATTCGGATCAAAAAAACCAAGGCTTGGCCCAAGCGGGATTATTGCCGCAAAGGCATTTTGAAATGAGTTGCACGCAGGAGGAACTGATATGCGACGAACGATAGGTTTCCTAACTTTATTGGCTTTAGCTGTTTTCGGTGCTGCTTGTAGTACTGCGGAGAATTCAAACCTCAACACCAACGCAACAGTTACGGCCTCACCGAGTCCTACCTCGACCCCGGCGAATGCCAATGCGAATGTGCACGCGAACATGAACGCGAGCGAGCATGCGAATATGAACATGGGAAACATGAATATGGGTAAGAAGCCAAATTCAAACAAGAAGCCTTAGTTTTATTTCACATTGAGCATTCGTTGAAGATGTCAGCAGATCTCCTGTGGACACTCTTCATCTGGAGTGACGCGCCCAAGCTATCGAACCGACGAAGACAAGTTGGGCCAAAAGGAAGAAACGTAGTGATGATGCATCCCCAGCCCAGTAACGAAAACCAAAAACACTTTACCAGAGAAGCGCAAGCATTAGATCCGGTCTGCGGCATGACTGTTAATCCAGAAACAGCGGCAGGTTCGTACGAGTACAACGGAAAGACCTACTACTTTTGCAGCACGCACTGCCTACATAAATTCCAAGCCGATGCAGAAACGTTTCTTACCAAGCCTCCTGCGTCGACGGCTTCCTCGCCGCTAGCGCAGACATACACCTGTCCAATGCATCCTGACGTGCGGCAGGACAAACCCGGGTCCTATTCCAAGTGCGGTATGGCGCTGGAACCACTCACGGTTAACGCGCCACAGCAAAAGATTGAATACACCTGCCCAATGCATCCGCAGATCGTGCGAGACAAACCCGGCAACTGTCCGATCTGCGGGATGGCTCTTGAGCCGCGAACTGTTTCACTCGAAGATGAAAAGAATCCCGAGTTGGTGGATATGACACGTCGCTTTTGGGTGGGAGTGGTTTTGACCATCCCCCTCCTCTTAATAGCAATGAGCGAGTTCATTCCGGGCAACCTGCTTGAACGAGTTGCATCAATGCGCACACTCGGCTGGATTCAATTTGCTCTGGCGACGCCAGTGGTGCTTTGGGGCGGGTGGCCTTTCTTCGTTCGGGGCTGGCAGTCGATCGTGAATCGCAGCTTGAACATGTTCACGCTGATTGGTCTGGGTGTGGGTGTCGCCTATCTCTTCAGCGTGATTGCCAAGCTCTTTCCTGAAATCTTTCCGTCTTCCTTTCGCGATCCAATGGGTAATGTTCCGGTTTACTTCGAAGCGGCGGCGGCCATCACAACTCTCGTGCTGTTGGGCCAAGTTCTCGAACTTCGCGCGCGTAGCCAGACCGGCGCAGCAATCAAAGCGCTTTTAGGTCTCGCACCTAAAACTGCCCGTCGCATACGCGAAGATGGTACCGAAGAAGACGTGCCTCTCGATCAAGTGCAGCCAGGGGACCGCTTGCGTGTGCGCCCCGGTGAAAAAGTGCCGGTTGATGGCGCGCTCATAGAGGGATCAAGCGCGGTCGATGAATCGATGGTCACTGGCGAGTCGATTCCAGTCGAGAAACATGCGGGTGACCGCGTGATTGGTGCGACGGTGAATGCCACAGGCTCGTTTGTGATGCGAGCGGAACGCGTGGCCTCAGAAACATTGTTAGCGCAAATCGTCCAAATGGTTGCCGAAGCCCAACGCAGCCGCGCGCCGATTCAAAAACTCGCCGATGTTGTCTCCGGTTATTTCGTTCCAGCGGTTGTCGCAATCGCCGTAATTACTTTCATAGTGTGGAGCATTTGGGGGCCTGAACCGCGGATGGCCCACGGCTTAGTAAATGCGGTGGCCGTCTTGATCATCGCGTGTCCGTGCGCGCTTGGCTTGGCAACTCCGATGTCGATCATGGTAGCGACCGGTAAAGCGGCGCAGAGCGGAGTCCTATTCAAGAACGCGGAAGCCATCGAGACTATGCGCAAAGTTGACACGTTAGTCGTTGATAAGACGGGAACACTGACTGAAGGCAAACCGAAATTGGTCAGCGTCGTCCCAGTTGGAACATTTAATGAAGCAACGTTATTGAAGCTGGCGGCTAGCCTTGAGCGAGGCAGCGGGCATCCGTTGGCAGCAGCCATCGTCAACGGCGCGGAAGAGCACGGTGTCCAACTGTTAAGCTGTTAGAAATCGGAGCCGCCAGTCGCCAAGAACTTGAAACAGCAACGTCTCAGTACCGAGAGGCCGAATCCAATGTTGCCAATCTGCGCCAGAAATTACTATTGCTGGGAATGTCAGCACAACGCATTAATAGCTTGAACTCTACTTCGCAGATTAGTTCCGAAGTATCAGTGCCAGCACCATCCTCCGGTACGCTCACCAGCCGCACTGCTAATCCCGGCGAGGTGATCGAGGCGAATAAAGAGTTGATGCGGGTGACGGATCTTTCAACGATTTGGGTTGTGGGTCAGGTTTACGAAAAGGACTTGGCGACTATTCGAGTCGGCAGCGGAGCGAACATCACCTCCGATGCCTATGTAGGTCGTATCTTTCGCGGTCGCGTCTCATACGTTGATCCGAGAATTGATCCAGCTACGCGGACGGCGCAGGTGCGTATCGAATTAGCAAATCCCCGACAGACTCTCAAGATTGGAATGTACGTCAATGTCGCGTTTGGAGCCTTGGGGCTTGCCGAAAAAACTGTTCCCGTGGTTCCTAAGGATGCGGTCCAGACGATCGGTAACCAGCAAGTCGTTTTCGTGGCTACCGACAAGCCGAATGAATTCGCGTTGCGAACAGTTCATTTGGGACCGGAAAGCAACGGTTTCTTTCCGGTGCTTGAAGGACTAGCCGCTGGCGATCATGTAGTGACCCAAGGCAGTTTTTTATTGCGCGCGGAATGGATGAAACAACATCCCAGTCAGTAAAAGATCGGAGAGAGAACGCGCGACCGAAAGTCTAGTCTTGTCGATGACCAGACCTTCGCATTCCAACCGAGAGCTATGCCTGCATTTGCTTGCTAGTAGGGGGCGTTTGTATTATTGTCTGGCCTGCAATACTTCAAGGGTAACGGGGTTCTCACAAACTCTACACTCGAAGTTAGAACCCCACTTCAAACCGGCTAGTCCTCAGAGCCTGCGAATCCCGCATCCGTGCGATGCTAGCTTCATAGACTTCCGAAATTCAGTCGGTTTTACCAATCCGATGTCAGGAATTCACTACCTGACAACGGGTAAGTCCTTCCTGAATGACGAGGAGCTAATCATGACCATAGGAGATGGAATCCGCAGAAATATCCTCGCGGTTAGCGCACCAGAGCAGCAGCGGTTTGTTGACGCTATTGTCGAACTCAACAACCGTCACTATCCAGGCAGCAGAACCGATTTTCCGGCTGGTGGCGTTTCCCAATGGTTCAAGATGGACGAGATCCACCAAGCTACTCACGTCCACGGTGGGGCGGCCTTTCTGCCATGGCACCGTGAACTCTGCAATTATTTTGAATCGCTATTGCGGGAGGTAGACCCCGAACTATCCCTACACTACTGGGACTGGAACAACGACATCAGTCCGCTATTCCCGCTGTTCGGCAACATGACCGGGGAGGCAGGAGAACCCTGGCTGAGTGCCGGCTTCTACAACCCTACCGCGCCCGGCGATAACTGGCGCGACGAGAGCATCCATTCAAAT
>DATLBQ010000129.1:0-6383 GCA_035526805.1 Pyrinomonadaceae bacterium
CCTTAAATACACGAGCGTTATCTTCATTAATAGGCATGTCTTTGAACTCATCCGGCACGTTCTGACGATCAGGCTCAAATGACGGGTCCAGAGGGAAGGTATACGCAGCATCGGGAAAATATTCCGGCAGGCGCCGAAGGATCTCTAACGGAATTTTGGGGTTGACCTGGCGAAGTGTCACGAACGTCTGCACGTTGGCTTTGTAAATCGGACGTTGCTCCCAAGGTCCCAATGTTTGATCGATATGAGAATAGACTGATGCAGGCGTTATCCGACCGCAAATATCCGCCGAGCTTCCGCCCAAACCATCCAGCAGGATATCGGTGAAGAGCCCGCGTCCGTCCACTTCGGCGGCGGTGCCTTCACGGTGGCACGCGGTCAGAATAGTGACACCGGTACCAATTATAGCCACTTTTTCATTACCTAAGGCGGACACCTCACCAGCGAATCCCGAGTTGCAGCTGTCGAGAATAATGACCGTCGATTTGATTCGAGGGTATGCCGCATTTGCTAACGCCAAAATCTCCGATAGCGACATGCCCCAAGCGCCTTTGGCGCCATTTTGGCTAACAATGTAGCCGGCGTTCGTGTTGGGGTTGATAATGCCATGTCCGGCAAAGAACAACAGCACGGTATCCGCATCGCCCTCAATAGCTTCTCGATACTTTTGTTTAAGACCTCTGTGGAAACATTAGTCTCATTACTTGTAAGAAGGTCGATGGAAAAATTTGGCGAGCCATCGCCATTTTTTTCAAGAGTATTTGCTACGCCAACTGCATCGTTCACGCATCCGCTCAACGGAGCATTCGAATAATCATCAATTCCGATAATAAGAGCTCTCTTCATTCTTTATCTACCCCCGCCGATCAACGTCTTGAGATTTTCCCAGGTCCATTTGTAAATTTTGTCGGTGCTCTTCGCGGACTTAGGCTTCACGCAGGCCTTCTCAGAGTATCCGTAGAGCAGGACATACGGTACGCTTTCTTCTTGGGCGATACTGAGCTCGGCACTGACGCCGGAAGCGGTATCTGTATGCTCGCCGCAGATCACGACTACAATATCTATCGATTTGATTCGCGTTTGAGCCTTTGCCTTCCAATTGCCGATTATTGGCTCCTTAATGGACCAGTCGGCGAGCTCGAACGGGCTATCCTCATGTTTTGCTTGTCCGACAAGAAACGTCTTTAACGTCTCGTCGTGATCATAGTCGAAGCTGATAAAAACCTTTTTCTTAGCCACATTTTCCTCCTCTATATACTTCGTTGACATCTATCATATAGACGGCTCATCCGCAGATCGTCTTGTTAGTAGGCTCACGTGACCGCCCAGGAGGTTTGAATCCGAAGAGCGAACTTATTTATACCGATCCAACACTCTCTCAAGAGGATGGTTCGTAGCTGAAGCCTTAAGACTAGCTCTCGATTCAAGGAAATCCCTCGGCTGCCCTAACAATTCCGCAACAAAAAATTATTTAAGGATTTAGTCCCTCGGATCACATTTGTCGTTTTCATGTACTCGGGGAGCGTTCCATCTTCTACTCCTTTCAAAGTTAGCACCCCCAGAGTTATTCGACTGTAGCCATAGCCCACTTCAAAAGGTACCCAATAGGACTTAACCGTTTTTGGTGATACGACGCAGATCATGTGCGTGCTGAAGTCAATGCCCTCCTGAATGTGCTGAGTAACTTTATTCGGATTCCCAGCCGCGGTAAGTGGGCTTAGCGCTTTGTCATACTTATCGAAATAAACATCAACTCCTAATTCGACAAGATACTGAGCAATAGGCTCACAAGCTTCTGTGTCCTCCTGTTGATGACTAATGAAAACGCAAGACTTGTCTCTCCACTCTGTAAACGCCTTCCTTGCCGAGCCGGCCCTGGCCTTCTGGAATGACTCAGCTCTATTAATACCTTTAGCCATCTAAACCCTCCTCACTGATTCACGAAATCGGTACATTAAGGTTGCGCTTTACAATTTCAGGCTCCACTCGGTAGCGCATACTGTCGGATTGCCCGAACAATGCTCGCGCCGTTCCAGCCAACGACATCAACCGCCGCGCGCCGAACGGCGAGTGGCATGCGCTCACTGCCCCGTCTCCAAACGCCGATGATAGGGCGACCTATTCGTCGTGCAAAGGCTAGTTCAAAATCGATCCACCCGCTATGGGCCACATACATACCCGCAATAATGATAAAGACATCCGCCGGCCGCATTTGATTCCGAACTTCGTAGTTCAGATCAGATCCAGACATCGGATCATGTTGAGGTACACTCAAGTTTACCCATCGAAAATGTGGTGTCTCATCGAGGAATTGAACCACACGGTGGTAGTCCGCATTTCGGTGCCAAGCGTGGCTTATGAATACTCTGTAGGTTCGTAGCGATGGCATCAAGCGTCTCCCAAATCAAATTGATCTTCATACTCACCGCGACGTTTGCGGCGGCCAAATCACCTCAACCCTAGTACCGCGCTTCCGTGCATACTCGACAATATCAGCCGTTCCCCCTTTTCCCTGGGCGGGTTTGCCGTCCCAAACGGCCAGCAGAAGGTTCGAAGCGTCGACGACGCGGCGACCGGCGGCTAGAAATGCCTCTTCTGAGGGCTCTTGATAACTCAAGGTTTCAACAACATCCGCTTTATTAAGTAAGCATCGAAACTGGCTAAGCTCATTCGGGTCCGAAAAGGTCCTCTCGTAGCCTTTGCTCGGAATTATCACGTGTAGCCTTCCGCCGTGCTCAAAGATAATCGAGGCAAACAATTGGTCGGCTCCCGCAGCGAGCGAGGCGACTCCAACCAAATCACCCGTCGCGCTGGAAAGGACATTCGTGATGCCTTGTCTGACAAAGGCAATCGCTTCTTCCGGAATATCCTGGTGGCCTGACACGCCTATATTCATAAACGTCCCTCTTGGGCCATCCACCAGTAAAGTCTACCCAGTGGCGTTAGTCTGCACCCACCATTTTGCATTGCTGCGAAATACATATGGTCCGCTCCTACGGGCTCCACTAACTTAGCCGCACGGCAACGCTGTAGAAAAAGGAAAATGGCCTGGTGTTCCGGATGCATTGGCTCGGCCTCTGGTTCGTATGATGAATCAAGAGGCAACTCTGCGTCCGGTTTCGGAAAGATCTGTGGAAGGCGCCGAAGGTCGGCAAGCGGCACCGCTGTGGAGCAGAGGCGAAGTTCGTGAAGTCTATCTACGTTAGCTTTGAACGTGGGACGCTGTCCTGCCCAAGGTCCGAAGGACTCCGACAGGTAGGCATATACACCAGCCATCGTTACCTTACCGAGCACGTCGGCTGCACCGCCCTGCAAGGCGCCACACAAGTACGTAGAAAAGACGCCGCGCCCGTCGGCCGTTTCTGCGGCGGTCTGATCGGCGCGGCTCGCTGACAGGATTGACACCCCAGATCGTAGTGCGGCTACATCGCCGCCAATTTGCGGAACGCCACCCGCGCCACCCGAGAAACAGCAGTCCAAGATTATCAAGACCTCGCGCACGGGTGACGCTTGAACCTTTGCGAGCACATTCGACAGCGATACTCCCAAATCGTGATCGCTGCCGTCTTGAGTGACAAGCACCACGTCATTCTCAACCTCTGCGCCATGCCCGGCGAAGTAGAGTAAGGCAACGTCCGCGCCTGGTGCCAGGAGCGCGTCAATCGCCTCAAGGAGGTTGCGCCTATCCACTCGATCTGCCGCCGATGTCCTGGTTTGACAGTTAAAGTTTGGACAGTTGTCTTCGTTACGCGAGAGGAGTGGGACTAGTGCGTTCACATCGTTAACGCACCCGTCCAACCTTTTCATGTCATCATAGTCGTCGATGCCGACCAGCAAAGCACGTTTCATTGTTTTTACAATCCATCGATAAAGGCAACAATTCCGTCCCAAGTCCAGGGAATTATGCTGTATCCGCTCAATTCAGAGGGCGAAGTTCGGTCGCCCGTGTACGCCCAAACGCCGATGAGCTTTTTTTTCTCATCTTTGGCGCAACTGATCTCCCATTTTTCTCCGGTTGAACTCAGCGTGTTCTTGCTAACAAGCGCAATCACGCCGTCTGAGCGCCGGATACGAGTGCGTACCCGGTCTTTCCAATCGGTGTCGTAGGGTTCCTTGACAGACATGTCCACAAATTCAATCGGACATTTTGTATTTAGCGACTGTCCTTTCAGAAAATCTCTTTGGCGTTCATCCTCAATCGGGAACGCAACAAAAACTATTTTTTTATCCGTCATCTAATCTCTCTCCTTCTTATTTGCCAGAAACTAATTTCTGACATTTATGACCCATAGATCCTATCAGGTTTGCGGACCCGTGTCAAGCACCCGAATTATGGACCCACAATACGGGTGCGCGATTTGGTTGCGGATGGGCGGTGGATGTGTTAATTTTGGTGGAAAATCTAGCTGAGGATACAAACATGAGCGCTGTCTTGGGTGGGCCACGACTACAGATCCCTGTGGTCTTAACGGAAACTCTGAGAAAGAAAGTACCGATGGTGGTAGGAGTAATCACCGCCGGCTCCCTCGCGGAGGGGTACAGCATTCCCCGCCGCGACGCCAGAAAGAAGACGGGTTATCAACGGGAGGTTTCCGTTAACCGCGTCAACCGGTTGATGAAGGAACTCCTGGCGCGACGAGTGGACCTTCCAACTGCGGTCTTATTGAACCTGCGAGAATATGACAAGCAGTCACACTTGCTAAACCGGGATGGGCAGCTCTTCTTCTGCTTAAATGATGAAGAGCTTTTTGTTGTAGATGGTCAACATCGAATTGAAGCCTTGTGCAGGCTGGTAGAGTCTGATGCCGAACGATGGTCAAGTTTTGAAATCCCATTTGTTTGTATGTTAGGGGCTTCCGAGCAGGAAGAGATGGAGCAGTTTTATGTAGTCAACTCCACCGCAAAGAGTGTGAGAACCGACCTCGCCCTCGATCTCTTGAAACAACGCGCCGAGTCGGACCCTGACGTACTTCAGTCGTTGGAAGAACAAGGTTCTGCATGGAAAGTCGTTGCCCAGGGAATTGCAGAAGATCTGGCGAAGACAACTCTATGGAGGCACCGAATCCGTTTTCCCGGCGATCCCAAGGGCGAAACAACTATTGGATCGGCTGGCATGGTGGGTTCGCTGAAGGTATTACTGGATACTCCCTTCTTTCGAATGATTCAGAGAGAAGACCAGATCAAGATTCTCGATGCGTACTGGCAAGGTCTTCGTGAAGTCCTTCCAGAGGCATTCAATGATCCTTTAGGCTATACGCTTCAGAAATCGACCGGAGTAATGGCGATGCATGCTGTACTAGTCTCTGTTATTGAGTACCTCAGATCGAAAGGAAAATCATTGACTGAGTCGGCATCCTTCGCTGATCCGCTTCAGTCTGCGTTAAATGATCTTGAGGGAGATACGAGTTTAGGCGAGTTGGCCAGAGGTGCTGACTTCTGGCGTGCAGGATCTCAAGGCGCAGCCGGTTCCTTCAGCAGCAACGCTGGACGCCGCGTGTTACTTGCGAAGTTGAGAGGCCTGCTGCCACGGGTCGAGGTTGAATAACTAATATCGGCCGCTCCGGTATGCTATGTACGTTAAGGCGCGTTCCTTGAGCGTTACGCGATGGTCCTTTTTACGCCGGCGGCTCTAGGGAAAGCACGAAGGATATTAACGGCAACGTTCGTGGTGCTCCGGAGACTTGCAAATGATTGTCGATAGAGATCGGTATTACAGTTGGATTCAAGAGCAGGGCGTGGGGCTTAACGACAAAGTGGCATCGTCGCCCGACTCGTACATCTCATCTAAATGGCGTCTCCAAACTCCTGGGCAAAGACGTATCTCCATCGATTCTTTCGACGGAAGAAGGCGTAATTAACTTTGCGAGAAGTATTGAAGGCCTTCACGCCACCGGCACGATCAGCTACTACAAATCCGCGCTGCGGCAATATGGGGCCGCGGGTTGATAGATCGGGTGTAACCGGCCACAGTTTATGAAACTGATTCTCTTTCTTGGTGCTGGAGTCTCCGTGCCATCAGGCTTGCCCACTGTAGATCGGTTAACACGTTCGATTTTCCGTCGCGCCTATCACCAAGATAGTTACAATCATTTCAGCTCTGGCCGTCAGCCCGATCCCCAGCTGCGAACGGCGGATGTTACACCACGAATTCGCCAGCTCCTGCGGTTGTTGAGCAAACACGACGAACGCGACATCAAGCGCGTCGGCTTTTCACCGTCAGATAAACGCAGCTCCGGAGCTATCTTCCGCGGTAGTCCTCAATCTTTACCATTGGCACATTCCAATCGTCGATCCTCATCGGCAAGTGTACCGGCAAACTGACCGGCAAATCTTTGCCATTTGATTTCCACACCCCTCCTGAGGTCAATAACTTAGAAGAGACG
>DATLBQ010000130.1:0-10040 GCA_035526805.1 Pyrinomonadaceae bacterium
CGTTTGTCAAATTAGCTTCCTTTAAAACTGCTGACACCAGATTGGTCTTATGAAACTGAGCACCCTTCAAGTTGACTTTCTGAAATCTAGCTTCGCCCATATTCGCTCTTGAGAGTCTAGCGTTTTCAAGATTGGCCTGAATACCTTTTGAGCGGAAGAGAATCGAATCAGTGAGAGTGGCGTTTCGCAATTCGGAAAAAGCGAAATCTGCATCCTGCAAATCCAGGTTCGACAGGTTGACACGATTCAAACAACATCTGGCTAGATCGATTTCCATTCCCTGGTCTTTCACCTCCCCAATCCGCCGCTGCGTTTGAATAGCTTTTTCAAATGCGGCCACCAGCAGGTCGTTTAGCAAATTGTCAAGCACCAGGTTTGCAGGATCGGCGATGTGTTGTTGAAGCTTTACTCGCTGGATCTTTAGGTTAGCGAGCAGGAGTAGGTAGGTTTGCACGTGGAAGTCCTTATTTTCTGGATTCAGAAACGTCATTATCGACACCACGGCGCTTGCCTGGATCGGTGCGCTTACGGAACCGAGGCGACGCACCACTGCCGAGAACTTGTCTTCAAGTCTGCGTGAACTCTCCTCCTGACGTTGCTGCCGGCTACGTTCCTGTTCCTGGCGATTGCGTTCCTGTTGCTGCAACTCGTTTGCACGTTGTTGACGGTCCAGCTCCTTTTGCTTGTTGTTGTCCGTTATTTGTTTCCAGAAGGTGATGAGTAAACCGCCTACGGCAACCAAGGGCGTCAGCAAGGTCGCGTAGGAGAGAATCAACTGTCCCCATCCACGCAACTTTCGGTTCTCTAGTTGAAGTTGTGTGATTTCCTCCTGCAGTTTTTGGTTTTGCAATCTTTGCTGATCACTAATGGGTTGCTGAGGCGCGTTGGTGATGGCAGGTTCCTGAGCGTATAAGGTTGGCACCAGACAGAGGAACCCGAAAATCGCGATGAGTAACGGCGCCGTCCTGAACGAGTGTTTTCTTCGAAGAGACATTAAGTGGACACCCCCTAATGAGTTGGCGAACGACTCTGCCCGCGCTCAAGACTCACAAGTTTGTTGGCAACGCGTCAGATACCATCGCGGGCTCGCTTGCTTTGGGTAAGTCAGGCGTGAAGTCTTCGCCCGGATTGATAAATTGATTGCGCTCGAAGTTGTACTGTTTATCGTAAAGCTGTTTGTAACGGCCGCCGTTGGCGAGCAGTTCTTCATGCGTGCCGCGCTCTAGAATTTCACCCGCTTCCAACACCAAAATTTGATCGGCACTGCGAATAGTTGAGAGACGATGTGCGATAACAAACGTGGTGCGGCCGCGACGCAAGGATTGCAGACCGTCCTGAATCATAGCTTCACTTTCGCTGTCGAGACTGGAGGTCGCTTCATCGAGGATAAGGATTTTTGGCTCAGCTAAAATTGCCCGAGCGATGGCCACGCGCTGCCGCTGGCCGCCGGACAATTTCACTCCGCGTTCACCGACTACAGTGTCATAGCCGTCTGCAAAACCGTTGATAAACTCTTCGCAATGCGCGACGCGACTGGCGGCGATTATCTCTTCGCGCGTGGCGTGTGGGTGAGAGAACGATATATTTTCCGCTATTGTGCCATCGAACAAAAAGTTGTCCTGCAAGACCACGCCGAGTTGATTGCGATAATCCCTCAATCGTATTGACTCTAAATCGCTGTCGTCTACAGACACATGTCCCGCGACCGGTCGATTGAAAGCCATCACCAAACTAATCAATGTCGACTTGCCGGAACCGCTCGAACCGACGAGTGCCGTTGTCGATCCCGCAGGCGCGCGAAAGGAGACGTGCTTTAGCACCGGCGTGTCGTCGGTATATTCAAAGCTGACGTCGTCAAACTGCACTTCGCCAATAATTGTCGGACATGGTTGTCGATCGGCATCGTCAGCATCTTCAGTCGCCATGCGCTTGATTTCGCGTATGCGATCGAGTCCGGCGAATGCCTCGGTGATTTGCGTTCCTATGTTTGCGATTTCGACGAGCGGCATGGCGACCAGCCCGGTAAAGATCATGTACATTACGAAGTCGCCGAGCGTCATGCGACCGGCGAGCAGATCGTGACCACCCACCCAGATCAAAATGACGCCGATGATCCCGACGATCATCGTAGAAAACGCCATCACAGCTGACACCGCTGTCATCGACCGCGCCACGTTGCGAAACAGCCGATGTGCCCCGCGCGCGAACACCAGTTCTTCCCGCTTCTCCGCCGCATACGCTTTCACGATGCGAATGCCGCCGAGTGACTCTGTCAGCCGACCGGTGACTTCTGCGTTGATTTTGCCCCGTTCACGAAACAGCGGCCGCAGTTTATTAAAGGCGAATGCCATTACACCGGCAAACGCCGCCAGCGCGAGCAGCGTCACCACCGTCAGTCTCCAGTTCAAATAAAAGAGCACGACGAGCCCAATCACAGCGGTCACCAGGCTCCCGACGAGTTGGACCAGGCCGGTTCCTACGAGATTACGTATACCTTCGGCGTCGGTCATGATGCGCGAGATGAGCACACCCGTTTGCGTGGAATCGAAGTAGCGAATAGGCAAACGGGCGACGTGTTCCTGCACACTCTTGCGCATGTCGGTAATGGCGCGTTGCGCGGCTACGCCCAGTATCTGCGAGAGTGTAAACGAGCTCAGCGCTTGCACAATCGTTGCGGCTCCGGCTGCGAGGGCCAGCGGCATCAGCAGATGGCTGCGGTGATTTATGATGACTTCATCGATTACGTATTTTGAACTCGTGGGTAGCACCAGGCCGGCGAGGCGGTTGACGATCATTACGAACATGCCCAGCGCGAGTCGATAACGATGCGCCCAGATCAACTCCCGCGCATCGCGCCACGCGGCTGCTGGAGAAATGCGATTCTTCTTTTCCTTTTCTGGCGGCGTGCTCATAAGCGTCTAGTTCGCGCAATCGTCTCAGCAGAGAACGCAAAGCGCAAGCAGCGCCCTTAACTGCCTGGGCTCCGCAGGAGCCAAATGTTTATAGCTCCAGCGTGGTCATTATTGTTTTGCGCTCCGTAGGTGCGCGACAAAAGAGTATCCGAGCAATAACACACCGAGAATAAGGCTATAAACATTTCGCCTCTATAAGGCGAGGAGCGTTCGTGGTTCCGACCTCACCCTCCGCAGCATGAACAACCTCACCGATTGTTTAACGCGCCGGTCAAGATGCGACGGTACCTAATCCTGGCCGTCACAGTGTGCCGCGCGCGGATCAGTGCTAGGATGGAGCACAAGAAATCTTGCAGGAGGTGTTCGCATGGCGTGGGATGGCGATGATTTAGCGGGGAAGATGGAGGAAGTATTTGAACAGCAACAGGCGGCGGCAGATGCGCGCGCAAATCGTGGCACATCGTCAGTGGAAGAGCGCGCGCGCAGCGCGAAGTTTGAATCCCTGCGACTGTCTCGCTCGCGAATCATGACTCAACTCGCTGCAGCCACTAATCCGGCCCACCGTACCATGCTCGAGAGCGCCTTGAAGTCCATAAACGACGAGATGGCGGAATAGAACGTAGTTTCTAGTTTGGGTTTCAGGTTTCGAGTTCGGATCGACGCGTCCACCTGCTCCGCTCGCTTAGGTCTTCGGTTACTGTTCCGTAAACCAACTGACCGTTTCGCTTGACCCCGATCATTGACGCTGGCCATCAACCACTTCTTCCGACTCATGCCTCAGGGTCCTGAAGTTCGAAAGTATGAAGTGAGCAGAAGGCAAGGTAAGAGACCCAACCTCAGCTTTTCCTCTTACCCGTTCCCCTTTTCCCCTCTTCCCCATCACCAATTCCGTCGTCGTATCGCGGCGCTTCTTGCTACGCGCGAAGCCCTGCACAAAATGCCGCGACCACGGCGTATTAAACTTCTTCGCATACGCGCGATCGACCAGCTTCTTCAACCGCTCGCTTCTGGTGAATACAGCACGCACCGGAAACTCACGACCATTGACCTCAATCACGCCAACGGGCTCTTCTAAAAATGCACTGTACCAACCCCGTTTCTTCAAACCCCAGGACCGCACGAACACGCGATTCCCGACCACCACCGCCCAGATACCGATAAGGCGGTGCGGCTTCGTCCCCGCGCGAATACCAAGAATCTTCGCGTCGCGAATCGCCGCCACAACTTCTTTCGGAAAACCTCGTTTTGACTTCATACAATTTGGTTGACGGCTCCCAGTTTCTTGTTCGTCTGGCCAGATCGAGCGCTAGCAGGCAAAGAGATGGTTAAAGCTCGGGTTAATTTTACGAAGACCTTTCATTTTTTGGCTGCCTTAGCCTCCCGTGCCTTGAGCCAATCAACAATGAAAGTGACATAATCAGGATAGTACTCGGGCGTATTCAACTCTCCCCGCGTGATACCCGCTGTTTTTAGTATCGGAGTGAGTTCCTTCTGAAACAAGACGTAATGATCCCAAATTGCTTCACCACCCGGTATAGTTTTGCGGTTTGAGCCAGCGTTCAACCAACTGCGAACCTTATCTACTGCGGCGCGTGGATCGTTATTATGAGCTTTGATGTCTTGACCAGATATATCGCTAATGGATTCTCGATATCTGTACTGCTCACTGTCCAAGACTAGAATACGCTTCCTCTTGTGCTTTCCCTCCCCGCATCTAAAACAACCCCAAAATAGTCCGCATTCAAAAGGCATATTAAACCGTGGAAGCTTAGTCTTCCCACCTGTCTCCGTACGCGAAATATCATGGATCCCGTACGAGCATTCCCCGATTATTGAAATGAGGGTTGAGAGGCGTGTTGGACCGGAATCAATTACTTCTAAACTACAACGGGCAACGAAACCTGCGTCATGAATCGCGAACACAATCGCATTGAATATCGGTTTGTATCGCTTATCGAAAGGGCAATTGATGAAGACATTATCCTTAAATGAGGAGAGAGATTTAGTCATGCAGTCTAGTCGGAAAACCTGCCGGTTCGAGTGTCGCGATTTACATAGGCAGTGACGGCACTCCTAATACGTTCTCTACTCAAGTTTGGCTGCGCAGGGGAAGACTTTACGATTCGACCGGTCTTGGCCGAGACAAATTTTCCAGTTGCGGCCTTCCGTGCAACAACGCGCTTGCCGGATTTGGCGCGACTTAGAGAGGCCGACTTTACCGATCCTAAACGCTTAGATCGAGAGCCTCTAACTGAGCCAGGCTTCGCAATTTTTATCGACAACTTTTTTGGCATATCCGTCCTCCGCTATATCGCGTAGTCTAACACAGCCGATTCAAATGAAATCCAAAATCAATCAGGCCGCGCTGCAAGAAAACGCGTAAGAGATTCTTAAATGAAAGAAGTGGATAGAGGACTTCTAGTTCGCCCTGATTCCGTTAGACGCCACCCAAGCTCCGCTTGGCATATAAAACAAGGAAGCCACCGACTCCTCTGATAAACCCAAGCAACAAAAGACTCGGGCTTGAGCGGGATCTCGCGCAGGGAGCGGGTGCAGACAAATCGCTCGGCGGCAACCGGGTAGCGTCTATCCTCTGCTCTACGGCAAGATTCCCAATTCGTCCAGGGAAGCATGCAGCTCAGTCGGATCACTATAGACACGGAACGCGCCGGCGCGCGTCAGCTCGTCTTCGCCATAACCACCACTCAACAGACCGATCGAAAGCATTCGCGCTCGGCGCGCGGCCAGCAGATCCCAAACCGCGTCACCCACAACAAAGCATTCGTCAACCGTAACACCCAGCCGTTGTTGACAGTTAAGAAACAGGTCAGGAGCGGGCTTCGCGCGCTCAACGTCGCCACGCTCGACTACCAATGTTTCAGCTCCCACACCGAGCGCCTCCAGCGAGGCATCGATTTCTGGTCGTCGGCCGGACGTGGCAATGCCGTGTGCGATGCCTTTCGCGCGAAGAAAACGCAGTAACTCCACAGCTCCCGGCAACACCCGCCGCTCAGGCAGGAATTCTTGAAACAATTCTCCGTGTCGCTGTTGCAGGGCCTCCGCCTGGGCCTTCGAAATCTCGCGCCCCAGCTCGCGGGCCACGGCCCGAGTGAAGAGACCGCCACTCATTCCGATGCGACGATGAATGCGCCAACCATCGACAGCCATACCTGCCTCAGCCAGGGCCCGCTGCCACGCGAAGACGTGTGCATAGACGGTGTCAACGAGAGTGCCGTCGAGATCGAAGATGAGTGCCGTCATAAGAATCCACATTCCTAAAATGTTTGAAAATACTCGTGATGAGAATCTAACGGAACACGCTCGAATCGTAAATGGCGAATCGTAAAAAATCAGTAGAGATGAGCAATAAGTCGCGGCGTTATGCCCACTCTCCTACTCGGCCTGCTATCCGTGCAGGAGGAGTAGGCGAACCTTCCGCAGTCATTCGTCTTTTTGACGCCAGCCATCACGGAAAAGCTGTGAATCGTAAATCGCGAACGGCTTTGCCCAAAAAGTAAGTAAACGAGTGGGAGTGGCGTTATCAGAACCGGAAGCGGACCGGGGTCTGCGCGGGCAGCCTCCTATAGTTGCCTCTGTGGCCGGTCGCTAGGGCTCCCGGTTCTGATACAGGTGAGGCGCTTTTGTGCAAAGCTTCGAAAATAGTAAGAACACCGAAGAAATTGGTCCACTCTATGTTCTGCGCAGCATTTGCCGACGCTACGGCTTCAGGTGTTTATTGAACCAGCCCACGACACGTTTCTGCAGGTCGAGTTGATGTCCATATTCCTGAATGGAATGGCCCTCACGGGGATAAACCACCAGCTCAGTTTCCACACCCACGTCTTTTAGCCCGCGATAGAATTCATAAGCCTGGCCGACCGGTACACCGCTATCGTTGATTCCATGTATCAGTAGAGTAGGCGTGCGGCAGTTTCGAATAAGTGTAATTGGTGAATCATCGTCATACGACCTGCGGTCGTAATAGGGGCTGTCGGGGTTTAAGACCCGCATGGCAGCGTAGAGGTATGACGTGCCATACAAACTGAAGAAGTCTGAGTGTCCGGCCTGGGCAACCGCGGCCTTAAACCTCGTGGAACGAGTGATTGCGTATTCCGTCATGAAGCCGCCATTGCTCCAGCCGCCAATGCCGAGCCGATTTGGATCGGCGATTTTTTGCTCAACAAGGTAATCTACGCCGTCCATCAAGTCCTGGAACGACCTTCTTCCCCAGTACCCTAACTCTGCATGCAGTCGCCAGCCTTCGCCATTCACCCCTCGAGTGTTTGGAAGGAAGACTACATAACCATTCGCGGCCAATAGCTGTCCCCAAGCCCACCATTTAGCGTGGAAGCCGACCCACCAGGCTGTATCGCCGGGATGAGTATTAACAATTGTTGGATAGAGATTGCCTGCTTTGTAGCCCGGCGGAGTAATTAGTACGCCTCGACGGATCAAGCCATCTTTAGAGTTTTTCCATTCTACTTCGCGCACCTTTCCCAACCGCCAGGATTTTGTTTGCGGATTGAAGTCGGTAATCTTCCGGGGTCCAGCATCTTTGGTCCACACCCAAATATCGCTCGGTGATTCAGGGGTTTGCGCGTTGTACACTATCGTCTGTCCGTTAGTGCTAAAACTGTACTCCCAAATAGTCTGGATGACGTCAGCCAGTTTGCGCACTGCTCCGGTAGTAACATCAATCGTCAAGAGAGCCTGCCCCGTGCCTTCGATACTCTGGGCCAGGAGATGCCTGGAATCAGGCGTCCAGCCCAGGGCAATAACGGTTCCGGAATAATCTTTCATAAGCGGTCGCACAGGACCGCCTCCACTTGCGGCAACGACGGACACCCATGAAGAAAAGTCTTTCGTCGGCGGCCCTTCAAGCATCGTGATTGAGTGACCGTCTGGGGACCATTTAAGCAATCCTGAAATCGGTGCTACGTTGGTGCTAAGAGTTCGCGCAACTTCACCCGTTGATCGATTTACCACCACCAGAGAAAGCAGAAGTGAGTCTTCAGGCTTTTGAGTCCGAGCGACAACGAGGGCGATTTCGTCGCCTTTGGGAGACCATGCGAGTTCATTGATTTCAAAATCCTGTTTTGTAATCTGTACAGCTTTTCGGTCCGAAAGGTTTGCGATCCAAAGCCGCGAAGATTTGAAGTTACGATCAACTTCAGTGGCATCGTCCCCCGCGGATTCCCTCTCTTGCTCTCTTGCCGTTGGCTGATCACGGGCAACGAAGGCGATCGTCTTGCTGTCGGGTGACCAGGCGAAGTCCTCTACTCCACCTCCAACGGAGGTGAGCCGTTCGGCTTTCCCACCATCGCTGGGCAGCAAATAGATTTGAATCGTCGTATCCGGATCAATGCCCGATTCTCCGCGGTCGGAAAGAAACGCCAACGAACGTCCGTCCGGTGACCAACGCGGCGACATAGCGTTTTTAAGGTTAGGTACGCAGGGACGCGGAGGCTTGCTACCGTCTGTGGGCACAATCCAGATGTTCGACGTGCGTGGTGTACGAGGGAGTTTAGGATCGGCAGGTTCCGTGACCTTAAAGGCAATCTGCTTACCGTCGGGAGAAACCTGAAGTTCTCTCACGTCTCGAATAGAAAGGACATCTTCAGGACTTACGAAATTGGTCTCGCGCCCGATACTAGTTAGACTAGCCGCACCCGGCGCTTGTGCCAGTGAACTGCCGACACACAGTAGCGTTGTCGCCAATGCTGCAGCAGTTAGAGCTGTTCTATTCATAATTCATCTCCAGGTGAGTGATGAGCAGTGAGCAGTGAGCAGTAGCCGATCTGCGGTGTGTAGTGGACAGTGGGCAGTAACCAGTGAGCAGTGAGCAACAGCCTGCGCGCCGACTCTGCGCTTGCCTACCCCCTCACCGCTCCCTACTTACCGCTGCCTGCTTACTGCTTACTGCTCACTGCTTACTGCTCACCGGCTTACTGCTCATCCTCAATGCCCACCACTCTTGAACACTTTCCCGTCCTTCATCACGAAAGACACTTGCTTGAGCGTGAGCAGGTTGTCGAGGGGATTCTCAGGCGTGGCGATGATGTCGGCCGCCTGACCGACCTTGATCGCGCCGCGTTGTTTGTCGACGCCGAGTAAGCGCGCGGCGTTTGTGGTCATGATTCGCAGTGTGTCTTTCGCCGGCACGCCGGCTTCGATGAAGCTGTCAATGAACGAAATCGCCAGCGTGCCGCGCGTTTCCCCTTCAACCGCAAAGAACGTGTCCGTGCCGTAAGCCATTGTGACGCCGATCTTGTAAGCGCGTTTTAGACGATCAATAAAGACGTCGTGAAACTGTTTCGCAACCGGCGGCGGCAGGCCCAAATACTCGGCTGCTTTTTCCGTAAAGTCCGTTCCCACGAGCACGACATTGTTCCGTTTGGCAATCTGCAACGCTTCATCTGACATACGAAAACCGTGTTCGATGGAAGCAACGCCACCCTCGGCCGAATTGCGCGCGCCCTGCTCCGTCATGCAATGCGCCGCGACTTTCAGACCGGCGTTGGCTGCTTCGGCGACGATGAACTTGATGTCATCGACAGAATAAATGTACTGCTGATCGTCCACCACAATCTTGATAACCCTGGCGCCGAAATGAATGTTTTCGCGAATCGCTTTCTTCATCTCGTCTCGCGTATCGGCAAAAAGATATTCCGGAGCGCCCAGCTCGCGTCGCTCTGGTTGCAGGTGATACTGACCGCCAAAGGGTGCGATGATGCGGCCCGCATTGATAATCGTCGGCCCCGGCACTAGTCCTTCCTCGATCGCTCTGCGCAGAGACGTGTCGGCGTAGTTCCCGTTGTTGCCGACGTCGCGGATAGTAGTGAAGCCCGATTCCAGCATCGCGCGCGCATTGACTACGCCCAGGATGGCGCGATAGGTACCGGGCTCACGAATATCATTGGTGAACAAATCGCGATTATCCGGTGGACTCGTTTGACACATGTGCGTGTGAGCGTCAAAGAGGCCGGGCAGAACGGTAAATCGTGACAGGTCGATTATCGTTGCGCCTGCCGGTATCGATAAGCCCGCGTCCACAGATTTGATCCTGCCCCTCTCAACAATAATGACTTGATTGCTTGCAGTTGTTCCTGAATCCGGATCGACGAGCTT
>DATLBQ010000131.1:0-2921 GCA_035526805.1 Pyrinomonadaceae bacterium
AAAAAAATCTGGAGCTCGAGAACGCAAACCTCGCGAGGCTTAAAATGCTGATCGACCTGGGCCAGGAATTGTCTGCCGAACACGAACCGGCACAGGTTTTGGAAAACTTTTGTCGCTCAGCAAGACATATCATGCAGGCGCAGGAGGCAGCAGTTGGCATCATTAGCAGCCCGAACGATCCCAATTCGCCACGAGAACGAGTAGGTGGCCGTCGTGAGCCTTTGCGTTATTTCTTCCGTTGCGTCGCGCCTACTGACGAAATTTTTAGCGATGCAGTTCCGCCCGTCATCACGCGCGCATTGAAACGTCTGGTAACGATCCGTCGTCCCTTGCGGCTAAACGATGCCGACGACTTGTTGCGGACTAACGGCAAGACCTCTGAGTTGGTGCACTGCTTTCTGGGTGCGCCCATGCTCTCTGCTGCCGGAGTACGCGGCTGGGTTTATCTGCTCAATAAAGTTGACGCGGATGATTTCAGCGAAGCGGATGAGCGTCTCGCTGCCACCCTGGCTACGCAGGTTGCTGTTGCTTACGAAAACGCAGTGCTCTATAGCGAGGCGCAACGGCACACCAGCGATTTGCAGTTGGAAATTACCGAACGCAAACAAGCTGAGGAGGAGCGCGCCAAATTACTAGTTCGCGAACAGGCGGCGCGTGCTGAAGCTGAGCAGGCGAATCGAACCAAGGATGAATTTCTGGCCACTCTTTCTCACGAATTGCGAACGCCGTTATCGGCGATTCTGGGTTGGAGTCATCTGGTGCGTACAGGGAAACTCGATGAGCCACAGATGTCGCGCGCTTTTGAAACTATCGAACGAAACGCGCGTTCGCAGTCACAGCTAATTGATGATCTGCTCGATGTTTCACGCATTATCACCGGCAAGTTACAAATTGAACCGCGTGCCGTTGATCTCTGTGGCGTAATCGACGCTGCGATTGAAGCAGTGCGGCCCGCCTTTAAAGCGAAGAAGATCAAGGTTGAGACAGCGCTGCAGGCGGCCGGATGTTTCGTTCCTGGGGACCCGAATCGTTTGCAGCAAATCTTCTGGAATCTAATGAGCAACGCCGTCAAATTTACGCCCGAGGGAGGCACCGTTCACGTAGAGGCCGACCGCGTGGATTCGCAAGTGCGAGTTTCGGTCAGCGATTCCGGTATTGGCATCACGCCGGAATTTTTACCATACATCTTTGATCGGTTCAGGCAAGCTGACGGCTCGACTACCAGGGTGCACGGCGGACTGGGGTTGGGTCTTTCCATCGTCAAGCACCTGGTGCAACTCCATGGCGGCGCGGTCGAAGTGCAGAGCGAGGGTAAAGATCGAGGCACTACTTTCACCGTGAGTCTGCCACTGGTCTCCGCGATGTCGGCAGAAAAAAGTGAAAATGTCGTCACCGTGCAAACCGGCGGCAATGGCCTGCCGGCAAGTTTCTCAACGCTGCTCGACGGTTTGCGGATTCTCGTCGTTGATGATGAAGCAGATTCGCGCGACCTGGTGACGGCGATTGTGACCCGTTGCGGCGGCCACGTTAAGTGTTGCGAATCCGCGGCAGAAGCACTCAAGACATTCCGCGCCTGGAAGCCTCATTTGTTGGTGAGCGATATCGGGATGCCAGTCGAAGACGGCTACGCACTGATCGCTAAAATTAGAAAGCTGCGATTGAAACTGGCTAAGGAGATTCCGGCTATCGCCCTAACTGCCTATGCGACCGATGACGATCGCGAACGCTCGCTGGCCGCGGGTTTTCAAGTGCACATCGCTAAACCGATCGAGCCCGAGGCACTGGTGCTCTCAATTGCGGGCGCCGTCGGCCGCAAGACTCACGCCTGATGAATTACATTCGATCCTGCAAAGAATGGATTTCCATTTCTCATTTTTCGTTTCTATTTTTCATCAACAGTAACCGGACGACCTCTGTTTAGAAAGCGGACTTGTCCGCCTCGCGCGCCGGGACACAAGCACCCATCTAGAGAGCGTGCATCTCAATTGGAGTGCTGACTAATTTTGGAGTGCGCTGGCTTGTCAGCGCACCCCAAACAGCACACTAGCGCGTGCTAATTGAACGCAACTACAATGGATTCTGTTCCGTTTTAAGCTCTACAAAAGCATGACCGAGCGCAAGCAGTTCCATAAAAATGGCGATCTCTGTTGGCACAATCCTGGGGCGTTATGAAATCCGCTCGCTGATCGGCGCCGGTGGCATGGGCGAAGTTTATCTTGCGCAACTGCGCCGCCCGGTTGCCTTAGAGTTCCTGCCGGCCAACTTCAAGGACAGAAGAAATTTTTCATTTCTCATTTCTCAGTTTTCATTGCTGCGCACGAGGATCCGGGAAGTCCGAGCTAATGACAAATGAGAAATTTGAAATGAGAAATGGAAAATCTCTTTTTTCTCTCGATTAATTTAGACTATGTCGACAAGCAGGAATGCCTGTCCTAGCTGAGGTTCACATGAAGATTGCACTGAAGTATGGCCTGGTAGTTACCGCAGTAGTGGTAGCCTGGATCGTGATCGTTCGACACCTGATGGGAGTTGGCGCCGACTCAAGGGCAAATATGATCGCACCCATCCTTTTTAATGTCGCGCAGATCGTCGCGATATTTCTTGGGATGATTCGGCGTAAAGAGGAAGCTGGCGGCGCGCTGAGTTTTAAAGAAGGTTTGAAGACCGGAGTAGGAATCTCATTTGTCTACGCTGCGTCGGCGTGTTTGTTCTTTGTGATCGACTATCTCATCGCCGGACCGAAGCTGCTTATGGCTGAGGTTGGCGCATCAACACGGCCGCTCTGGCAGGATGCCACGATGGCTTTCGCGGGTCTGTTTTTGGGATCGTTAATCTTTGGTGTGATCTACTCGACAGTGCTCTCCTTCTTTCTGGCCAAACGCGTGCCCCGTGAAACTTCAATATGATTGGAAGGAGCGGGG
>DATLBQ010000132.1:0-14976 GCA_035526805.1 Pyrinomonadaceae bacterium
CACGAATGAGACTCTCCGCCAAGAACGTCCGGCCTCCTAAAGCACGAGCACCGAGTCTACCGCGCGCGCTCCGTCGTCTGGTAAGATGGCGCTGTTTTCCAGACGTTTCCGAATTGCCCAGTTTCTTCTTCTGACTACGAACGTCAGAGCAAGCCTAAAACTTTCAGGAGATTATCCGGTTATGCGTCCTTTTGTGCCCGCTCATCCTGTCAATGCCGTCCTGTCGCCGATCGCGAGGCTGTGTTTCGGACTGCTTATGATCACGCTATTCACCATGCAGCCGTTGCCGGCGTCGGCGCAGGAAGAAAGAGCTGCCGAAAAAGCCGCCGCCGAAAAGGTACGCCGGGAAGCCGCGGCGAAACAGCAAGCCTCACCTGAGGCGGCAAAGCAGGATGAGCCGAAGCCTGAGGAAGAAAAGGCAGAGGAAGAAAAGAAGCCTGCCGACCCGATGTCGACAGCCACGTTCAATGGTTTGAAATTCCGTTCCATAGGCCCGGCGTTCACTTCCGGACGCGTCGCCGGTTTCGCGGTCGATCCAAATAATGCTGCGCGTTATTTCGTCATTGCGGCTTCAGGCGGCGTCTGGAAGACGGTCAATAACGGCACAACCTGGACTCCGCTGTTCGATAAAGAGGGTTCTTATTCGATCGGGGCGATTGCACTTGATCCGAAGAACCCGCTCACCGTTTGGGTAGGCACCGGCGAAAACAATAGTCAGCGCAGCGTTTCCTACGGCAACGGCGTCTATCGCTCGGATGATGGCGGCAAAACGTGGAAGAATGTTGGACTAAAGACATCCGAACACATTGGACGCATCGTTATCGATCCTAAAAATTCTGAGACGGTGTACGTGGCGGCCCAGGGACCGCTTTGGGGACCAGGCGGCGATCGCGGACTCTTCAAAACCATCGACGGCGGCAAAACCTGGAAAAAGATTCTCTCTATCAGCGACAACACTGGCGTAACTGACGTAATAGTCGATCCACAAAACCCGGAGACGCTTTACGCCGCCGCGTACCAGCGCCGTCGTCACATGTGGACTCTCATTAACGGCGGACCGGAGAGCGCGCTCTACAAATCAACTGACGCCGGCGCCAGCTGGAACAAGTTAAAGAGCGGCTTGCCAACAGTCGAACTCGGCCGAATTGGACTCGCGATCTCGCCGGTAGATTCCAACGTTCTCTACGCCACGGTCGAAGCAGCCGATAAAAAGGGCGGCATATTTCGCTCCAGCGATCGCGGTGGTAGCTGGGAAAGACGGAACGAATTTGATGTGGGTGCGCAGTACTATGCGCGCATCGTCGCGGATCCAAAGAATGTCGATCGAGTTTACGTGATGAACGTGTTTCTGATGGTCTCTGACGATGGCGGCAAAACATTGCGGCGACTTGGTGAGAAGTCGAAGCACGTGGACAACCATGATATCTGGATCGATCCGAACAACAACGATCATTACCTCGTCGGCAGCGACGGCGGAGTTTATGAGAGCCACGATCGTGGCGCGAATTGGGAATTCAAACGCAACCTGCCTATCACGCAGCTGTATGACATCACTACCGACAACTCTACGCCGTTCTATTTTGTTTATGGCGGCACGCAGGACAACTTCAGCTTTGGCGGGCCTTCACGCACGCGTAGTGCATCCGGGATCACAAATTCGGATTGGTTTGTTACCGTGGGCGGGGACGGTTTCCGCAGCCAGGTAGATCCGGAAGATCCGAATATCATCTATGGAGAATCGCAGAACGGAGGTCTGGCCCGCTTCGACAAACGCACCGGCGAGCGCATGGGAATTCAGCCTCAGCAGGGTCGTGGTGAAGAGCCGCTGAGATGGAACTGGGATTCGCCGTTCATCATTAGCTCTCACTTGCACACACGGCTTTACTTTGCCGCCGACAAACTGTTTCGCAGCGACGATCGCGGCGATACCTGGCAGGTCATCAGCGGCCAACTATCTCGCGGGCTGGATCGCGACAAGCTGCCGGTGATGGGCAAGATTTGGAGTATGGATGCGGTCGCAAAAAATGTTTCGACGGCATTCTTCGGCAACGCGTCGGCGCTGGCGGAATCGCCAAAGCAAGACGGCTTGATCTATGTAGGCACGGACGATGGTCTGGTTCAAGTGACCGAAGACGGCGGCAAAAACTGGCGAAAGATACAAACATTTCCCGGTATAGCCGACATGTCGTATGTGAGCCGGATCGTCGCTTCGAATCACGAAGCGAATACTGTGTACGTCGCGTTTGAAAATCATCAGAATGCCGATTTCAAGCCCTATCTCTTGAAGAGCACTGACGCCGGCCGAACCTGGATCTCTATCGCCGGAAACCTGCCGAAGAACCAACCCGTTTGGGCAATTGCTGAGGATCACGTGAATCCAAACCTGCTTTTTGCCGGTACCGAATTTGGTCTCTTCTTTTCCATAGACGGCGGGCAGAAGTGGATACAACTTAAGGGAGGCCTGCCGACAATTCAGGTTCGCGATCTCAATATTCAAAAACGGGAGAATGATTTGATCGTCGGCACTTTCGGGCGCGGGATTTACATCCTGGACGATTACACCTCGCTGCGTCTGTTAAAGCCGGAGATGCTCAAGCAGGACGCGCAGCTGTTTCCCGTAAAAGATGCGTTGATGTATATCCAGTCCCAGCCGCTGGGTGGCCGCGGAAAGAGCTTTCAGGGTGAGTCATATTACACGGCTGAAAACCCGCCGTTTGGCACTACCTTTACTTACTATTTGAAGGATGAACTAAAAACCAAAAAGGCAAAGAGGCAGGATGCGGAGAAAGAGGCAGCGAAGAAGAACGCTGCTCTACTCTTCCCGCGCCTGTCTGACCTTAGCGCCGAAGAGGAAGAAGAGACTCCGGCCGTGATCTTCACGATCAGTGACTCGGCCGGGCGGGTCATTAGGCGTTTGACTGGTCCAGTGACAGCCGGAATGCAGCGTGTGACGTGGGACTTGCGCTACCCACCCTCGTCGTTGCCACCGCCGCCAAATCCGGAAACGGAAAACCCTTTTGATGAAGGACCTGGGGGGCCACTGGTGATGCCCGGTAGCTACAAGGTTTCGGCGGCAAGGCGTGTTGACGGCGTGTTCACACCGCTTGGCTCGCCGCAGGATTTTGAAGTAGTCGTGGAAGGACAAGCAGGTATGCCTGGCGCCGATCGCGTTGTCCTCGTTGAGTTTCAGCAAAAAGTTGCGCGGCTCCAGCGTGCCGTACAAGGAGCACTCGAGGCTTCGAATGCATTGAAGCCCAGACTGGCACTGATTCGTCGTGCTCTGCTCGACACGCCTTCGGTAGGGGACAGGTTGCTTGACGACGCCGCAGCCCTGGATAAACGCACCAACGACATTCTGCGTGCTTTGCGTGGTGACAACGCACTGCGCGCGCGCAACATCAACTTGCCGCAGTCGATTTCCGAGCGTGTGGGAAATATTGTCGGCGCGCAACGTTTGTCAACGGCTCGTCCTACGCAGACGCAGATCAATCAATACAACGCGGCCGCGCAGGAATTTGAGCAGACGCTGGCACAACTCAGGCAGTTGATCGAAGGCGACCTGGCGAGACTCGAGAAACAGATGGAAGCGGCCGGCGCGCCATGGACGCCGGGCCGCATTCCCGAGTGGAAAGATCAGTAACAAGACTGTCCAAAGTCCGATGTCCAATGTCCAAAGTCTACTAAGCCAGGCAGTCTTGAAGATACGCGCCACCAGAAAGGTCACGGGATCAAATTCAAGTTAGTAAAATTCGCAGGTTAGGAAGGGCGGCTTGCCCCCGCGCGTTGAATGCCACTCTCCAGCACAGCGCGGGCAAGCCCGCCTTCCCAACCATGAGATTGTTTATCTTGAGTGAATCCTCTTAAGAATTGCAGGTGAAACATGAACAAGCGTCTTAGCGTTAATCGACGAGTCCTCAACTTTCCTGTGAGCCTGATTCTCTGCCTGACGATTTCCTTCGCCGTCGCTCCCGCGGGCGCATCGGCAGATGCCGGTCGTCATGCGCCCACCGTTGATGAGCTGTTGACGCTCAAGACTGTTGGCGGTGCACAGATCTCGCCGGACGGAAAACGGGTTGCTTTCACGGTGACCTCAGCCGACTTCAAACAGGACGCGTTCGCCACTCAAATTTGGTTAGCTGAAACCGACAGTGCAAAGGGAAGTACCATTCAACTCACTCGCGGCGACAAGTCATCGACTAACCCGCGCTGGTCGCCGGATGGATCATGGTTGGCGTTTACGAGTAATCGTATTGAAGACAAGAACCAGCTCTTCGTCATTAATCCCGCCGGTGGCGAAGCGGTCCAACTAACCAAATCAGAAACGGCGATCAATAACTTCGCGTGGTCAGAAGATGGCCGCAACATCGCCTACACCGCGACGGAGCCGGTACCTCAAATCTCAAAAGATCGCAAGGAGTATCTCGGCGATTACGAAGTCGTGCGCAAGGACTACACGCACGCACACCTTTGGACCCTGGATGTTAATGAGGCACTCAGCGGGCCGGTCCTCGGCAAGCAGCGCACGAAAAATAAAGACTTCAGTGTGGATTCTATTGCGTGGTCGCGCGACGGCTCGCGGGTCGCATTCAGTGCGACCGTCAATCCTGATCTAATCCAAGGCGTTACGTCGGACGTGTATCTGCTTAATCTCGGGAATAATGCGGTTACGAAATTGGTATCGCAGCCTGGTCCTGACAGCAACCCACGCTGGTCTCCCGACGGCAAACAGATTGTCTTTTCGTCTGCTATGGGAAACACGACTTACTTCGCCAGCAACTCTCGCTTGGCTGTGATATCAGCGGCAGGAGGGTCACCCCGTTCTATCAGCGATAACTTTGACGAGAACCCCGGCCTGATTGAGTGGCGCACCGACGGCGTTTATTTCACCGGCCAGCAGAAGACTGCATCGCATCTGTTTCGCGTCGATCCGATCAGCGGTAGCATCACGCGCGTGTCGCGTCCCGACAGGCTAATTGCGGGTTCATTTTCTTTGTCCCGTGATGGCCAGAAGTTGGCGTTCACGGCCGCCTCGCCTACATCGTTGAATGAAGTATTCATTTCCGACGCCCGCACTTTCGCTCCTCGAGCCCTCACAAACATGACTGAGCAAACGAGGCCGCTGATTTTGGGCACGCGCGAAGTGATCTCATGGAAGAGTAACGACGGCGCTACGATTGAAGGTGTGTTAATTAAGCCTGCCGATTTTGATCCCGCGAAAAAGTATGCACTACTTTGCGTGATTCACGGCGGCCCTACCGGCGTTGATCGTCCGGCGCTGCTGAGTGGAGATTCACGCTACTATCCGTCGGATATCTGGGCCGCGCGCGGCGCCCTCGTGCTAAAGGTGAATTACCGCGGCAGTGCCGGCTACGGCGAGAAGTTTCGCAAACTCAACCTGCGAAACCTGGGTGTGGGTGACGCGTGGGATGTGTTATCGGGGGTGGATTACCTCATCGGCAGAGGTTGGGTCGACAAAACCAGAGTGGCGTGCATGGGCTGGAGCCAGGGCGGTTACATTTCTGCCTTCTTAACTGCTTCTTCTGATCGTTTCGCGGCAATTTCGGTGGGCGCAGGCATTTCCGACTGGGCGACCTACTACTACAATACTGACATAACGCCATTTACAATAAACTACCTTGGCAAGAACCCGGTCGAAGATCCGGAAATCTATCAGAAGACGTCTCCTATTTCCTACGTGAAGAACGCACGAACGCCGACGCTTATTCAGCATGGCGAGCTCGATCGCCGTGTTCCCATCGCCAACGCTTATGAACTGAGGCAGGCACTGGAAGACAAGGGCGTCCGCGTCGAAATGATCGTCTACAAAGGCTTTGGTCATGGAATCACTAAACCGAAAGCCATGCGTGCGGTGATGAATCACAATCTGGCCTGGTTCAATCATTATCTTTGGAAGGATCCGCTTCCGGATTTCTCCAGCCCGGTTGTGCCGAAGAAGGAAAATAAGGACGCGGAAAAGAAAACCGTCGAGAATTGAGATGACGCTCGCCGCGGGCACTCAACTTTGGGATGAGAGCTAAATGACGCGCACACTCTTGCGCAGGATTCGAGGCGTAGTCGTTCTATTAGGTCCGCTGTGTCTTATGATGGCAGCTTGTAAGAACCCCTCAGGCAGAATTATCGCGAACGCTGATCCTGAGGGGAACGTAAAATCAGTGTCGGCCAGTTCGCCGAGCAATTCGCCGATCATATCCGGGCCGATCGTCTACGTGGCGCTCGGCGACTCGACCGGCTCCGGCGTCGGTGCAACGGAAGGTGGTTATGTCGCTCGTTTATTCAAACGCATCCTCAGGCAGAGAGCTGGTTCGAGGTTAATCAACCTGTGTTATAGCGGCGCGACAACAGCCGACGTGTTGCGTGATCAGTTGGACTCCGGTATCCGCGCAACCCCCCACCTCGTAACACTGGGAATTGGAATCAACGATATCGGTCATGGTGTTAGCCTTGATCAGTTTTCGAAAAACTACGAGGAGATTGTCGCGCAGCTTAAGAACAATACTAATGCCACGATTGTTGTTACCAACTTGCCCGATATCTCCAGTGCGCCGCGGATTCCGGCGACGATGCGAAGCGAATACCATCAGCTCATTGTCGATTTCAACCGGGCGCTCGGCGACATTGCCACCGCGCATGGGGTAATCGTGTTCGACGTCTACACCGTCACCCATAAGGAGCTTCCGTCGCACCCGGAGTATTTCTCCGGCGACGGCTTCCATCCTTCCGATCAAGGGTATGAACTGTGGGCGAAACGGATGTGGCCAACGATTGCGACGACAATCGGCGCAGAGGCAGAACCTGCGGGTTTTCAGTAATGATGAGAGAGACGCAAACTGGTGTTGAGATGTGACGAAAAATGACGACGTTCAACTATTCCTAATCAACAATGTCGTTGACGATAGCAATAAGCAGCCCATCACGCTCGTACGGAACTGGGCCAGCAGTCTAAAGCAATGAGCCTCGAGGCCGGCACAAAATTAGGTCGCTATGAAATTCTGTCGCAGCTCGGCAAGGGCGGCATGGGCGAAGTCTATCTGGCGAAAGACCCCAAACTTGATCGTCGGGTGGCGTTGAAAGTTTTGCCTGCCGAACTGGCCCTGAGTCGCGAGCGCATGCTTCGCTTCGTACAGGAAGCACGAGCGGCGGCAGCGCTTAATCATCCGAACGTGGCCCACATTTACGAAATCGGTGAACACGATGGATTGCATTTCATATCCATGGAGTATGTTGAAGGGAAGACGCTGCGCGAAAAGATACATTACGAGCGCAACGAACTGAGAAAACTGATCAAGTATTTACAGCAAGTCGCCGGCGGACTGGCCAAAGCTCACTCAGCCGGGATCGTTCACCGCGATCTAAAACCGGATAACATCATGATCACTCGTGATGGATACGCAAAAATTCTCGATTTTGGTTTGGCAAAACTGATCGAGATCCCAGCGCCCGGACCGGACGGCGGCACCATAAGCGATGCGGCAACCGTGGCCCTCGAGCCTCATTCGATTCCAGGCCGATTGCTCGGAACGGTGGGATACATGTCGCCCGAGCAGGCGCAGGGAAAAAGCCAGATTGATTATCGTTCAGATATTTTTTCGTTTGGCTGCATGCTTTTCGAGGCCGTTACAAAACAGCGGCCGTTTCAAGGCGAATCAAATGTGCAGTCGCTCTACAAGATCTGCTATGAGGCGGCGCCGCAGATAAGAGAATTTGATCCGTCGGCGCCAGCTGACCTGCAGAGAATTATTCGACGCTGCCTCGCGAAGGATCCCGAAGAACGATATCAATCGATACAGGATGTTGCGTTGGAGTTAAAAGAACTTCGCCGCGAGATGGAAGGCGACACACAACTGGATGTCACCGTCCCGCCTTCCTCAATCAGTACCGAAGGCGCCGCATCTCAGTTCAGCTACCGGCCATCTGCCTCGGAGACTCTAGCGGGACCCAGCACCACGGCTGACATCGCGGCGATTCGTACCACGTCGAGTGCCGGAGTGATCTTCGGTGAAATCAAACAACATAAACTCGGATTCGGTTTGGCGCTCGCCGTTTTGGCCATAGTTGGGGCTGCTCTTGTTTTTGCCTGGGCGAAACTAACACCTCCCGCCAAAGCAGATCCGTTTCGAACCCTGAAAATCACGCGACTAACTACGGGCGGCAAAATCGGCAACGCCGCCATAAAAGGGTATACGTCGATTTCTCCGGATGGGAAATACGTGGCTTTCAGAACGGCAGAATCGGGCCGAGAAAGCCTTTGGGTGCGACAGGTATCAACGGGCAGTTTGGTGAAAATAGTATCGGATTTGGAAAGCAAGATCGGGCCGACGGCGTTTTCACGAGATGGCGAGTTCGTCTATTACTTATTGTTTGACAATCCTCTTGGGACTCTCTATCAAGTGCCGGTTTTGGGCGGAGCCTCGCGCCGTGTGATGGCAGGCGTCACCAGTCCTCTGACCTTTTCGCCCGATGGTAAACAAATAGCCTTTGTTAGACCGGTCTCCTCGGAATTTAACTTGATCGTCGCAAATATCGACGGAACTGGCGAGCGAGTAATAGCGACACGAAGGCTGCCGGCTTACTTTTCTTTTATTGGGGGACCGACGTGGTCACCGGATGGGAAAACGATAGCCTGCGGCGCCGGTTCATACAGCGGCAATCTTTCCGCGACGATAGTGTCTGTGCCTGTTGAAGGCGGCGCAGAGAAAGTCATTACTTCTCAAAATTGGATATCGGTATCTCGCGTTCTCTGGCTTGGCGATGGCAGCGGTTTGATAGTGGCGGCCGTTCCGGAATTAATATCTACCGGCACGCAACTGTGGTACGTGTCATATCCCGGCGGGGAAGTGCGAAGAGTAACTAACGATTTGAACGCATACGGCACTGGAAGTTTAGGACTGACTGCGGATTCCAGGACACTCGTCACTGTGCAGGCGGAGAAGTCGGCCCAGCTTTGGGTAGTGACGCCGGGTGATGACGTTAGCAAGGCGAAACAGGTTACCGAGGGCAAGTATGACGGCGACAGTCTGGCCTGGACGGGTGATGGAAGAATTCTTTACACGGCGCCATCCGGAGAACAATCAGACGTCTGGACCATCAATGCCGACGGCTCCGCAAACAAGCAATTAACGGCTGACTCATATACTGAAGGCCTGGGATGTGTCTCTGCAGACGGACGCTTCGCCATTTTTAGTTCGAATCGATCCGGCAACTTTAATATTTGGAAACTAGACCTGGTCACCGGCGAGCAAAGTCAGCTGACGGAGGGAACAGAGCTTGACTCTCAGCCAAATTGTTCGCCAGATGGTCAGTGGGTTTTGTTCAAATCTTTGAGACAAGGCAGTTCCACATTTTGGCGCGTTCCAGTTTCAGGAGGCACGCCCCAACAACTTTGGAATAAATCTTCCCATTGGGCAGCCATTTCACCCGATGGAAAATTCGTGGCGGTGCGTTACCTGGATGATCAAGCCAACGCAAATAAGATTGCTGTCATACCGTTTGGCGGGGGAGACCCGATAAAGATCCTTAACGTCTCATCCGGCTTCCGCGACATAGGCCTTGGGTGGACGCCTGACAGCCGTTCAATCACCTACGCAGACACACGCAATAGCGCCGACAACATCTGGAGCATGCCGCTTGACGGCGGCCCTGCCAGACAACTAACCAGCTTCAATACCGGATTAATCTTCGCTTTCCAGAGTTCACACGACGGTAAACAACTCGTGATCTCGCGCGGAACTCAAATCGACGACGTAATTTTGTTGAGGGATTCCAATAAGCCCTACGCCTGATCTGATACCAGCGAGCCCTGTTTCGAGCTAAGTCCTATTGAATGCAAGGTGACAGATTAAGAGTCGGATTTTGGGCCTTCTCCCGCCTTGCCAGTTGGCCGTAAATAGTGCATAGTGACGCACGGTTAATCCTTCTCTCGCGCATCGACGGTGATGCGCCCCGCGCATAAGACAGTCAGCGCTGGCGTTTTGGATAGTTCGAGAGCAGGCTGATTTCAACTTCAGAAGCGCTCTCAGAGCATCCGAAAACCGGCCCTTCGCTCCTACCGTTCGACCGAAGCCAATCCGATTCGCAGCTTCTTTTATCCCCACAAGGGGAAAGGTATATCTTTATGTCTATGAAACTTTACGTAGGAAATCTGGCGTTTGCGACCTCAAGCCAGGATTTGCAGGAGCTGTTTGCGGCTGCAGGAACGGTTGAATCGGCGAGCGTCGTGGAAGACCGCGACACCGGTCGCTCACGCGGCTTTGGCTTTGTCGAAATGTCGAGCAAGGAAGAGGGCGAGGCCGCTATCGCTCAATTTAATGGCAAGGAAGTTAATGGTCGTGCGTTGAACGTCAACGAAGCCAAGCCCCGCGAAAACCGCGGCGGTGGTGGTGGTCGTGGCTTTGGCGGTGGCGGCGGTGGCCGAGGCGGCGGCGGTGGTTACGGTGGTAATCGCAGCGGTGGCGGTGGCTACGGCGGCGGCGGTGGTGGCGGCAATCGCGAGCCCCGCTGGTAATTAACTTCCCACGGTAATCCTCTGTGCAATCTCTGTGAACTCTGTGTCTCTGTGGCAGGTCTTAAAAAACCAACCACAACGGCGCAGAGAACACAGGGGTGCACCAGAGGAAACCAAGAATTTTAGCTATGAGCTCTGTTGCTCATGATTAGTAAAAGTAATGCGACGACCAAAAGAATGGGACGTCGCCCAAAAGGAATCTATGAACTTTTCTCAACTGGGACTAGCGCCTGCGCAAGTGCGGAGCTGCGAGTCTCTCGGATACACCGAACCAACACCGATTCAGGAACAGGGAATCCCTGTCGTCCTCAGCGGTCAGGACCTAATCGGCTGTGCTGAAACCGGCACAGGCAAGACAGCCGCATTTCTGCTTCCAATAATTCAGAAGATGACTGAGAAGCCGCGCCCGGGCGTGCGCGTTCTCGTCCTCGCGCCGACGCGCGAATTGGCAATGCAGATTCAAAAAAACTACGGCGAGCTCAATCGCACAAAGACCAATCGTGGCGTGACCGTGATTGGCGGAGCGAACATGCGCACGCAAATCTCCGATCTGCGGCGCGGCGCGGCGATCGTAATTGCCACGCCCGGACGTTTGCTCGATTTAACTGAGCGCGGCGCAGTCAATCTTTCAGCAGTTGAAGTGCTCGTCCTTGACGAAGCGGATCGTATGCTGGACATGGGATTTCTGCCCGCAATTCGCCGCATCCTCGCGATGGTTCCGGCAAAACGTCAAACACTTCTGTTTTCCGCCACCATGTCTTCAGACATTGAAAAGCTGGCGCGGACGACGATGAAAGAGCCGAAACTAATCGAGGTCAGCCCGCGCGGACAAGCCGCGACCATGGTTGAGCAGACTGCTTATCCAGTGGCCCAGGAGTCAAAGACCGCTTTGCTGCTCGACTTGCTTGAACGCGAAAAGTTTGAGCGAGTGCTGGTGTTTACGCGAACACGACGCGGCGCCGAACGTTTGTCCCACATTCTTTCCGCGCGTGAACATAGCGTTAACCGGATTCACTCCGATCGCACACAACCACAGCGTGAAGCGGCACTGCGCGGATTTCGCGACGGTCGCACGCGCGTGCTGGTTGCCACTGACATTGCAGCCCGCGGCCTCGATGTTGATTCCGTTTCTCACGTTATCAATTTCGACGTGCCTTCAGCACCCGAAGACTATGTGCATCGCATTGGCCGCACGGGACGAGCCGGCAACGCTGGACGAGCAATTACAATCGTTACGCCGATTGATGAAGTATCAATGCGGGCGATTGAGAGTTTGACAGGGCAAACCGTAGCGCGAGTTGTACTACCGGCCTTTGGTGGACGAAAGAGTGAAACGGCAAGCAAGCCGTTTATGCGTGCGGCGGCTCCGCGCGCAGTTTTCACTCGGTCGTTTCGACCACGACGCGCAAGTAGGTAAAACGACGGAGGACCGATGACCGCGGACCGCCAAAGGAAAATCGGGCGGTCGGCGGTCGTCCGTCGCCGGTCAAACAACGAGTTAGAAAAGGAGACAACTATTGGCTAGAGACGATTTGATTCCAGCAGAGGGCACGATTATCGACAAGCAGCCCAATGCATTCTTTAAAGTGCAACTCGACAATACACAGCATGTGGTACTTGCGGCTGTCTCGGGGAAAATGCGCAAGAACAGGATCCGTATCCTGGTTGGAGACCGTGTCAGTGTCGAAATGTCACCTTATGATTTGTCGAGGGGCAGAATCACCTACCGATACAAGTGAACGACCGCTGACGCCCGCTGGCTAACCGCCGTGCGTCTGCTAACGATAGCCAGTCTTCGATCGCGGTTCAGTTGCTATTCGCTCAATGTTTTCGCCCGGTTCCACCGTGATGGTCTTAAAAGTCGACATTCGAACGAGGCCGGGCGCGGCGCCCCTGGGTTTCGTAAGAAACTTTCGGCGGGTGTAGTGAATCATTACCTTTGAATCCTTGCCGGCCCGGCTGAATTTCGCCGCCAACTGCGCAGCTTCAATGATCGTCCGGTGAGGGATTTCGGTTCGGCTTGAGTTGCGGACGATGACGTGGGATCCAGGATAGTCCGCGGCATGGAGCCAGAGATCGTTGGGACGCGCCACGCGAAACGTCAGCTGATCGTTATCTTGCGCCGCTCTCCCGACCAGCACTTCATATCCATCAGAAGATCGGTAGCGCCGCATTCCCGGGAAGGTAAGCGGCGCTTTTTGTTTTTTTCGCTCAGCAGATGGCGGCGCCTTCTGTTCTTCAAATTCTGACAGCGTAGCTAGATCACGGCTGGCTATGGCAGCTTCAATCTTCACACGTTTGTCAGCCAGCTTCACCAACTCGCGATCAAGCTGAACAAGTCTCCCGCTAATCTCTTCAACAGCTCGTTTCGCTTTCGTATACCGTGCGAAGCTTTCACTCGCCGCTTGTTGCAAGGTGGTGTTTTCATCGATCTCAATTTCTATGGTAGGAGTGTTTTCGCTGTAGTAATCCGTTAGAGTCACTTTCGTGCCAACCCGTTTTGCGTTCGCGATGTTTGCCAATAGCAGGTCGCCAAGACGCTTGTGTTCGTCGGGATCACCGTGAGCAGCCAGATCGTTTTTGAGGTTCTCCCGAAGCCTTGTGCGCCTGGCTATTTCCTTTCGCACACGAGCGAGTAGATTCCCGGCCAGACTGTCGAACTCATTTTCAACGGCGAGACTGCGAAAGTGCTTGTCGAGAGCTTCTGAGAGGGTCGCCGAGCCCGGCGGAGGAAGGCTGGAAATCTCAACGAGCGCCCTTGTTCTCGTCGAAACACGGGTTTGCAACGTCGGCGGGCGATACAGCTCACCTGGTTGCTGGCCGTTGCCTTGCGGGTTTCGCCATGCCTGCCTGATCTCGCTTGTCGCATCAAGCAGAAACAGATTTGCAGAGCGGCCGGTTAATTGAGCAACGAGCACTCGACTGTCGGTCTCGCCCAGATCGTTGGCGACGACAAAAGAAAATCTTACCACCCGTTCGCTCTCGTCTTTCTCGATCGATAGTAAGCTGCCACCAGCAAGCGTTACGCGTAACGACTGGGCGAACGACGAAAATGGAACAGACGCCTTCTCCAATTCGCGAACTGAACGTTTAATCAGATAGATACGAGGGTTGGCTGGCTCTATGCTGATAAATAGGTAGCTCTTGTTCCTCAGACCGAAATCAATCGCGACAGACAACGATGATAACTGGAATATTCTTCCAACAAAGCGACCAGGCAGCAATTCGCTCAACTCCCCGACGATCTTTTTGAGTGTCTCCTCGTTCACGTTTTATTTTGGTCTAAGGAGCCTTGCGCAGACCCCGATTATTTACTTGTTGTGCAAAGCCGTCTGACGTAGTTCATCCTTATCCGTTATTCAGAAGCAAAAGGCCCTGCTCCGAAGAACAGGGCCGATTCTAATCGATCAAAACGGTGCTACGCTCGGATGACGACTGTACGGGTGAAACGATCGTGGACCGTCTGTTTCTCAGCGTTTATGAATGTATAGAGCAGCGTGATCCCGGCGCCTGCCAACGACAGTAAGTAGAGGAGCGAGCGGCCGGCTGATTGTCGGCCAGTCGGTATCAAGCCATTTCGCGCATCGACAACTCGCAGCGAAAAGAGCTTCATTCCTATCGTGCGCCCGGTAAACGCCACGCTAATCGTCAGATATAAAAAGCCAATCACGAGCAGCGTAACAACTGCAAAACCGATCACGCGGAGATTCTGCTCTTGAAGATTCGTTAACTCAGTCAGCGCCAACAAAGGCAGGGCCAGCACCCCGATCACCGCTAAATCAAACAACGCGCTAAGCATGCGACGAAATATAGAGGCGCGACGATACTCGCGGGTTTCAACGATCACCGACCTTGGAACAGAATCTAGGTAGTGAAGAGCCGGATCGTTGTGACCGTCAATGACCCTAATCGGTTTTCGTGGTTCCGTTGGCATTATTTCCTCCGGTACCTCGGCGCTAATCAATTCCGGATTGGGTACAACAGCCAGCGTGCACACTCGTTCAGGTTCCGGAGTGATTTCGTCAATAACCGGATCAGCCGCGAGGTCCGGCACCTCGGCGGGCTGTTGCTCATATGCGATTGCTGTTGCCGCGGAGTGGTTCCGTCCGCCCTGTGATTGCGCTCGCTCGATACGCTTTAACGCTGCTACAACAACGGGATTTATCGGTGGCATTTCTGCCTGCGGCAGTAGCTCAAGCATCGGAACTGTTTTAGCATCGACTTCGGTGAACAAAGAACCTATTTCCGCCGTCTCCAGGGCTGCTTCGCGTGCGCGCCTTTCCTGAACTTCCCGCACGCGCTCGCCTAATTCTTTCCGCCACTCGGGCATTGCGCTTCGATTGACACTCGGAAACTCCAACAATGAACGCGTGCTCTTAGCCACGGGCCGTCTTTTTGAAACGGGAGTCGGAACGATGTCTTCCACAGGATTCTTTGGCTCTGCCATTGACGAG
>DATLBQ010000133.1:0-16799 GCA_035526805.1 Pyrinomonadaceae bacterium
AGCTTGACCATCGACAGTCATGTAGTCGACAGAGGCTTGCGTCGATGTGTCACCGCTGCGAACGACGGTAATGGTCGCGGCGCCATCGTCTTCATTCACGGTGAACTGCGATGTTGATAGTTGAACACTGCTGGCGATTCCAATTGAACGCGGCAGGAAAGTGACTTCCGGCGCATTAGTTAGATTCTTAGGCAGTCGTTCGGAGGTGTGGGAAAGAATAACGTAAGTGTCGGGTTCGCCTGCGGAAATTCCAACTACCGGAAACAGATTGGTATTTATTGGCGCGGTTTGACCGCTTCCATAGCGCGTCAAAATTGTTCCGTTACTACGCAGCTCTATTTCAAAGTTTACCGGGAACTCGGTCTCGGGGGTCTCGTCTCCGAAAGTGACAGCCTGCCAGCGAAATATAATACGAGTCGGGTCAGGGTTAACCACATAGACGTCGGCGCCACCACCCCTATCAGTCCTCAAGTCGTCCCACAGTCCTGCGATCATTTTAAATTTCGCCAACTCAACTAAGGAACTCCCTGAATCATTGGAAAGCGGCGGCGAAAAATACAAGGCTCCATTTGAAGTTACCGTGACTGAATTGAAGTTCTCACCAAAGAAGGGGAAAGAAAACGGCAACGCCTGTGTTTTGGAACAATCGTCACAGTTAGTTGAAAGGCCAACTCCGCCGGTCGAAAGAGCTACCGGACCTCCCAGGAACGTCAGGTAGGGATCGCCTACGATCAAGCTGACGGAAACGTTGGTATTCGCAGGTGCGCCCTCGTTTCCGACATTGTCAAACTCTCGAAGCGTTACCGTACCGTTGGTATGACGGTAGGGAAGCTTTACGTCGATAGCCTGCTGGACGCCGGAAGCCGCCGGCAATACACTCTTCAAAAAAATAGTCTCTCCCGTGTTCGCGTCAGTGAAGTTAAGCTGGTAAAGCGAGGCAACGCCTACGGCACCGTCATCGCCGGACGCGGTCCAGCCGATATTCAGCGACCGCCCGCTCTGCGAGTTGAGATGCAAGTTAGTAACTGTTCCCGGAGGCGTCACATCGTTTTCAGCGAGCGCCTGAAAGCTGTTGGCAAGGTTGAGGCGCCGGCCAGTCAATGTTTTTCCCGCCAGCGAGGCCAGCGGGTCTCCGTTAAAAATCAAGATGCTTTTCAGTTGCTGCATCGTCAAATTGGGATTCGCCGCCAGTAACAGGGCTGCAGCCCCCGACACATGAGGAACAGCCATTGAAGTACCACTCATCGACGAATAAGTGTTCCCAGTAGTAGTGCTCAAAATGCCTGAGCCCGGTGCGCCGAGCGTTATTGTATGGGCGCCAAAATTTGAAAAAATTGATAGCGCATCCAGGCGGTCGGTTGAGGCTACGGAAATCAGGTTCGGCAAATCGTAACTCGCCGGGTAGACGGGATCGACGTCGTTGTCGATCGCATCATTGCCGGCAGACACGACGTAAAGAATTCCTGACTGGCCGACTGCGTTGATCACATCAGACAATGCTAGCGACGAACCGTTACCTAATCTGCGGTCCGGCCCCCAGCTATTGTTCAGCACGCGCACATTCGCACCGTGAGTGCCGCCAGAACTTAACCAGAGATCGCGCATCTGTTTGGCATAAGCACTGGCGCGAATAGCATCCCCGGTAGAACCCACATCTTCAAGAAACTTCAAAGACATCAAACCAACCTGCCAGTTGACCCCCGCGATACCCGTACTGTTGTTGCCCGTCGCGCCGATGATTCCGGCGACGTGTGTCGCGTGGTTGGCCGGAGGAATAATTCCAGTGTTATTCACAAAGTTGTAGCCGTTGAAGTCGTCGATAAACCCGTTGCCGTCATTGTCTACGCCATCGCCAGGTGTCTCTCCGGGGTTGGCCCAAATGTTTCCAACCAGATCCTGGTGTCCGACGTCAACACCTTCATCCACTACGCCGACGACAATCCGCGGCGTTCCAAACCCGGCCTGTGCCGCATCACGGCTTCCCCTGATTGTGTCCCACACTTGCGGAGCGCCAATCTTGTTGAGGCCGTATTGGTCCAGGCTCTGACAACCCGGCAAACTGTTGACGGGAAAACAAGGATCGTTGGGGATCGTCGTCGTCGTTCGATACCAACGGTAATTCGGTTCGGCATAAAGAACATCAGGCTGCGCGTTCAGCGCCTCGATCGCCGCCAAAGTGTCAGCCGCTGACACGTGAGCACGTCGCAGACCGGGGACAATATCAGAACCTTCAAACCGTTCTACTTGCACAGAGAGTAGGCGCCCATCCACATTCCGCAAGGTATGCGGCAGCTGGCGCGTCTGAAGCTGGGCAAGTTTTTCACTGCGGTAGCGAACGAACACTTCTCCCGGAACGAATTCCGCAGAACGCTTATGGCTAACTTCAGGTCGCGCGCTTTCCTGCGTGGCGCCGGAGCCGGGCGGCAGCACAACGACGAGCAGAAAAGTAAAAACAAATAGGACGGCAAACGCGGAAAGCATGCGTACAGTCTGCGACGTTAGCTCTATGAATGAACCCTGCATAAAGCGGCAAATCTCCTACAACGTAAAACTACTCTATGAATCTGTTGTTTATCGGAGTCGGAATCCGGAGAGTTATTTCTCAGGCGTGACTTCCTGAAGCGATCATCGCAGCCACGATCGCCGTAAACACCTTTTGACGCCGCGCCAAATATATACCAGTTTTCTACTAGTTCACAGCGGCGAAGCGCATGGTTGAGGGATTAGTTTGGAGTGACCGGAGACGTTTACAGAACCGAGCGCGGTAGCGCCGGGTACTGGAGTCTACTTTAGTGATAATTCTTGGGGTACAACAGCACTTGTTACTGAGGGATTAGTTGAAACCGGAGACGTTTACCTAAAGCGTTGCCCGATTTGCTCGGTGCCAAAGGTACCGATACCATTAAGTCTGAAACTGAATAAGAGACCTCGTTCCTGTCGCACGCCAACGTTGTAGGTTGAGTGCTGCACTGTCACCGCGCAGCAGTCCCAACTGTAGCCGCCGGTCACGATGGAGCTAATCAACGAACTATTGCCCTTGCCCGGTCGAGCCTGATAATCGAAGAAAAAGGAGGCGCCACCGTAGATGCCGCGTTCCCGGTCGCCAAGGAAAATGGAGGGACTCCACTGCGAGCCACGCAACGTCCCCGGCTCCTTGCCGCGGGCGTCCGCAAATTGAGCCAGACTGGGAACCAGTTCAATCGCGCGCGTGTAGTAGAAACTTTGAAATGCCTGAACCAACGGTTTGTTGATTCCAAAAGTAGCGGAGAGTGAACGCACACCGCCGCCGCGCGTGTCGAGATCCGTGCGCATGTCGACAAAAACGTCCGAGCGCGGACGATAACGCGCGTCAATGTTCAGCGGTGAAAATCGTCGCGGCACCCCGCCATAGCTAAGACCGGAAAGGGTGTTGATTGGATAAAACTGGTTTCTGCGGCCGGGCACCAACGCACCACCAAACGAGGTATCGAAGAAATACTTTCCGCGCACCGTTAATGAAAACGCCTCGTATGGCTGCGTTGCCGTCGGGATGCGCTTGCCGGTTCTGGTAGCTTTCGCCGCAGCGCTGCTGACGTTTTCTGTTGATCTCTCAGTGAAGAAGCGGTTTGAAATGCCAAACTCGATCTCATTCGTGTCCGCAATTGCATCCGAATAATCAAACCTAATAAGCCGATCGAAATTATTGACTCCGATAATGCGCCGGTAAATTACGTAAGGCTCTATCAGGTGGCGAAAAAAGAAGCCGCCGCTGCGACGATGAAAGTCTTTGAAAAACGCAGGCGGACGAAAGTCCAGTTCGAATTCGCCATAGCCTCGGGTAATGTTGCGGCCTAACACCTGGCGGTTTACCGGATCGAGTGAGTTCGAATAAAAAGTCATTCGCGCAGCCGCGGATGCTGTTAGCGACATACCGTTGAAATACAGCGGCAGTTGAAGGCGTGGATGGTAATCGAGCCGCTGCACTATCGAAGGCGAAATTATCGGATCGCCACCGACGTCGCGGCGGAACGCGATTAGGTCGTCGACCGTTTCTTTGCGGCTAAGACCGTCGGCTGACGCTTCGAACGAGTAATAGACCGGAATCTTTTTCAGAAAGTCGAGCACGGTCGCTCGCTTCTCGATCGACACGCTCGGCATACTGCGAATACGGATACGGGAGTTTGGGATGGACGTGACCTGCGAACGCGCCAGAAAGTTGAAACTGTATTCGTTGAGATCTTTGTTTACGAAGACCTGAGAACGCTCTTCCGGCGAAATTGCCTGCTGAATGCTTTCGGAAAACACCTGGCGATAGGCGAGATTGGACGTTACGTTGACATCGGCGGCAGCGATGAAACCGTTAGGGAAATAGTGCACGCCTTCCACATACAAACTCGAGCCGCCCTGATCCGGATGATCTGCGTCTGCGCTGTGACCGAGAGTCCGGTCCTTCATGAAATAAAAACCGGCGTTAAAAAATGAGCGAGAGTTCGCTTGCGTCCGCAAGTCGGCGCCGAATCCTATTCCACGCGCCGTGTAAATGTCATTGCGCACTGTCACATCAGCCGAGCGGCCGAGCGTTTGGTAATAAGCATTGGAGAGACGAAAACCTTTTTTTCCGGAACCTCCTAAGGTTGGTGTCAAAAATCCTGAAGCGCGATCCCGTGGCTTAATCGAAACCGAAGCATAGGGAAGATAAAAAATGGGCACGCCTTTTAATCGCAGATTTGGCGAATAGATTCGCACGCGGTCGCCGGTCTTGATCTTGACGCGCTTGGCGTGAAAGCTCCACTTGGGAACATCTTCATCACACGCGGTAACCTGCACGTTGGTGGCGATGATGGTATCAAGACTGACTTTGTCGACGCGGTCGGCGGTGAAATACATTCTGGTGCCGTCTTGTGTCTGATTGGTGAAGCCAGTCGAGTTGAGGAAGTAGCCGGTTTTCGTTCGATAATTCCATTCCGCCGTGCTGCCGGTGATACGTTGCTGCTCGCCCTGATCGAATAGAACGTTGCCTTCGGCGACTACTTTGTTTGTAGCCTCGTAGACAGTCACCTTGTCCGCTTGTAAACGGTAAGTGCCGATACGCGCATCAACGTTCCCTTCATAAACGAACACCCGAGCAGTTTCCGGACCGGAAACTGTCTGCGTGCCGGCATCCACTTTGAGTACGTCCGTGGCCTCGCCGACCTGCTGACCAGTTTGCGTTTTCTGTTTGACGGGTTCGTCATGCGCCAACGGATTGACGTTGGGTGTGTCCGTCATCGGGTTGGTGACTTTACGATCGACGGGATTCGTCTGTTGCGCCGTGGTTGTGTATGAGGCGACACCCAGAAGTGCGAGTAAAACTGAAGAGCGCACGAGGGCAGACATGTCGCTTGACCGAAAAGGAAGGCGCAAAAAAGTGAACTCCACGGACTTATCGGCGAGCACGTAGTCAGGAGAGCGCGCGCCAAGGTTCTTATGAAAACGAGAGCGATGCTAACACGAAAAGCGGGAGGTAGTAAGCAGTAGGCAGAAGCGGTTGGCGGAAGCTGGGAGGCATCTTGCCTGCACGAGCGCCGTCAGGCGCGAATCGCTTTGCAGTTGGGAATTGTTCGGCGGACAAAGCCCCGCCTGATTGCAGGCAGCATGCCTGCGCTCCCAGCTTCGGCCAACTGAGCACTGGCCACTGACCACTGCTATTATTCGCCCCGATGAATTCGCACCGATTGATGATCGTCGCCGGAGAGGCTTCAGGCGACGCCCACGCGGCCTCGCTGGTCCAGGCTTTACGCGCCTCGGAGCCGCAGACACAATTCGATTTCTTCGGCGCCACCGGTCCCTTGATGCGCGCCGCCGGCGTCGCCTCGGTTGTCCGGTCAGACGATCTGAGCATTCTAGGACTGTTGGAAATCGGACGAGCACTGCCGAGGTTTTGGCGCGCCTACAAACTCCTGAAGCAAGCTGCGCTTGAACGCGCAACTGAGGCAGTGATCCTGGTCGATTGGCCCGACTTCAATTTGAAACTGGCTCGCGCCTTTCATCGTTGCGGGTTGAGAGTCATCTATTACATTAGTCCGCAACTTTGGGCCTGGCGCTCCTATCGGGCGCACACCATTCAACGCGACGTCGACCTTCTAATTTCGATTCTTCCCTTCGAACAGGACTGGTACGCGGACCGCGGAATTGATCGGGTGGAGTATGTGGGTCATCCGTTGGCGGGTGAAGTTCATGCTCGCTTCGATCGCGCGGAGTTTTGCCGGCAAACAAAGCTCGATCCCAAACTGCCAATCGTTTCACTTTTGCCCGGCAGCCGTCGCCGGGAGGTAGAGCGCATCCTGCCGCCAATGCTCGAAGCAGCCGCCTTGATTTCTGCCCGGCAACCTGAGGTTCAATTTGTCGTCGTCGTCGCACCCAGCCGCACGTCAGACGAGGTGAGAAACATCGCGCGCGCGCAGCGAGCGACGCCGGAGCCGCTGCCGTCGTGTCTCCATATAGTTTCGGACCAGTCGCACGAAGCACTCGCGGCTTCCGACGTGGCGGCAATCGCCAGTGGCACTGCAACTTTGGAAGCAGCGCTGCTCGGAACGCCGATGGTCGTTGTCTATAAAGAGTCGTGGATCAACTGGAATACGTTGGGACGCCTGATAACTGTCGACCACTACGGACTCGTGAATCTGGTAGCAGACGAGCGCGTGGCGACGGAACTGTTGCAGGATGATCTAAACGGTGAGCGCTTAGCAAACGAGCTCCTGCTATTACTTGACAAGGGACGAAACGAAGAGGTGCGACATCGTTTGCGCGAAGTAGCGGATCAACTTGGCGACAGCGGCGCCTCGCAAAGAGCCGCTGACGTCGTATTTGAGGCTTTGCAAGAATGGAAAAGGTAGTCGTTACTATTGAGTAGGGATTACGAGCGCTGGCTCGTCTTCAGTTCCTGTAACTCTTTTTTCAACTTTTTAATCTCTTCGCGCATCTCGGGCACACGAGCGAGATGCGCGTTGAGTCTTTTATATTCGTCGAGCGGTTGAATCGGAATACCCCACCAAACGCCTGGTCGCACAATCTTACCGGGCAGCACTCCCGCTTTTGATCCAATCACCGCGCCGCTCATTACACGTATGTGATCACCGAAGCCGACTTGTCCTCCAATCACCACGTCGTCTTCAATCGTCACGCTGCCGCTGATCCCTGTTTGGGCAGCGATGATCACGCGTTCGCCGATATCGCAGTTGTGTCCCACGTGAACGAGGTTATCGATCTTGGTTCCGCGTCCGATTCGTGTCTGTCCCAGCGCGGCGCGGTCAACACAAGTGTGCGCTCCCAGTTCAACGTTATCTTCGATCAGCACCGTGCCGCTTTGCGGAAACTTGTAATAAGCACCGGCCTCGTCGGCATCGCGCACGTACCCAAAGCCGTCGGCACCAATGCAAACGCCGGCGTGCAACACCACGCGATTGCCTATAATCACATCGTCGTAAAGTGTGACGCCGGGGTGAAGCACGCAATCGTTTCCGACATGAACGCGGTCGCCTATCGTTACTCCCGATTCAAGACGCGTTCCCGCCTCAATACGAGTCTCCTCTCCAATTGAGACATGTGGCCCGATGTAAACTGTCAGATCGATATTGGCAGTTTCCGCAATGACTGCACTCGAATGCACGAAAGGTTCTCGGTATTTTGGGGGATGCAAAAACGTTGCTATTTTTGCGAATGCTAATTTGGGCTGCGCTGACTGGATAAAAGCGGGGACGTCAGGCAGCACCTGGCGGGCAGCCTCAGTATCGGGCGATATCACACATGAGGCGGCACAGGCTTGCGCTTCCTCAAGGGCCTTCACAGTTTCAACGAAAGCCACACTGCCAGGTTCCGCCGACGCAAAACTCGATATGCGCCGGATTACAACTTGACCGTCGCCGCTTAAGGGACTTCCCAGCAGCGCGGCTAAGTCGGCCACGGATTTTCCTTGTTTCGAAATCTCTGAATCATCCATAACGGCTCGTTTCTCGCAATCAGTTCTCAGCTTGGCCGCACCTTATCCGATTGAGCACCCTTGAGGCAATCATGTAGTCAACGGCCCGCCGACTTTTCGTAGAGTTTTCTTCCGGCTCTCAAGTATAATCGGCTCGCCTCAGTCGGTCGCTAGTTGAATTTTCGCTATAAGCCTGATCGCATATTTCTTCACTTCCTCCACTGGGGTCAACCGGTCTCGATAGGTTTTATTCTCGCTCAGAATTACGCGCTGCCTTAAGAAAATAGAAATATGTCGCACGAATGTTTTCCCTCGTCGGTCCGTATTGCGGCGCTGCTGTTCTGCTGCTTTTGCCTTCCAGCTTTCGTCGCCACAGCTGCGGCGCAAACAGCACCGCTGGTGTTGCTTAGCGAGCAAACTTCTACGCGGGCACTGGCGCTTGAGTCGGTCACCTTTTCACGTGAACCTTTCCCCCTGAATTCTCTTATCTCCTGGAGTTCCGACCCACGTACTCGCGTTCTACTCTTCGCGCTGAATCTGCAACTGCAGCCCGGCGACGATCCATCCACTATTACTGCCGACGCCGAAGATGGATCCCATCGGCACTATGATTTGATGGTTGAGGCGGCTGGACCAGTGCCGGGTCAGAACTGGATGAGCAGTCTTACGCTCAGATTGAGCAACGAGATGAGCGAAGTGGGTGACGTGCTGGTGCGCGTCACTTACAAAGGCCGAGCCAGCAATCGTGTTCGCATCGGCATTGGACATATTGGCGGCGGTCCGCCAGATGATGCCGGATCCAGGCCCACGTCTCCATACCTGCTGCGAGGCATTGTCACTGCGGATGGAGCAGCTCTCGCCGGCGTCGTGTTGATACTTCAGGGCAATGGCTCTATCGTGGGTGACGTCACGAACGGTGCGGGCGAATACTTGATCGTCACGGTTGGCGGTGACTACGTTCTGTCCGCTTCAAAAACCTTTTACGATTTCAATCCACCAACCAGGACTTTTAATGATCTAGGCCAGGCACTCGACGGCGTTAATTTTACTGCCAGCAGGCAGCAGCGAACTATTCAGGGAGTCGCGTTGGATGACAACGGCCAACCTGTACCAAACGTCGAGATGACGCTGACGTCAAGCGCAGTCCCGCCACGAACCGCAACTACTGACGCTACCGGCGTTTTCAGTTTCGCAAATGTGCCAGCGGGTTTTGCCTACACCATTTCTCCGGGCATTCACAACATCTTCGCGTTCACTCCGCAAACCATCGATCAGTTGACTGAGACTACGATGCTGACGTTTAGCGGTCTTCGTCGTACTTATTTGATCAGCGGCCGCGTGACAGATCAGAATGGAGCCTTAGCGGCTGCGGTCGTCACATTACAAGAGACCGGCGCAACGTCAACAACTGATACGTCTGGCAACTATTCCCTTCCAGGAGTAAAAGCCGGTTTCGATTACACGATCGCCGTTATCAGAGAGGATTATGTATTTGAACCGCCGAGCGTGGTGCTTCCTCTAGTCGACGGCAACCGCCAACTCGATTTTCACGGCAGTCTGCACGTGTTCTTGAGAGGTCGTATCGTCGACCAGGACGGTCGCGGCGTTTTTGGAGTTAAGATCAATATTAGCGGAACTCAGAGCGGCGTTGCTGCGACTGCCGCTGATGGCAGTTACTCTTTTCTGGTGACCGCATTCGGCAATTACACGCTGAGCCCCTGGAAAGAGCAGGACTATTATAGCTTCACCCCCAACACTGCTGCCCTTACAGCTCTCAAGGGCAACCGGGTTGCAGATTTTGCCGCGGTCCTGAATGCCGGCGTTTCTCCTTCTTACGTTCTGGAGTTTGACGGCTCACCCAAGACCGTCGACTACAGCATGCCGATTCTGACTCCCGTGTTCGATTACAACCTCTTCTGGTTGGACGGTCGTGATTTTGGTCATTTCTTCTGGGAGTTTTGGGCAATGCCTGGCGAAAACGCCGGCGGTACCTACATGATCTCCGACGGCTACGGCGGCGCACACGCGATTCTATTTGGAGTTGCGAATTTCGGGGCTCGAGAGCCGAATCGTTATCAATTACTCGGCAACATCTGGAATGGAAGCTCCCTCACCTACTTTTCCAGCGATGAAGGACCGGCGCCGAACGAATGGGGCCACTTCGCGGCCGGGTGGGATGGCGTAAATATCGTCACGTACTTCAACGGCGTACCCGTCGGCAAAACAGCCTGGGTGGGACCTCGCATCACGCCGGGCGGCATTCAAGGTTGCGGCCGGTTACTAATTGGCGGATCTGATCATAGCAACTTCATTGGACGCATTGCGCAAGTACGTGGCTACGAACAGAACAATCCGCTTGAAGCCATCGACAAAGGCGCGTTCGGAACTTTTGCGCCGCAGACAGTCTTTGCTGTAGATGGCAATCTGCTGAGTTACTTTTTCCGGCCTTCGCAAAACATCGCTGATCTTTCTCGTTTCGGACAAAATGGCATACAGCATCCAAGTCTGCTGCGAAGCACCAGGAACGGCGTACTCAATCCTTGTTCAGGTTGTCCGCTGCCGCAGTTCGTCGTTGATCCGTCTGCACCTGATTTCTCGCATCCGAACAATCCGGGAACACCTCCTGCTCCCGTCGACACTCCGCCGCCCGTGCCTGGAAGCGCGCTCATCTTCGATTCTTTCTCCCGACGAAACTCAACTTACGCACTATCAGGGTTGGGCGGCCTCGGGTCGACTGAAGGTGGAACTGCCGGCACACGAACGTGGAAAACAAATCAAGCTGCGAACCAACCGCAGCCGTTTGGTATTCTCAACGGACGAGCTGTATTGCTCGCCAATACCACCGCCGTGACCTGGACAAACGCTCCTGCCGGCGTCGCGGATCTGGATATCAGTGTGGATCGGCACGCCGGAGTTTGGGGCACAGGTCAAAACACCGGTCTTAGCTTCCGCGTTACCGACTCCAGCAATTATTTCTTTGCTTATTCCAAAGATGGCGCCGACGCCTCGCGGCCGCAAACATTGACTGTTGGCTACTACGCGGCTGGTGTACGCACTGATTTGACCAGCGGAGTCTCTCTGCCGGCGAGCTGGACAACATTACGTGTAGTTACTTCAGGTGCAGGCACGATCAGTGTGTATGCCGACAACACCCTTCTGTATTCCACAACCAATGACTCCCTCGCAAACAGCACCGGTGCAGGCTTGTACAACAATGCGGCCGGCTTGGCGCTGACAAATCGCTGGGACAATTTCAGAGTATTTAGTGTTCCCTAGTCTCGATGTTGCTCGTTAGCGAATGAACAAGCGGGATTTGAGGTTCTTTTTTCATATTTACGGATTGGACCTTTAAGCTTGCCATGCCTTAGTCGGACCAACTATCATGACGCGGTTGGAAATACACGGTATTTTCGCAGCTGAATTCGGCTTTTATTCTGGGTAATATTCGTTTTTATTGGTGATTTGCGCGCGTTTGGCAAGCTAGTCGCCACACACAGGAGAACGCTTCATTGTTTAGCGATCAATTCCGCCGCGGAGAGTCTGACAAAGACAAGCTCGCCGGCGTCAAAAGCTCAAAGCTTCTTTCCAATGTTTCGGATGTAGCCTGGAAAGCTTTCCAGGCGGTCAACACACGGCTCCCTGAAGGCGAGGCTATTTCGCCCAAGTGGGCTCCCGGAAAGTTACTGAAATCCTACGAACGAACTTCCCCTCCCTTAGGCTTTCCACGCGAAACCGACAGCCTGTGTCCGCGTTGCGTCAAGGAAGTTCGCGACGCAGTCATCAGCGGCGAAACAACTCTCGAATCGTTGATGAACGAACATCCAGGCGAAATTAAAGCCCAAATCGTGGAAGAGAATGGGCAGGTTGTCATGCGCAAGACCTGTCCCAAGCACGGGGAGTTTGTCGACGTGATGGCGACTGACCCGGCATTTCTCGAGCGTATCGAATCGCTTTTCTTCGGACGCGATTTTCACGCTGCCGAAGATTCACACGTGCACCGTCATGGCACATCGAACATCAAGTTTGGTCGCGGCGCCGTTCTAACGGTGGATCTCACAAACCGTTGCAACATGATGTGCAATCCCTGCTTCATGGATGCAAACCAGGTTGGTTATGTACACGAACCGACCTTTGAAGATACAAAAGCAATTCTCGATCGCGCAGTTTCGTTTAAGCCAAAACGCCAGATCATCATTCTCTTTTCGGGTGGCGAGCCGACCCTTTCACCTTACTACCTGGAAGCCGTTGCTTATGCCCGGAAGGTTGGCTTCTACAGAATTCTTGCTGCGACCAACGGCATACGCTTCGCTGAAGATATCGAATTTTGTAAAGCCGCCAAGGCCGCCGGACAGCACGGCGTCTATCTTCAGTTTGACGGCGTCAGTGAAGAGAAAAATCGCCATCGCGGCGTAGGTAATCTGTTTGATGTTAAGCAACAGGCGATTGAAAATCTGGCCAGCGTAGGAATCAAGGTCACGTTGGTTACGACTATCGTCAACACCATCAACAACGACGGCATTGGAGCGATTGTCGACTTTGCCGCCAAGAATATCGACAAGGTCCAGACGATAGCGTTCCAGCCCGTTTCGTTCACCGGGCGAGACGAGGACATTTCAGACGAGCTCCGTATAAAGCAGCGTTACACACTCGCCGGCATGACCCACGACCTCAAGGATCAACTTCGCGGACAACTGCAACCCTTACGCGATTGGTATCCACTGTCTTCTTACTCGGCATTCACCAGTGTGATGGACATGCTGCAGGGAGCAGACGCTCCCTGGGGCTGGTCATCGTGCAATTGCCATCCTAACTGCGGCATCTTCACTTTGATGGTGGTCAATCGCCAGACGGGCGAGTTCAAATCGTTATTCGAATTCTTCAATTACGAACAGTTCATGAAGGACGTTGCTACCATCACCGACAGCGCGCGCGGCAAGAAGCTATCTTACGCGCAACTCGGCATGGCGATTCTGCGAAACTTCAACCCCGAGGAAGCGCCCCAGGGTTTTCCGATTTCGCAGATTCTGAATCTCTTCAAACCGTCTTCTACAAATTCGAGTTCAGATCGCAACGACCGCATGAAGACCAACACGACCGATCCTAACGATGTGTGGCGCGTGCTCTGCGTTGAAGGTATGTGGTTTCAAGATCTGTTCAATTACGATTTTCGCCGAACTGAAATGTGCGTCATTCCTTACGGCACACAGGAAGGTGAAATTTCCTTCTGCGCTTACAACACTGGCGTGGGTTGGCGACAAATCATCGAGAACATGCACAAGACTGCAAACCTGGGCGAGTGGTATGAAGAACACGGACGCCATGCGGTTTATGCGGCGGGGCATGAAGTGCCGGGAATTTCAAAGAAACACAGCTTGAGCCTGCCGATTATTCAGGCTGTGCTCGCGGAAGACTCGGATGACAAGCCAGTGGTTGCGCCAACTCCATATCTTATTGAAGCGGAAGACACTGTATCTGTTTGATTCGTCCGCTTAGTCTGACACGCAACCGGCTTTCCTTATGGTCGTTTGTTTCTTTCCCGTTGAACTCGCCGACGGACGTTTCTTACTGCCGCTCCCAATTAACAATTGAAAGGAATTCCCCCATGCAGAGAGTTTTGTCCCTGGGCCTTATATTGATTCTCACCAATCTAGCCGTCGCAAGTCCGCTCCCACAGGAGCCTGGTCAGACGCAAACGCAAACCGCCGCAACAGAACTTACTAATAAAGATGTTCTTGATATGGTGAAGGCTGGTCTGGCAACCGAGATTGTGGTGGCAAAGATCAAAGCATCACCCGGAAAATTTGAGACTTCAGCAGCGACACTGGCAGAACTGAAATCCGCGAATGTACCCGATGCCGTCATAATAGCGATGTTGGGGAGTTCCGGGGAGTCGGCCGCCGCAGCTGAAGAGCCAACACCATTGGCGGAGGTCAAGGTGCCAGACGGCACAGAAATAGAAATCCAGTTGAAGAATACCGCCTCTGGCCAGGAGCTCAAGGTGGGTGACATTGTCGACTTTTCTGTGGTGAGACCGGTCATAGTAAACGGAGTTACGATTATTGATAAAGACGCCCCGGCCCGCGCGCGCATCACCGCTGCGAAGAAGGCTGGACACTGGGGACATGCCGGAAAACTTGAATGGGCGATGCAGGACGTGCAGGGAGTGGACGGAAGTCGCTTACCGGCTCGCTTCACAAAGAGGTTAGTAGGCGATAGCAAAGGCAATACAGTTGCCGTTGCCGCTGTGGCAACAACAGTTCTGTTGGGACCCTTTGGATTACTATGGGGATTGAAGAAGGGTAAGCCGGCAATCATCCCCGCAGGCAATCGCTACAGCGCCTTTGTGAGTGGCGATACTGCTGTCAAAGGGAAACCTACTACCAACACGCCTTGATAATCTGCGAAAAACAAGACGCGATTGGGCGGGGACGATAAAACAAGTTAACCGATCGCGGACCTTACTAACTCTATAGCAAAATGCGCGGCTGCTGTGCCGCGCATTTTCGCATGGTCTGGTATCGCATTTGCGAATCCTCTGTTCAAAGATCGAATCCGGACGGAGGCTTCACGAAATGCGAACTGTTATTACCCTGATTTTTGCTTGTCTTTTATTTACTCCTACCACGAGCGCGCAGTCAGTGGCCGTCGAGTCTGGCGCAAAAGAAATAATCCAACCGTCGCAATCCCTCTCGGTCGCCTTAACCGAAGGGCCGTCGATTCGCGAACTGACGCTGCCCGGCGGTACGCCTATTGAGGTTGAGGTCGCCTTTACCGTCAACTCGCTCGACCTCAGGCCGGGAGAGCACATAAGTTTTCGTGTCCTCCTGCCCGTCGTAATCGACGGCGTCGCCGTCATTGAAAAGGGTGCGCTGGTGACGGCGCGCGTTACGCAGGCAAAGCGCGGCGGACACTGGGGCAAAGGCGGAAAGCTCGCCTGGAGCATGGAAGACGTGGTAGCCGTGGATAACAGCCGCATACTCCTCGCCCCGGAGACATCCTCGCGTAACGACAAGCTGTGGAGTTTGGACAAGAAACGAACGGCTAGCGAAACTACGATGGGACAAGGGAAGGTAAAAGGCACAAGCCACACCGGAGAAGTCGCAGCCATGATGGTGGTGTCAGGAGTTCTTTTCCCTCCGCTGGCATTACTGAATGGATTCAAGCCCGGTGAGAATGCGGTGTTGCGTGAAGGTAGACGGTTTGTCGTTGCGGTTCAGAAAGATGCGACGGTCAAGGTCGCGGCGGCAGTGGCTGCGCATTAATGGGGACAGCGGAAGACAGGTGTCATCGAGTAGGCGGAGACGTGAATCCGATCTCTTTCTTAACCGCTTTGGGTAGCTGCTCAAGAAGCATCTTCAAAATAATGTTTGGCATTTCAGCAAGCGTGGCTTCGATAAGCGCCAGCCGAGCCTCAATTTTGTCGAACCTCTCCTCGGCCTTGCGTTGCCACTCTTCAGTTTTACGCTGCCAGTCTTCAGTCTTGCGTTGCCAGTCCTCAGTCTTGCGTTGCCAGTCCTCCGTCTTGCGTTGCCAATCTTCACCTTTGATTTGGAGTTTAAGTCGTTCTTGATCGTTTCGAGCAATTTGCTCCACAAAAGCAGCCTGGTTGCGAATCAGGAGCGCCATCGCTTCTTCAAGGTGATTGTTCCTGGCGAGAGGTCTCCGAGCGGCCATGTTGTCAGTCTATCATCCGCAGCTGAGTGCTACCATCGCGGTGGCTTAAGTCGTCACCAAACTGTTTGCCAGTTTTCTTTTAAGCTCGTGTACCTAATTGAGATAAGGCTTGTTTTCGTTCCTCCTTCACAACGCTTCAACGATTCAGCTTCTCGAAGGCTTCTGAACCTGGCGTAATTGCGCCACGATATCGCGTATACGAATCGCCAACTCCTCAATCGTTTCGGCGCGTTTCCGCGCCTTTTCGTTTAGGTCTTCGCGCAGCAGCAACTGTGCCTGGCCTAATACTCCGGTGAGCGGATTATTAATTTCATGACGCACTCGAGTGATCAGATCCGCCACTTCATCTAATCTTGCCTCGTAGTTCGCAACCAGCGCGTTGAGTTCCTCTGCGCTGATTGCTGCGGTTGAGTTGCGTACTTCTGAAGGGGCGTCAGATGGTGAGGAGTTTTCCCAACCCAGGGTTTGGGGATGCGCATCGTTTTCAGTCATGGTTACTCCCGGTTTCTAAATGCATCTAAAAATGTGTGAGAGCGATCAGCCTGAATTGCAGCTCAACGCGGGAGGGGTTACGTGAAGTATTGTGCCTTGACTTTCGGCAAATAGTAAATGCTGAAAGGTAAATACTCACGCTGCATCATTTATTATTCACTATTTACCATTAACTAAGCTCGCGGTTGACAAAGAAAAGGCTATGCACTTACAGTGAAATTCTTCTGCTGGGAGGTCGTCTAACGGTAGGACTGCGGACTCTGAATCCGCCTATCGGGGTTCGAATCCCTGCCTCCCAGCCAAACGCTATCGATAAGTTACGGGCAGCACCTGCTGCCCGTTTTATTATCATTCGGAGCGGTAAACAATTCAGACTAGCGAAACGAGAGTGGAACGCTAAAGTTTACGGCGTGCAAATGCGCCCCTTGTACTTCAACGTGACGACTCCGGCCTGTAGATCGATTGTGCCGTGGGTTCGGATGAACCCGAAGGCATCGGCCAGCGCGCCGCTCCCGCCTGTTATGTTGGCACGGGTATTGACCTGATGGACGGGTGGGCCCGTCGGGGCCAGCACTAATTGATCGGTAGTAATGAACGTGCCGCCCGAATCGAGCGTATACGTGTGGGTGGCCTGAACTCTCTGCACGGCGCGCCGCCCTTGTCCCACCTCCTCGATTTCGACGATGCAGGCCACGAA
>DATLBQ010000134.1:0-11464 GCA_035526805.1 Pyrinomonadaceae bacterium
GCGAAACCGGCAAACTGGCGGAAAAAAGGCGAACAACTGATAGTTTGCTTTACCCAATCCAATCAGCTACGCTTTCCAGTTCATTCGGACGCGATTTTTAAATCCTATGTCACCACAAGTAACTGAACAGTTGGTTTTAGACGCACTGCGACAGATCAACGACCCTGATCTGCATAAGGACATCGTCGCATTAGGCTTCATTAAAGATCTCAAGATCGATGGTGGTATGGTTTCGTTCCGCATAGTTCTGACCACTCCTGCTTGTCCGGTCAAGGCGGAAATGGAAAACGCGGCTCGTAACCTTGTGGGAGCGTTGCCGGGCGTCACCGCCGTTGCCGTCACCATGGATGCAGAAGTGCCGAAGGGCCGCGGGATTGGCGACAAGCTTGCGATCGAAGGCGTACGAAACATTATCGCTGTTTCCTCCGGTAAAGGTGGCGTTGGTAAGTCGACGGTGGCCGTTAACCTGGCGGTGTCGCTTGCATTGGACGGAGCTCGCGTCGGCGTGATGGACATGGACGTCTATGGTCCCAACGTGCCCATCATGTTAGGTGTCGCGAATTCACGCCCCGAAATTGATGTTAACAAGCTCGTGCCGGTCGAAGCGTATGGCGTGAAATTGATCTCAATGGCGTTGTTGCAACCGGGTGACAAGCCGATGATCGTGCGTGGTCCAATTCTGCATGGACTGGTAAAGCAATTTCTGACAGACGTTAAGTGGGGCGAGCTGGACTATTTGATCGTCGATATGCCGCCGGGAACGGGCGACGTTCAATTATCACTGGCGCAGTTGGTGCCGGTTCAGGGCGCGGTGCTGGTAACCACGCCACAGGATGTCGCCGTCGCGGACGTGCGCCGCGCATTGCGCATGTTCGAGACCGTCGCTATTCCAATCCTCGGCATCATTGAAAACATGAGCTATTTCATCGCGCCCGACACGGGCACGCGTTACAACATTTTCGGCGAAGGCGGAGGGGCAAAACTCGCCGAGATGTATCATGTACCGCTGCTGGGAACAGTTCCGCTTGGACTGGAGGTGCGCGCTGGTGGCGATACCGGAGTCCCGGTTGTTATCAGTCATCCGCAATCGCCGCAGGCGATCGCATTTAGGCGTGTGGCCGAGGAAGTGGCGCGCCAGGTTTCCATTGAGGCTATGAAACCTGAGCTTGTCGTTTTGGGTAAAGGTCAATAAGATTTGGATAAGACGGTCTTTGGACTTGGGTCTTTAGTGTTGGTATTATCCGAAAGGCCCGAAGCCTAACAGGTATTTACAGGAATAATTGAAAATCAGGAGTTAATAAGAGATATGTCTACACAAACCACCTCAACTGCGACTGGCGCGCCAACTGCTGCGCCCGCGATGACGCTCGACGTTACCGAGAGCGCGGTTGCCGAGATCAAGAAGTTCATGGCCGGTGAAGAGGGCCTTCCGGAAACCGCCGGCCTTCGTGTACGCGTCGTTCCGGGTGGTTGTTCGGGCTTCCAGTACAGCCTGAACATTGAAGAGGATTCGCGCCAGGGCGATTTCATTCTCGATCAAGGCGGCGTCAAACTTTTTGTCGATATGTTTAGCGGCCAATACTTGAACGGCGTCAAGATCGATTACGTCACCGGCGTGATGGGATCCGGCTTTACGTTTACTAATCCCAATGCGACTGGGAGCTGCGGTTGCGGCACCTCGTTCACAGCATAATAAGTAAGACAGGCAGTCCTGCCTGTCGGTCTGACACAATGGACAGACAGGAATGTCTGTCCTACTTCAAAAGCGCGGTGCGCGATTGGGCTCGGTAGTCTTTCAGGAGACGATCGAGCCTTTCGCGACTGCGCTTTAGTTTTTGCGCAGTGAAACTAATTCAAGCGGTATCTGCTGACGACACTAATCGCGCACGCGAACTGTTTAAGGAGTACGCGGGGGGTTTGGGAATCGACTTGTGTTTCCAAAACTTCGACAAAGAATTGGCGCTGCTCCCAGGTGATTACGTGCCCCCATCTGGCCGCTTGTTTCTGGCGATCAGCGACGACGCGGCAGTTGGCTGCGTGGCATTACGAATGATTAGGGACGGAATCTGTGAGATGAAGCGGCTGTACGTTCGACCTGAGTTTCGAGGAACGGGTTTAGGACGCACACTCGCCGAGACGATTATTCAAACAGCGCGCGAGATTGGCTACGATCGTATGCGACTCGACACTTTGCCCGGCAAGATGGATCGTGCGATTGCGATGTATAGATCGCTCGGGTTCACAGAGATTGAACCCTACTACGATAATCCCGTCGCAGGCGCTGTGTTCATGGAGCTGAGTTTGGATTAAGAGCGGGGCAAAGCCCGCCTTCCCGACTCCGAGCTGATTCTGCTTGCGAGGGAATCGACGGTTAAGTGGCGTTCCAGATAGAGGCCATTGCTTAAGGTCGAGAATCTCCAGGTAGGGAAGGCGGGCTGGCCCCCGCTCCTTTTGTCGCGCTTGCTCAAGTGTTTCAGTTATGCCAAATTCAGCCTGCAATCCAAACCCAGATACGGAGTAATGACTAATGCCGGAGATCGAAGCAATAGCTGCAAGCGGCCCTCAAACTATCGAAGCGCCTGAAGGAAAAAAGCTGGTTTTGGTGATTGAAGATGCTGGAATCGACATTCTGCATCGCTGTGGCGGCAACGCCCGCTGCACTACTTGCCGCGTCGAGCTGCTGGAAGGCAACGCGGGTGAGATGGGAGAGCTTGAGCGCAATCGACTGGCAATGGAAGCCGAGCTCGCTGCCAACGTGCGTCTCTCCTGCCAGATTCGCGTCCATGACGATTTAAAGGTCCGCGTGATCAACCAGGCAAGCATCAGAGGATTGGATCCTGGCCCGCGTCCGTTTGATGAATAGCCTGAAGTTCAGAGTTCAAGCTTTAGCTTGCGTTGTAAATTAACCCAATCCGCAGCCTAAAGGCTGAACTCTAAACTGCCAGCCTCAAACGCATCAACGTTCGACAACGTTATTGCGTCTCACCTGCCCCAAGGTGTAATCTTCGGGCGTAATCCAAACAAGTAGGCCAGACATTCCTGTCTGTCCTGATCCGCTTTCGAATAGGCGACAGGCCCGAAAGTCTGTCCTACAGCACCACGGAGGTTTTGGAATGTTCATCGAGTCAACTGTGCATCTCCCCGTCAGTCTGGCTATGTTTCAGGAGCTGTTTCACCCACCAAATGCCGACGCCTTTCTGCGCATCGCTTTGCGATGGTCGCACTTCGTGGCGGGAATCACTTGGATAGGTTTGCTCTACTTTTTCAACCTGGTAAACGTGCCGGTCCAAAAAACCCTTGATCCTGAAACGAAGAAAAAAGTAAATCCCGATCTGCTCGGCCGCGCCTTGTGGTATTTCCGTTGGGGCGCGGTGATCACGGTACTCTCGGGCCTGGCCTATTTTGCGATGTACATTCTTAAGGCTGATGTTACAAACGCAAACACCCTGGGCGGCGGTAATGTAAACCTTTGGTGGGTACTGTTCGCCTGGCTTACTTACCCGATCTTTCTTTTCATCGTTGAGTTTGCCCTCATCAAGAAAGTGCCGGCGCTGATAAAAGATGGGCGGGTGTTTGCGGTGGTCATGATAATCCTGGTCCTTTTTGTTTCCTGGGGATTGATCAAATTTTTCGACGGCATGCTGACTGTTGGCGGGCAGAGCTATGCAAGTAACAAAGCTTACTCTATCGGCATTGGCGGCGCTTACGGACTTGTGATGATGCTCAACGTGTGGGGCATCATCTGGCCAAACAACAAACGTATTCTGGCGGCAACTGCCGGCACCGGACCGGCCGCGCCTCCAGAGCTGGCGCGCCAGGCATTTATAGCCTCGCGCACTAATACCTGGCTGTCACTTCCGCTGTTGCTCTTCATGGGAACGTCTCACGGTGATTGGGTAATATTCGGGAAATAAGCTGTAAAGCAGTGAGCAGTGGGCAGTGGGCAGAAGCGTTCGGTACTGCTTCTTGCTTTCTGCCCACCGCCCACCGCCCACTGTTCTTCGCCACATTAATTCCTCAGCGTCTTCACGCATTCGCCACACTCACCAAATACTCTGCGTGGTTCAACGGAACATAATGGCGCAACTGTTAGCGTCTCCCCAGCTTTTCAATAGTCGGAGGTGTAAAGCATGAGTACGACGACTTCTTACCAGCCGCGGGAATTTAACCTGGGTAGGCTTAATGGCATTTCGGATCAAACGCTTGAAATGCATTTCAAGCTCTACGAAGGGTATGTGAAAGAGACAAATAAACTGACGGAAGCGATTTACAAATTCATTCAGGATGGGCAGGTCGATCAGGAAGAAATGCCTGCATACTCAGAGCTGACGCGACGCCTCGGTTTCGAGTACAACGGCATGGTCCTGCACGAATACTATTTTGACAACCTGAAGAGCGGTGGTGGAACGGGCACTCCCGATCGCACCGCGCAATTTGTCAGCGCTGCTGAATCGAGCTTTGGCAGTTACGAAATCTGGAAAGCCGACTTTGTCGGAATTGGCAAGATGCGTGGAGTGGGTTGGGCAATCTGTTATCAGAATCCAGGGAACGGCCGCTTATCAAACCATTGGATCACGCTTCACGAAACGGGAAACGTCGCGGGGTACGATCCAATCCTGGTGATGGACGTGTGGGAACACGCGTACCTTCTCGACTACAAACCAGCCGAGCGTCCGAAGTATATCGAGGCCTTCTTTTCCAATATCGATTGGACCACGGTTGAGAATCGTTTGCGGAAAACTTCAGGCGTTCGCACCGCCGGCGCCTAAGCGAGCGAAGGACCTCGGCTGTAGCCTCTAGGGCCTGAAAAAAGAGCGGGGGCAAGCCCGCCTTCCTAACCACGAGCTGATCAAAGTTGCAGTTGTGTTCGGCGCCAAAAGTCATTCAACGCCAGAACAATCACGCAAGTCCAGGAGTCTCAGGTCGGGAAGGCGGGCTTGCCCCCGCTCTTTCGTTATTGGCTAACCGAATCTACCGGAGTACACTTGCTCAAAATTATCTAGTTCTTGCAGATCATTTTCCCGGAGGAAAGAGCATGGCCCAATTTCATAGGGTTACTTTTTTGTCGTTGGCACTGACGACGATCGTTGTATTACTCGCTTCGTGTTCGGCAGCAAATGACAACGCGAGCACTACGGCAACCAGCACCGTGACGCCGCCGCCTACGCAAACATTGACGGTCGTACCGCGTCCGCAAAAGATCTCAGACATGATGAGCGCCCGTGGCCAGCAGGATGAAGCCAAGCCCGCATTGAAGGTGGTCTCACCCGCCAAAGATGCGGTAATAAACGGCTCGAAAGTTGAGGTCAAGCTTGATCTTACCGGTGACTTGATGGGCTACATGCCGCACAAGGATCCGGCGACCGGCAAGGGCAATCACATTCACGTGATCCTCGACAACCAACCTTACGAGGCCTATTACGAGCTGGGCCAGCCGTTTGAGCTGCGTAATGTCATTGCGGGCAAACACACTCTGCGAGTATTTCCTTCGCGGCCGTGGCATGAAAGCTATAAGAATGACGGCGCATTTCAAATGGTTAGCTTCACCGTCAAGGGTGGTGGCGACGCTTCCAAGCCCACCACGACAAACAGCGGTCAGACAGTGGCGAACAATAACAGCAGTCCGAGCGCGAGTCCGAGTGCCGCGGCCCGTGAAGGCAAAGATGTCTCGCCGACCACCGCGGGCGAAGTGGATGCGTCGAAACCTTTGCTAACCTACAGCCGTCCGAAAGGTGAATATAAAGGCGAAGAGTCTGACCCGATCATGATCGACTTTTGGCTGACCGGAGCAAAACTTCAAGGTGACGGCGGTGAATATCGTGTCAGGTATATTGTGGACGATGATGAACCGAGGTTTATCGATAAATGGGCACCAATTTGGTTAAGCGGCTGGATCAATGGGAAGCACACAGTTCGGCTTGAGTTATTGGATAAGGATGGCCGGCCGGTTGAAAACGGTGGTTACAACACTACCAGTCGCGAGATCACTGTGGCGAAGTAGCTGGGCCCGTAGTTCAGAGTTCAAGAGTTCAAGCTTTAGCTTGCGTCGTTGATTGACCGCCGCAGCCTAAAGGTTGAACTCTGACCTACTTGAAGCGTAAGTTTGCTGGCGGAGTGTAAATAGTGCGACGACGCCAAATTGATGGTTGCCCCATTTCCGGCGCACTGCAGATGATTGGCGACAAATGGACGTTGCTGATCGCGCGAGATCTCGCCGCCGGTCCGCGCCGCACGATGGAGCTACACTCCGGACTCTTTCCCATCAGCAGTCGCACCCTGGTAGCACGCTTGCGCGATATGGTGAAAGACAAGCTCCTGGAGCGTACGGACTACGGCGGCAATCCTCCGCACATCGAGTATGAGCTGACTGAGCGGGGACGCGTGTTGCTACCCCTGGTTGATGCTTTACGGGTGGTGGGCCAGACGCTGGATTGTAATCAGTGTGAAGACCGCAAAAAACATCTGGGGTTTTACTGCGAGGCCTGTCCTGGGAAATTTCGCACTGCGGAACCCGAGCCTTTCCAAAGACCTGTTCCCTCACGGCGTCCTCGGCCAGACGATTCGATTGTTTTGTTGTAGAGAAGTCTAAGGACAAATCCTCAAACAGCGGGGGCAAGCCACCTTCCTCACCTGGAACTTCCTAATGAATTGTGACTGCCAACCTTGAAAGCCCTTCAATCAGAAATCAGCACTCAAGTGGTTAAAGCTCAGGGTCAGGAAGGCGGGCTTGCCCCCGCTGCACTTGGTTTCAGTCTTTCTTGGCCGACATCTCCGCCGCCTGGTTGGGGATCATGGAGCCGTCGGGCTCAATGATCGCCCGGCGATCCGCCGTAATATGCTCGCCCTCCATGGTAACTTCATCGCCTTCGAGCGTCACGATGGGTAAGTGATCGAGAAATCTTTCCGCATCAAGCGCCGCCATACAGCCGGTTGCTGCGGCTGTCACAGCCTGCCGATACGTGGCGTCCTGCACATCGCCGCACGCAAACACGCCAGGTATATTCGTCGCCGTTGAGCGGTGCGAAGTCTTGATGTAGCCAACCTCATCCATTTCCAACTGTCCCTTGAAGAGATCCGTGTTTGGCTTGTGCCCGATCGCGATGAAGACGCCGGCGCATGGCAGCCCTCGCGTTTTGCCCGTTTGCAAATTCTTGAGGCGAACGCCCGTCACTCCTGTTTCAGCGTCGCCCAAAATCTCTTCGACCGCCGTGTTCCAGACAAAGTCGATCTTACTATTATTGAACGCTTTGTCCTGCATGATCTTCGAAGCACGCAGTTTGTCACGGCGATGAACCAGGTACACTCTCGAAGCATAGCGCGTGAGAAAGGTCGCTTCCTCCATGGCCGTATCGCCGCCGCCAACTACCACTAATTCCTTGTTACGAAATCCGGGCAGAGGACCATCACAGGTCGCGCAAGCCGAGACGCCATGGCCGCCAAAGCCATCCGGCACCTTAGCTTCGCCGGGTATTCCCAGCCATTTCGCTGACGCACCCGTCGCTATGATCAGTGTCTCCGCGTTGATGATGTAGTTGCCCGTCTGAAGTCTAAACGGACGCTCACTCAAATCAGCTTCGCTAATCCACTCCTCCAGAAACTCCGTCCCGAAACGCTCCGCCTGCTTGCGAAACTCCACCATCAATTCGGGGCCCTGAATACCTTCGGCAAACCCCGGATAATTTTCTACGTCAGTTGTAATCATCAGCTGTCCGCCGGGCGTTGTTTGTTTTTCCGCGTCCGGCGGCGCATCGATCAGCAGTGGTTTTAGATTGGCGCGCGCGGAGTAAATGGCAGCGGTCAGCCCCGCAGGGCCGGAACCAATAATTACCACCTCTCTATCGAGCGTTTGCATCGGCATGGAGTCTTCCGTCCCTTTTTGTGAAGTGAAAAAATGCGACTAAATGCCCGAAAGTATAGCCTTTTCGGTTAGGCGTATAGTATAACTAGCCATACTAGAGTAGTCGAATTCAAGCTCCGGCCCAACTAGCAGAGATTCTCAGCTTTACAGAGAATAAAAGGAAAAGATTGAACGCAGGCATCGCCCCGCAAAGCATTGAGACCATCGGTGTCATAGGCGCAGGCACCATGGGACACGGTATTGCGCAAGTGGCGGCCGGCGCGGGCTACAAGGTTTTGCTTCGTGATGTCGATCGAGACTCGCTGGCGCGCGGCATTCAGGCTATCGAACGCAATCTCGCCAAAGGAATACAACTCGGTAAACTCACTGAAGACGATCGCGATTCAACGCTGCAGCACATCCGTGGAACTACGCAGCTTGAACAACTCGCACATGCCGACTTGATTATTGAAGCGGCCCCCGAGCAGCTGCAACTGAAACAGGAAATACTCCGCGAAGTTGAAAAACATTCGCACCGGCCTTTTTTATTTGCGACAAACACGTCATCACTTTCAATAACCGAAATTGCCAAAGCTTCGGAGCGGCCCCAGAATGTTATAGGCATGCACTTTTTTAATCCGGTTCATTTGATGCGGTTGGTGGAGATTGTCGTCGGAAAAGCCACCGGGGATGATACAGTGGAGATAGTTCGCGAAGTCAGCAGGAAATTACATAAGGAACCGATAGTCGTCCACGACATGCCCGGTTTTGCTTCCAGCCGACTCGGTGTCGCGCTGGGCCTCGAAGCTATGCGCATGCTTGAGCAGGGCGTAGCCAGCGCCAAAGACATCGACACGGCTATGGAACTTGGTTACAACCATCCTATGGGCCCGCTGAGACTTACAGATCACGTGGGGTTGGATATCCGGCTCAACATTGCCGAGTATCTGTATCGCGAACTTGGTTCGGAAACATTTCGTCCACCGGAAGTTCTGCGCCGTTTGGTCAGCGAAGGAAAACTTGGCAAGAAGAGCGGCGAAGGCTTTTACAACTGGAACGATATAAGCAAACAGCAAACAGCAAACAGCAGACAGCCATAGCGGGTCGGCTAATGGCTGTTTACTATTTTGCTGACTGCTAATTACTCATTTGATGAACCCGCCTAACAACAACGAAGAACGACGCTTTGCTTTACGTATGGCTTTGCGTCTGCCAATTGTCATTTCAGGTCGCGCCGAAGACGGCTCCGCCTGGAGCGAGCCCACGGAGACTGACGATATTTCAACCTCCGGCGCACTCTTTCATCTCAACCAAAAGGTTACGCGCGGCGAGCGCTTGTATTTACGGGCGCATCGTCCGGACGGCGCGCCGATCGAGGTGACAGCAGTAGTCATTCGTATTGCCCCAGCAATTTACGGAACTGCGCGCGTGGGCGTACAGATTGCGGAATCTGCCGAAAACTGGGTGCGGCTTTTTGTCTCCTGGGTAGCCGACGATCAACCCGCTACCGAAGCCGCCGACTCAGAAAGCGCATCTTCCGAATCGTAGTCAACCGTCAGCTCCCGCCTAATCCAGCCATTAATACGTGATCTCCTTCAATATTCATTGTCTGTTTCCCGCGATCTGTGTAATCTTATTGCCGAGCGGACTCTCACATTGCCGACAGCACGGCTTCCTAATCCGCGCCCCAACCTACAATTCGAATCCACCGGAGGGATGCGATGAAGCTTTGCCCAAAGTGCGCTTTCATTTATGAGGACGATCAGGGTGTCTGCGATATGGACGGCAATGAACTCGTCCCGGATCCCGCATCGGGCACCACCAATCAGAACGTCAGCCCGCCGAAACTTAATACATCCGGTAGAAGCAGAATCAGCCGTTTGATGGCCGTGTTTGCAGGTGCTGCTGTGTTAACAGCGCTTCTCTCCTTAATCTATCTCGGCCAACGTTATCAGTCACGAAGAAGTTACGCCGCCATTCCACTTCAATCTTTGTCGCAACCGAGCGCGCGCGAAACCAAACCTCAACCGCCGGCGAATTCCATCGCAAATATGGCGACGGACGCCGCGCTATCGACGACGGCAAACGACGCAGCGGCTTCAACAACAAAACCTCCTCTTACAGAGGCTGAGTTAGCGTCTACTCCCGCTGCCGCAAACGCACTGGCTAAGAATAGCTCCGGACCGGTGATCTTGAGGCTTACCAATGGCGGCTCAATCAAGGCTGACGATGCCGGCACAACTGGAAATCACGTTTGGTATCGGCAAGGCGGCATGGTTACATTTCTCAAGCGCAGCCAGGTGAGGACAATCGAAAGGCGTTCCTCTTCCTCACCGCGATCGACGGTACCTGCCAGTCAAGGCGACAAGACCGCAACCGTCGCAGCCGCTCCTGCGCCAAATCAACTTCGCATCAGGCGCCTTGAAACAGGCAATCCGAAGCAACAGTCCCGTGTGACTTCATTTCTAAAAAAGACTGGCCAAATCCTGAGTAAACCTTTTAAGCGTTAACAGACATGATAATTTGGACGAGCGCACGCACCTCACCTGGGTTGCACTCGCGAGGACCTGCTACCGCTCCCTGTTCTGATTTAGTCTGATCAGTTGCCGCAACCGCTTTGTCCAGCGAAGCTTTCGCTGCGGCGGTTGCTCCGAATGCTCCGCGGTTATTGTTACCAGACGAGCCCACCATCGCGAGGCGAAAAGATTAGAAGCAGGCACAGACCTTCTTTGTGACATATCCCCCGGACCCTTCAGTATTTATTACTACCCGCTGATTCTCGACACCTAGCAACTCGGATACCAACTCGAACAACGTTCAGATCTCTCAGATTCAATTCGCGCATGTACTTCTCCAATACATCTTATTTCTAAATGCCTGTCTGTTTTTACTAACGGAGGCGCCTACACTACCGAGCGCGGTAGCGCCGGATGCTTGAGTCTAATTTAGTGATAATTTTATCCGATGAAGAGCACTTATTACTGAAGTTGCTTTTAGGATCCGGCGCTAGCGTGCTCGGTTCTGTAATAGCTGCCAATTCAAACTGACCCACTACCGAAACGAACGGAGGCATTGACGCCTTGACTTCGGTTCTGTTATCTAGCGAGCGGAACGAAGGAAGAAAAGAATCGATTCGAACTTGTCTTTAGCGTTCGCTGAATCAATGCCGCAACTACCCAACGCCTCCGGTCCGTGCACCGCCGTGATTTTCTTGCTGTTCTGTTTCATCGTCACACCCGGTGGCGAGACAAGGAATCGCGCGACTGGATCCAGACAAACGAATGGCAGCCAAACGGCTGCTGTCATTCATGCCGTGCAGAACCACTTCGGAACGGCGGTAGAACCGGCGACGACTTTTCAACCATTCAACATCGTCGGTGATTTCAATGGTGACGGCGTTGAGGACGCTGCTGTTGTCGTGCGCATTAAAGGGATTCGAACTGCGCTCCCTGGCAACGTTAGGCTCTTGAACCCTTTCGAACCGCGCGGCGCGATAAAGTTTCCCACAAATCCAGGCGCACAAAACAAACTAGGGCTTGCGATCCTTCACAGTTGGAAAATTGCTGAGGCACCGGGCAAGTTTTTGCTTATCGGCGAGTCGCCCATTCTGATACTGCAATACAGCCG
>DATLBQ010000135.1:0-6178 GCA_035526805.1 Pyrinomonadaceae bacterium
ATCCGCGGCTAATACGCCTCTGTGCCGCGCCGTAGAACGGACCTCCGCCGCAAGAATTAAAACAAGCCAAACTGCATCAGTACCTTCCAGATAGGCTCGCTTGACGCACCGCACTTCGCGTGTTAGTTTGCGGCTTAATCCGTTCTACCAAGTAAGAATCTTTTCAGAGTCGGACTATCCAGTTCGTGCATAGACACACGCGTGACTGCCGTCGCTTCAGAGCTTAAACAAACACCGCTGAATGCCATCCATCGCCGCATGGGTGGACGCATGGTTGATTTTGGCGGCTGGGACATGCCGGTCCAATACCCGGCGGGCACTATCGAAGAGCATCTGCGAACGCGTCACCATGCGGGACTTTTCGATGTTTCTCACATGGGCGAGGTTGATGTACGCGGCGCCGAAGCAATTGCGCTCGTCAATTATCTGACCTCCAACGACGCCGCGAAATTAGTCGACGGGCAGGCTCTATACACCGCACTTACAACTCCCGCAGGAACTGTCGTTGACGATTTGCTTGTCTACCGGTTCGCTGAGGATCATTTGCTCCTGGTGGTGAACGCCGGCACCACTGAAAAAGATTGGGAGTGGATCTCGTCTCATCGGCGAAGCGAAGCGGCGGAACTGAAGAACGTCAGCTCCGAATACTGTCAGTTGGCCTTACAGGGCCCTGATGCGCTTGGTATCCTACAAAAACTGACCGCTGTAACACTCGACGATATCAAGTATTACCATTTCACTGAAGGCAAGGTTGACGGTGTGCCCGCCATTATTTCGCGGACTGGTTACACCGGGGAAGACGGGTTCGAGGTTTACGCTGCGGCGGATAAGAGCGAACAAATATGGAACCAGATTCTTGACGCCGGCAATTTCGGCAACGGCACGGGCGTGCTTCCCTGCGGCCTGGCTGCGCGCAACACGCTTCGCCTCGAAGCGAGCATGGCACTCTACGGTCATGAGATCGACGAACAAACCACGCTGCTGGAGGCAAACCTGGGCTGGATTTGCAAGCTGAACAAAGGCGACTTCATCGGTCGCGACGCCCTGGCAAAGCAAAAAGCAGAAGGTATTCGCAGACGTTTGGTCGGATTTGAAGTGATCGAACGGGGCATCGCCCGCGATGAACAGGATGTACTGATCAACGGCGAGCGCGTCGGTAAAGTAACCTCAGGAAGCCCGGCGCCGTTTTTGAAGAAGAACATTGGCATGGCATACGTTCCGGCCGAGTCGGCCAATGAAGGACAGGAAATTCAAATCGACGTGCGCGGGAAGTTGGTAGGCGCGGGCATTGTCAAGACCCCTTTTTACAAACGTGAGAAGTAGCGAACCAGAAAACTCAACCCGGAAAGCTACGGAGGAACAATGGCTAACATCCCTGACGATTTACACTACAGCAAAGACCACGAGTGGGTCCGTGTCGACGGAAACGTTGCCGTCGTCGGGATCACCGATTACGCCCAGGAGTCGCTTGGTGACGTCGTCTATGTCGAGTTGCCAAAAGCTGGCGACGAGTTTGCGGCCAATGAATCTTTTGGCTCGGTGGAATCAGTGAAGGCGGTTTCCGAAGTGTTCTGTCCAGTGTCAGGCGAAGTAGTTGGAATCAATGATTCGCTCAACGATGCGCCCGAGAAGGTCAATCAAGACCCGTACGGCGAGGGTTGGATGATCCGCGTGGCGATGTCTAACCCAGGTGAAGTGGACAGTATGTTGACTGCCGCCGAGTACGAAGATTTCACGAAAGCTGAGACTGAGTAAAATTGCGTTACATTCCTAACTCGCCTGAAGAGCGGGCCGAGATGCTTCATCACGTCGGCCTCAACTCTGCGGCCGAACTGTTCGACTCGATTCCCCAGGATTTACGGTTAACACGGGATCTCAACACGACTCCGGCGCTCTCTGAAATTGAGCTGCTCGCCGGTTTTGATCGACTGGCGGCAAAAAACTTCGGCGCGCAGCGAATAAGCTTCCTCGGCGCCGGAGCTTATCAACATTACATCCCCACCATCGTCGACCACATCATTTCGCGTTCCGAATTTTTTACCGCTTACACGCCGTACCAGCCTGAGATATCGCAGGGCACGCTGCAGGCGATTTTTGAGTTTCAAACACTCGTCTGCCAGTTGACTGGAATGGAAGTGGCAAACGCTTCCATGTACGACGGATCAACCGCGCTCGCCGAAGCAGTGCTGATGGCTGAACGCGTCACTAAGCGATCCAAAGTAGTCGCTTGCGGCGCGATCCATCCTGAGTATCTGGATGTCATCAACACCTACGTACAACACGCCGGCATTAAACTGCTGCATGCGCCATTTGATTCTGAGACGGGCCTGGCATCAGATGGCGGCGAGTTACTTGATGACAAAACCGCGGCACTAGTCATCCAGTCACCCAATTTCTTTGGTTGCATTGAGGATGTCGCGGCACTGGCTGAGCGTGCGCATTCGTTTGGGGCCCTTTTGATAGTTGCTGTCACGGAGGCAATTTCTCTCGGCTTGCTGAAATCGCCAGGCGCCTGTGAGGCCGACATTGTGGTGGCGGAAGGTCAATCGTTTGGCGTGCCGCTTTCGTTTGGCGGGCCATACGTTGGCTTGTTTGCAACCCGCGAGAAATATGCACGACAGATTCCGGGACGTCTGGTGGGTGCGGCATACGACAAACAAGGCCGGCGCGGTTTTGTTTTGACACTTGCCACGCGCGAGCAACACATCCGGCGCGAGAAGGCCACCTCAAACATTTGCACTAACGAAGGACTGATCGCGCTGGCGTCAACAGTTTACCTGGAAACGATGGGCAGGCGTGGTCTTCAGGAGGTTGCGGCGCAGTGTGCGCAGAAAACCGCCTACGCAGTGAAAAGAATCAGCGAGCTTGATGGCTTTTCAATTCCCTTCTCCAGGCGACGCTTTAATGAGTTTGTCGTGCGCGCTCCGGGGCCGGCCAAAGAGCTGCTAGCGCGTCTTGCTTCTGAAAGCCAGATAACGGGAGGCTTGCCATTGTCTCGTTACTTCCCGAATCGGCCGAATGAATTTCTGGTTTGCGTGACTGAGATAAATTCGCGGGCGGACATTGACGCGTTAGTGGAAGGTCTCGCAACTCAAGGAACGCAGTCTGAATGATGCACGTTTCACTAGCCATCGTGTGTTTATTTGTTTTGGTCGCGAGCGGAAGTTCAGTTGTCCGAACCTCGGGCACGCCAAATCAGAATGATGAAATAAGTGAGTCCCAGGAGAATTGTCCCCGCATTCATGTCTCGTGTCCTGCTGAAGTGACGAAGGGCGAGCCGATTATATTTACTGCGAGCGTTAGCGGTGGCAACCCGAACATCGTTCCCGTTTTTAGCTGGGAAGTTTCCGCAGGTCTGATTGTCCACGGCCAGGGAACTTCATCAATTAAAGTTGATATGACGAATTTTGGCGTTCAGAGCCCCACAGGCACTGTCACCATCAGCGGCTTTGATTCGGCTTGCGCGAGGACAGCATCGTGTTCAATTCCCCCAGTAGACTCGGTCCCGGTCGCTGTGCTGTTTGATCGGTACTACCCAAAGTCGACTATGAAGGACGCGCGAAAGAAACCAGGCGCCAGACGAAGGGCGATACGCCAGCGTTGATCTGTTATGAAATCTGACATTACAAAAGTCACCAGTCATATCAATCCCAATGAAGCGCTAATATTTGAGCGCTCGCAGCCCGGTCGGGTCGGTTATCGTCTACCGCCGCTCGACGTAGATGAACAACCAATCGGCGAACTTATCCCACAACAGTTTCTCAGGGACGACGATCTTGACGGTGTGCCAGAAGTAAGCGAAGTCGATGTGATTCGCCACTTCGTGCGCATGTCGATGTGGAATTACTCAATCGATCAAGGCATGTATCCGCTCGGTTCCTGCACAATGAAATACAACTCTCGTCTGAACGAGAGGGTGGCGCGCATTCCTGGTTTTGCGGGCCTTCACCCGTTGACCGAAGCCGAGGACGCGCAGGGCGCGCTGGCAGTTATTCATCAGTTGCAACTGGACCTCGCGGAAATTACCGGTCTGCCCGGCATCTCTCTGCAACCGGCGGCGGGAGCCCACGGCGAGATGACTGGCGTAATGATTATTCGCGCGTTCATCGATGCGCGGGACGGCGAAGGCGGTTCTGCCAAACGCCGCACCATGCTGATTCCAGACTCGGCTCATGGCACTAATCCAGCGTCTGCGCACCTCTCCGGTTTTTCGGTAAAGACAATTCGGTCGACTGCCGAGGGTTTGACTGACCTCGACCATTTGCGTGAGGTGTGTGCGGTCGGCGATGTCGCCGGGCTCATGCTCACTAATCCAAACACACTCGGGCTATTTGAAAGAAACATCCAGGAGATTTGCAGCATCGTGCATGATGCGGGCGGACTTGTTTATATGGATGGCGCAAACATGAACGCTCTGGTGGGTCTGGCGCGGCCAGGCGATATGGGCGTCGACGTCATTCATCTCAATCTCCATAAGACATTTTCGACGCCACATGGCGGTGGAGGTCCGGGTTGTGGCCCGTGTTGTTGCACTAAGGAACTCGAGCCCTTCTTGCCGGTGCCAAGAATTGTTAAGGAGGCAGAAGCATTCAAACTTGATTTCAACTATCCGCAATCAATCGGCCGAGTGAAAGCATTTTTCGGCAATTATGGAATGATGCTGCGAGCGCTCGCATACATTCAAACGCATGGTAACGACGGCTTGCGAGAAGCGACCGAAGCTGCGGTCCTGAACGCACGGTATATCGCGCATGGTCTTACCAGTGACTACGACAAACCTTTCGACGCTCCACCAATGCACGAGGTGGTTTTCACCGATAAGCGGCAGACGCGTAAAGGCGTTCACACACTCGATATTGCAAAGCGCTTGATCGATTACGGGTTTCATCCGATGACAATTTACTTTCCCTTGATTGTTCAGGGAGCGATGCTAATTGAGCCGACCGAATCAGTTGGCAGGCAGGAACTGGATCAATTTGTTGACGCGATGCGCGCGATCGCGCGCGAAGCAGTTGAAGATCCGGAGTTGGTTCTCAACGCGCCTCACAACACGCGTATTGGCCGCCTTGACGAAGCCGCGGCTGCGCGCAGGCCTGTGCTGCGCTGGAAACCAAAGCAGACCGATGTCGGACTGCTAATCGGCGCGTAGTTAATTCTCACCTAACCCGCCGGAGAGCGCAGCTCAGTCTGCTATGCTCAGGTACCATAGGCTACGTCTCCCAGTCCGGAGATTCAGCGTTCCCACCAGCAACTGGTCTATCAGCCCTTTGTCTACCTTGTGACGGAACTTTCAGCAATGCCAATCGCTCAACCACTCGCCCGTTGACGAGATGTTCTTCGACAATCTCCGGAACGTCACTGGCGCGGACCTGCGCGTACCAGACTCCGTCCGGGTAGATCATCACCGCGGCTCCAATAGCGCAAAAGCCAACGGAGCTACACTCCGTGAGCACCACGCTTCCCCGCGGATTTTTCCCTTTCTTTTCCTTACCGAAAAGCAGACGTCGCGAGTCCAGTTCACGCTCAAACGCAGCTCTAACGGCCGCGCTATCAACCGCCGAACAGGATTTGCCAGTGCACACGAAAACATGATGCTTAATGGGCGCGCCCGCGATTGGAGCGAGCCCTTCAAGCTTTTCACAATCTTCGATGAAATAATTCTCCGCCATGCACTCCCGACCTTTGGAAACCTCACTGCAATGCTACCACGGCGAGCAGCGATCAATGAGCGCAGACGCGGCGGTGTGCTCCTGACGAAGTCTCTTGCTAGCCCTGAAAATACCTGTAGAATATCACTCGAAGGGCGACCGCTCTCACAGACCGTGTCGGGACAGAGCGGTTTGATTCGGTCGCCCAAAATAATGTCATGAACCCAGACCGCTGACGATTATGGCTACGGGCCTCGTAATTCACATCTCTTCGGGTAAAGATAAACACACCCAGGTATTGACCGACGAACATGTCCGCATTGGCAGCGGTGACGATTGCGCCGTGCGTCTGCGGTCGACGTCGCTTCCGAAAAGTAGCGGCGATAACGGCGCTGTGATTGAACTAGTGCGTCTTAATGGTTCATATCTCATAACCAATTATGATCGGTCACTCGATCTCACACTTAACGGTAATACACTCGAACCAGATGCCGAAATTCAGGACGGTGATGAACTCCGTATTGGGAATT
>DATLBQ010000136.1:0-4617 GCA_035526805.1 Pyrinomonadaceae bacterium
GATCCTCGGCGAGATAGTGGCTTCTCCATCTTTTACATGGGAATAAATATCGGCGCGTTTTTCGCGCCGCTTGCCTGCGGCTATCTCGCACAGGGTGAGAGTTTCAAACGCTTCGTCGCCGGGATGGGATTCGATGTTTCCACGAGTTGGCACTGGGCCTTCGGTGCGGCAGGCGTGGGTATGTGCCTGGGGCTGATAGTTTTTCTCTCAAAGCATAAAAGCTTTCCCGATGTCCCGCCGAGCAGCGACCACAAAGCAAGCGATGAGGCAGGCTATGAAGAACTAGCAGATGAGTCAGTCAGCGCGGCCGCCGCTTCAGCAGTCGCGGATTCCCGACCTCGCAACCCCATTATTGCCGTAATCCTCAGTCTAATTCTTCCGGGCATGGGACACATGTACAAGGGACAGATGGGCGCAGGGCTCTCGTGGCTATTTGCCTATGTCCTGGCATGGGTCTGGTATTTTTCGGGCGGCGGCGCCATCCTGGGCGGTGTCCTCATTATTCTTGTTATTGCTTGCGCGATTTCTGTTGTAAGGCGATCCACGGCTACTACTCAGCTTTCTGCCGCGGAATGGAAACGTGTAGGAGCAATCTTTGTTTTCTTTCTGTTCACAATTCTTTTTTGGGCGGCTTATGAGCAGAAGGGCGCAAGTTTGAATCTGTTCGCCAAGGACCTGGTGCGCACGGAAGTTTTCGGAATGAGATTTCCCTCAAGCTGGTTGCAGTCGTGCACGCCGCTTTTTGTAATTGTCCTGGCCCCGCTCTTTTCCCTGCTCTGGGTGCGCTGGGGAAAACGCCAACCATCAAGTCCAGTGAAGTTTACCTTCGGCTTGATCTTCATTGGCCTCGCATATTGTCTACTGGTTCCGGCTGCCGCAATGACAGCTTACGGGCGGATAAGTCCGCTATGGCTCGTGGGTCTTTATTTTCTCGAAGTGGTGGGCGAGATGTGTTTGAGTCCTGTGGGCCTGAGTACTGTGACGAAGCTGGCTCCGTTGAAGCTGGTGGGAATAATGATGGGCGTTTGGTTTCTTGCGGCGTCATTTGGCAGCAAGCTCGCCGGATACCTGTCAGGATTTTATGTTCCGCAGTCGGGCCAGCTGGTGAAACTTTACGGGACCATCGCCGTGGGCCTGCTCATATCCGCAGGAATCCTGGCGCTGTTGACTCCGAGAGTCAAAAAACTGATGGGTACTGTTAACTGAATTAGCCGCGGATTAACAGCTACGGGGTTTTGCTCAAAAAGTCTCCTAACATGGTCGTCGAAACGGATGTTTAAACGAAGTCAGAACCGGGAGCCGTAGCGACCGGGTCGGTACGAGGTGTCAGTAGTTGTTTTAAACAAAAGAATGTATATGTTTAGCGAAGGTGAGCCTCTCGGAACGACCCGGTCGCTACGGCTCCCGGTTCTGCCTTTGTGTGACCACAGAACTTTAATCTTCCATAGCTGCTTACTAAACACTTTTTGTGTAAAGCTTGGCTCTGGGGGCCCAATCTGAAGATACGTCGTCGATTGCGTACTATGATCGATTCGCGTTATTCCGCGTAAATCCGCGGCGAGATCTCTCCTGCTGTTTTTGCGGAACAAACAAAAGTGCGATAATCGGCGCCCGAACAGTTTCACTGAAAAGAGTCCCCAACTTATGAGCAGCGCTATTGAAGAAACCGCGGAAGTTCCACAGGCAACAACCAATAAGTGGGTGTACCTTTTCGAAGAAGGAAGCGGTGATGATAAGTCGCTGCTGGGAGGTAAGGGCGCCGGACTGTGCGAGATGACGCGGGCTGGTTTGCCGGTTCCGCCTGGACTAATTGTCACTACCGAGGCCTGCAATGCGTTCTTCGAAAACGACAAGAGCTTTCCCCAGGGCATGTGGGAGCAGGTCAAAGAAGGCCTGCAGAAGATTGAAGAGAAAGTCGGAAAGAAATTTGGCGATCCGAACAACCCACTGCTGGTTTCGGTCCGTTCGGGCGCGGCTTTCTCGATGCCCGGTATGATGGACACGGTCCTCAACCTTGGCCTGAACGAAGAAACGGTCCAGGGCCTCGCGGCACAGACAGGAGACTTGCGATTCGCGCTCGATGCTTATCGCCGCTTCGCCTCGCTGTTTGGCGAAATCGTTATGGGCGTGGCCCACGAAAAATTTGAGCGCGTAATGGATCGGTACAAAGCCCAGACCTCTGGCGGCCGCGATACGGATCTCAAACCCAAGCACCTGCGCGACATCATCGCTGCCGAGAAACAAATCATTGTCGCCGAGCAACACGCCATTCCCGAAGATCCTTACGAACAACTTCGCGTAGCCGTCGCCGCTGTATTCAATTCCTGGATGGGACGCCGGGCCATCGACTATCGCCGCGTTAATCGTATTCCGGATTCGCTGGGTACTGCGGTGAATGTGCAGGCCATGGTCTTTGGAAACATGGGTGAGAACAGCGGCACGGGCGTGGCGTTTACGCGCAATCCTTCCACCGGCAAGAAGGAACTTTATGGCGAGTATTTGCTCAATGCGCAGGGCGAAGACGTAGTCGCGGGAACGCGCACGCCAAATCCGATCAGCCAGTTAAAGAAGGAATTGCCAAAAGTTTACGATGAGTTTGCGTCGATTACGACACTGCTGGAGCAGCATTATCGAGACATGCAGGATTGCGAATTTACGATCGAGCGCGGCAAGCTCTGGATGTTGCAAACGCGCACGGGTAAACGCAGCGGCGCGGCAGCGGTGCGCGTGGCAGTAGAAATGGTTGGCGAGAAGTTGATCGATCGCGCGACGGCGGTCCAGCGCGTGTCGCCGGAACAGCTCGACCAATTACTGCATCCGACTGTTGATCCAAAAACGAAAGCAACTGTTTTGGCTACCGGATTGCCCGCCAGCCCCGGCGCCGCGCAGGGACAGGTAGTGTTCAGTCCTGACGAGGCGGAAGAGTTGGCGCGCGACGAGGGCGCGAAAGTAATTTTAGTGCGGCAGGAAACAAGTCCTGACGATTTTCACGGCATGGTTGCGGCACAGGCGATTGTCACGGCTCGCGGCGGCATGACCAGCCACGCGGCGGTGGTTGCGCGTGGTATGGGTAAGCCGTGCGTTAGCGGCGCCAACTCAATCGACATCGATTACAGCCAGCAGCAATTCACGGTTGCTGGAACGGTAGTTACGAAAGGTGATTGGATTACCGTCGACGGTTCGACCGGCCGTGTGTTTCTCGGCCAGGTGCCGACCGCGCAGCCTTCGCTTGGCCCGGAATTTCATGAGCTGATGCTGTGGGCCGATAAGTTCCGGAGATTGCGCGTGCGCGCGAATGCAGATACACCACGCGACGCCAAGGTTGCGCGTCAGTTTGGCGCCGAAGGCATTGGTCTTTGTCGCACCGAACACATGTTCTTTGGCGATCAGCGGCTGGCCGCGATGCGTGAGATGATCCTTGCGGACGGTGTCGGCGCCAGGGAGAAAGCCCTCGAAAAATTGCTGCCGCTACAGCGCGGAGATTTTGTCGGCATCTTCCGCGAGATGGTTGGCTTGCCGGTAACCATTCGCTTGCTCGATCCGCCACTGCATGAGTTTCTCCCGAATGCCGAGGAGCTGATGAGTGAGCTCGGCGAATTGAAAATGGCCGTGCGCCTGGCCACAACGCTTGGCGACATGGACAACCTGCTCGACGAGATCGACGAGAAGCGCCGGCTGCTGAGGCAAGTAAATCGTATTCGTGAAGCTAACCCGATGTTGGGTTTCCGCGGCTGCCGACTGGGCCTGGTGTTTCCCGAGGTAACCAGGATGCAGTGTCGTGCGATTTTCGAAGCGGCTTGCCTGGTGCAAGGTGAGAAAAAGAAAACGGAACTGGAAATTATGGTGCCGCTGGTTTCGCTTAGCGAGGAATTGCATCAGCAACGGGAACTAATTGACGTTGTGGCGCAGCAAGTAATGGGCGAGTATGGAATGACCATCGAATATCACGTGGGAACGATGATCGAACTGCCGCGCGCCGCCCTGATGGCTCATCATATTGCGGAACACGCCGACTTCTTTTCATTTGGCACAAACGATCTTACGCAGACGACATTTGGTTTGAGCCGCGACGATTCAAGTCGCTTCCTACCGAATTATGTCGAGCGCAAGATCATGCCTGACGATCCTTTTCAGGTGCTGGATCGCGAGGGCGTCGGGCAACTCGTTCGTATGGGAACAGAACGTGGACGCAGTGTGAAGCCTGACCTGAAGGTCGGCATTTGCGGTGAGCATGGCGGAGATCCGAGTTCTATCGCTTTCTGCAACGAGATTGGACTCAATTATGTCAGCTGCTCCCCGTTCCGGGTGCCGGTGGCCCGACTCGCGGCCGCGCAAGCTTCGCTGGCCGCAAAAGCGTTGGAAAAAAACCAGGCTGTCGCATCCAGAGCGGACGTGTAGGACAGGCATTCCTGCTTCTCCATCGTGCGGTCTCGTTGTCATGATGCATAGGAATAGATTTTCCATTTGTTATTTTTCATCACTACTGTCCCAACGTTAGTGGAACAGGATCAATTGTTTGCAAGGAGTGGTTAGCTCCATTTCGCATTGTGACAATGAAAGAGCCTCTAGAATCGGGGTTTTCTCGAAAAGAGTGACGCTTAGGATTTGTAGGATTCT
>DATLBQ010000137.1:0-9411 GCA_035526805.1 Pyrinomonadaceae bacterium
TAGCTGTTGTTCGATTTACCAGCCGCGATTCCTTTGGAAATAATCGTCGAGCGAGTGTTCTTGCCCAGGTGAATCATCTTTGTTCCGGTGTCGGCTTGCTGCGCGTGATTGGTTAGCGCCACCGAATAAAACTCCCCGATGGAATTGTCGCCTTGCAAAATGCATGAGGGATATTTCCAGGTAATGGCCGAACCGGTCTCAACTTGTGTCCACGAGATTTTAGAATTTCGCCCGGCGCACTTGCCGCGCTTGGTGACGAAGTTGTAAATACCACCGACGCCCTCTTCATCTCCCGCATACCAGTTTTGCACTGTCGAATATTTGATTTGAGCGTCATCAAGCGCCACCAGCTCAACCACAGCGGCGTGCAATTGGTTCTTATCAAACTTCGGCGCAGTACAACCTTCGAGGTAGGAAACGTACGAACCTTCTTCGGCAACTATTAATGTTCTTTCGAACTGTCCCGACTCCGAATTATTGATGCGGAAATAGGTCGACAACTCCATCGGACAACGAACGCCTTTAGGAATGAAGCAAAATGATCCATCCGAAAAGACAGCACTGTTTAGCGCCGCAAAGAAATTGTCGTTTGTCGGCACGACCGAGCCGAGATACTTCTTGACCAGGTCCGGGTAGTCTTTGATTGCTTCTGTAAATGAGCAAAAAATGACGCCATGCTTTTTCAGTTTTGCTTTGTAGGTGGTGGCGACAGAAACTGAATCGAACACTGCATCCACTGCAACTCCGGCGAGCTGCTTTTGCTCAGTCAACGGAATGCCGAGCTTTTCAAACGTGCGCAACAGTTCCGGGTCTACCTCGTCAAGACTGGCCTTGGTCGCCTTTTGCTTTGGGGCGCTATAGTAGATGACATCCTGATAATCAATCGCGGGATAGGAAATGTTCGGCCAGTGTTTCGGCTCGGTCATCGTCAACCAGTGGCGATAGGCCTTAAGACGAAAATCCAACATCCATCCAGGTTCATTCTTCTTGGCAGAGATCAGCCGCACAGTTTCTTCATCGAGTCCGCGCGGAATAACGTCTGACTCGATGTCTGTTACGAAACCGTACTTGTATTCCTGCTTACCTAATAGTTCTGCTGTGCTCATCAGTTATTGATCCGTAGCCCTTCCCTAATTCGTTTACACTTGTGCCGAACTCTGTCCCGGCCTGCGCACCTGCCTCACACCCTGAATCTTATGAAGCACCGCATCAACGGTCGCTTCCGTGCCCAGCAACTGCGACAAGGTGATCTCAGACAATGCGTTGTCGACAATCTGATGCAGTTCGACAATCACAGGGCGGATTCCGCAGTCGCCCGTATGGACACAGGAATCGAGTACGCCTGCATAACTCTTGCAGTGGGTTTCAACGCTCTCGTCGTCCAACACGCTTATCACCTCGTTTAGGTGAATCACGGATGCAGGACGCGCCAAGCGATAGCCGCCCTTAATACCTCGCTGCGACTGTACCAGGCCGGCCTTATTGAGAATCCACATTAGCTTACCGGCATTAGCGACGGAAATACCTTCCAATTCCGCGATTTGGGCGAGCGTCAACGATTCACCGTGCGAATCCGCGCGCGCAAGCTGCAGCAAACACCGCAAGCCGTATTCTTCCTGGGCTGAAATCTTCATGATCGACAGTCAATCCTGAGAGTGCTAAATTCCCCTAACCCTCTTGGATAAAGGCAGTTTAACTAAACCTTACTTTTAAGTCAACTTTAGGTGGAGGCGGTAATTGGGAGGGGTACTCAACCAATTGCATTGAGGCATTAGCTTCACCTAAGTGGTAATCCTTCGCGCGCAAACTAACGGTTTGCTGCGCGATGGGCAGGGCTTCGGTCCCGTTTCAGTGAGGCCTTTAAAGCGAGAAGGTAAAATCGATAAACCCACTGATACGTATCGGTCGGCCATCAGTGGGAGCAACTTCAAAGGACCACTGCCTCGCGGCTTCTTCCGCAGCGGACCTGAGAAGCATTGGTCCTTCAGTGTGTGAAACAGAAATCACCCTGCCGGCTTCGTCGAGGATCACGTGCACTCTCACTAGGCCGACGGCGCCGTTTTGCTTCGCGAGGCTTGGGTAACGCGGCACTACTTTCTTTGTAGCCTTCGCATTCAACAATCCCACGTCGGTAACTTGTGGCTGCTCAGCGGCTGCCTCGCTTGTTTGAGTGGTATCTTTCGCACCGTTTGCTGGCTGTGTCGAAGAATCAAACGGGGCACCCGTGTGGTTCGCGCTTGGCCTTTCGACAGACGTCCGGTTCTTGTCTGCAGCCTTCACTGCCAAAGGGGACTCAGAAGTCTTCTTGGTTGAGTATGGCGAAGGCGAAGCACTATTTTTAACCGGTGTTTTCCCCGGTCGCAGTGGTGGAATACCTCCGAGTGAAGCGATCTGCGTCTGCGATGAGGCTAGCGATTCCCGCGCGCCGACGTAATCAGTTTGCCATTTGATTTGATCTTCGCTGTCTTTGGCGAGAGATAACCGCAATCCGAGAACGTCTTCGAGCAATGAAAGAGAATCGTATCCACGTCGCGCATTTGAGATTTCTTTCGCCTGCGCAACCATTCGTTCAAGCAGGGAACGTAATCTATCCAGATCGCTGACGGCTTCTGGCGGCAAGTTCGCGGCAGTTGTGCTGATACCGAAATTGCGGTAACGCGCCAAGTGGCTGCGGGCGCCGTTCACTGCTTGTCCGGCCAGCGCAAAAAAGGTTCCGAGCGAATCGTCCTTCTGTGCTGAACGAGCTTTGAAATTTTCTTCGAGCAGTGCTTCTGCTCTACCGTATTTTCCATCTTCCAAATACACGTTCATTAACATGATGGAGGTGATATTGCGCAGCGCATTGTCCTGAGTAGTGGCCCTAACCGATTCCAGTTCGCTCGCAGCTATATCCAAACGATGAGCGGCGATTAACGCCCGGGCGCGTTCGATGCGGGTTTGTAAAGCTTCGGCAGTCTTAGCGGGATCTACAGAAGCCCTGATCGTTTCTGCAGCGGCCGGCGAGGGGTCGGTAAAAGGTTTTGCCACTTCCATGGAAGCCTTGGCCGCGTCTACGGGCGGTTTGACTGCCTCTGTGGCTGGTCTCTCTGCATCTCCGTCGCTGGGAGATGGAGCCGGTCCTGCCGGTGTCTGTGACGAAGTAACGACAGAAGCTAGGATGACGAATGTAAGGATCAGGAAAAATCGAACATGTACAGGAAGGAATTGGGGCGATCCACTATGATTCACTACGATTTCACTCCTAATAAAAGACAAAAGCGAGCGTCAATGCTCGCTTACGAACTAACCAAATTTTGACGCCCTATTATGATTCCTTACGGCAATTCAGGCAAGCGTACCGCCGCCAATTTCGCAGCTAACGTGAGGGGTTTTATTCTATTCTGATTGCAGATTTTCAGCTCGATCTGCCAGATCCCATTTAACATAGCTCTATTGTACCGATGAAGGGCCGCCGAGACTCTTGATAATTCGTTCACGGAAAATTCGCGCACTTTCTTTTATCGCTGTCTCGTCCAGCGTTAACAGCCGCCGGTCGCGCATCACAATCTTCCCGTTGATAATGACCGTTGCCACGTCAGACGCTTTAGTGGCGTAAACAAGATCGGAATAAACATTGTAGTGCGGAATTTGGTTAAGCGAATCGCGATTGACAATCACCAGGTCCGCACGTTTTCCTTTTTCTATCGAACCAATGTCTTTTTCCATATGCAGGGCCTGGGCGCTGCCAATAGTAGCTAACGAAAAGGCTTCTTCAGCGGACATCACTTTTGGATCGCCGCTGAAAACCTTATGCAGTTTGGCGGTGGTATCCATTTCTTCCCACATACTTAAATCGTTGTTCGAAGCCGCGCCGTCAGTGCCCAGGCCCACTTTTAAACCTGCGGCCATCATCTTTGGTACCGGGGCCACTCCCGATGCCAGCTTCATGTTTGACTGCGGATTGTGAACGACGCCGACGCCGGCGCGTTTCAGAATCTGAATCTCGCCGTCGTTTGGCCAAACCATGTGCGCTGCAATCACGCGATCATTGAGAAATCCAATCCGAGACAAGTAGTCGACGGGACTTGCGCCTTTCGCCTTAACGCTGTCATCCACTTCTTTTTTTGTTTCTGAGATGTGTGTGACGATCGGCGCGCCGGTTCGATCCGAAAAAGCGCGGATGGCCTTCAAGTGTTCTTCAGAAACGGTATATGGAGCGTGCGGCGCGACCGCTGGAACAATTAACTCATGTGCTTTCCACTTCTGAACGAATCGCTCCACATAAGCCATTGCCTCGGCGTTGGTTTTGTTGTCGGCAACCGGAAAATCGATCACTGTCTCGCCCAACACTGCGCGAACACCCGCCTTCGCGGTTTCATCGGCGATAGCATCCTCAAAGTAGTACATGTCGCAGTAAGTGGTCGTGCCGCCGCGGATCATTTCTGCTAATCCGAGCCGAGTGCCCACGCGGACGAATTCTTCGGTAACGTTTTTCGCCTCCGCTGGGAAGATATATTTTGTGAGCCAGTCTTGCAGGTCGAGGTCGTCAGCCAAGCCTCTAAACAGCGTCATCGGAATATGCGTGTGCCCATTAATCAGCCCAGGGACGATGATTTTGCCCGTGGCGTCGACTCTCTCTGGCGCTGTGTACATCCTCATGATGTCCGTGCTTGACCCCACCGCGACTATGCGGCCGCGCTCGATCGCGACGCTCGCGTCCTGTATCACGCGACGATCGTGATCCATGGTTACCAGCGTGCCATTAACCACAATGAGATCGACTCGAATCATGCGCCTTCCTCTGTTTCGCTGTGCCTGGGATGGTAATGTGTTGACGATAATTGTGGCCAGCAGTGCAAGGACGATAAAGATTTGTTTTGACATACGGAATTCAATTCGGACAAATTACTCAAGAGTTCTAAGAGCCTTGCGCTGATGCATCCTCGTGGCATGAAGTCAGTACCACCGCGCGGTAGCGGGTGGGTCTGCGTCGCCAGATAAAAACCCACCCGCTACCGCGAGGTGGTACTGACCTGATATCACACCGGCCTGATGTGCACAGGTGTGAAATCAATATCAGCCGGCTTCCTTTGCGTCCTCGGCGGCTTGCTTGAGAAACCGCGCGTCGAAAGCGCGCGGTAGAAGCTCCCTTATGGAAACCATCTGCGTTTCGCCACGCAGGTTACCAAGCACGATGGTTGCATTTTTGGCGAACTCCCAAATGATTTGACGACAGGTGCCGCAGGGAGGCGTCAAGCTTCCGGTATCGGCCACTATCGCAAGTTCGCTAAAGTCTCGCTCCCCTTCTGACAACGCTTTCCAGATGGCCACGCGCTCAGCGCAAACGGTCAGTCCATAGCTCGCGCTCTCCACATTGCAACCGGTGTAGACTTTCCCCTCACCGGTTTTTATCGCGGCGCCGACCAGGAAATTTGAGAACGGCGCGATTGATTGCAGTCTCGCGTTTTTCGCTGTTTCCAGCAGCTGTTGCAAACTCTCTGGAATCAAGTTTGACCTCCCATGGAGGTCAGGGCGCCTGCCAACCTCTCGCGTATCTTTCCACTTATCAGATCTATGCTCACAAGATTATGACCACCTTCCGGAATAATGACATCCGCGTTGCGTTTTGAGGGTTCGATAAATTGCATATGCATTGGCCGCACTGTCGCTAGGTACTGTTCGATGACTGATTCTACCGTACGACCTCTCTCCGCAATGTCACGGCGCAAACGCCGAATGAACCGAATATCGTCAGGTGTATCGACAAACACCTTTATGTCCAGTTGTTCGAGCAGGCGCGGGTCGACAAAGATCAGTATGCCTTCGACGATCACGATGGGCTTCGGTTCCACAGACCGAGTTTCGTTTAAGCGTGTATGAGTCTTGAAATCGTAGAGTGGTAGTTCAATTGGTTCGCCTGCTTTCAGCCGGCGAATGTGATTGACGAGCAGATCGTTATCAAGCGCGTCCGGGTGATCGAAGTTGGCGAGCTGACGATAATCGAGAGGCAGGTCTTTAAGATTGCGGTAATACGAGTCCTGCTGGATGAAGACGACTTCGCTCGCCCTAACCGTTTCCAGGATGCGGTTTGCAACCGTGGTCTTGCCCGAACCAGTGCCACCGGAAATGCCTATGATTAAACTCACAATTAACTCAACGCAGGGGCACAGCTAAGCAGACTAATTTAAACTCAGGGCTTTGCTTTGTGCACAGGCTATCTGACGGCTAACCCTCGGCCCCAATTTTTGAAATGATGGAACGCAGCAACTGCGTAAATGTCTCCCGTACTCTCTGGCCCGTTTCGATCACTTCGTCGTGATTGATCGGGACTTCACTAATACCGGCAGCCATATTCGTAATGCATGACAGACCCAAAACTTTCATGCCCATGTGACGGGCCACGATTGCTTCGGGGACGGTACTCATACCCACCGCGTCAGCGCCGAAAGCGCGCAGCATGTGGATCTCCGCCGGCGTTTCGTAGTTTGGTCCCGCTAATGCTGCATAGATGCCGCGTCGCGCTGTAATTCCCCGTGACCTCGCCTCTTCAGTTGCCAATTCCTGCAACTCGCGTGAATAAATCTCCGACATGTCAGGAAAACGCGGACCGAAACGTTCATCGTTCGGACCGCGCAGTGGATTTACACCCATCAGGTTTAGATGATCACTTATGACCATTAGCGCGCCCTGGTTAAGTTGCACGTCTATGCCGCCGGCAGCGTTGGTAAGGATCAGGTTTTCGATTCCCAACAGTTTAAAGGTCCGGATCGGAAAGGTTACTTCCTCGAGCGAATACCCTTCGTAATAATGCACCCGCCCCTGCATTGCCAAAACCTGGACGCCTTCAATTTTGCCTGCAACTAAGCTGCCGACGTGCCCCTGAGCCGTGGAAGCTACGAACCCCGGAATTTCCCTATAGGGCAACGACACCGCGTTTTCAAACTCTTCGGCAAAGTCCCCCAGTCCACTGCCTAGTACGATCGCAATTTGTGCCTGGACACCGACGCGCGCGTTGATCGTCCGTGCCGCATTCTCAGCGCGTGAATACAAATCTGATTTACCTGTCGCCTCAACCATACGAAATTGGTTTCGAGTTCCGAGTTTCAAATTTCAAGTTTCAAGTTCGATCCAAAGCTGGGGTCTTGAACTTTGTTCCCTTGTACCCCGAAGCTCGTAAGTACTTCATCAAACCAAACAGCATCCCTGATGTCTCGAACGCTAAGGAGTTCAGTTCATTAAAATGTTGCTGTTGAATGTAGCCCTGATCGGCAGCCACGTAGAGCTGACATCGAACCTCTGCAGCAGAACCCTTTGCGGTTGCCAGAAAATAAACAAATTCTGCGGTGCCACTTCAATCATACCCCTCTGATGTTCGACATCACCGAGACGGATGCTCTACGGATCTGATCCTTGAGTCCAAAGTCGCGTGCAAACGCCGGTTTATTTGTAATTTCCTAAATCCGACGAGTCAGCTCTCGTGCCTTTTTCCAACATTCGATCTCTTCGAATTTCTTAAACGTAGCCATTGCGTCCTCCTGAAAGCAGCGGAAGAGTTAAGCGGCTTCTTTTCAGGGTGAACTCAGACTCGAAACAACCTGTATGCAGCTTTTCCGAACTTGAAACTTGAAACTGTCCTACCTTTCCTTCTGATACGGGATGCCCAGGGCGCGGGGCGGTCGTGACGAACCAATGAAGCCAGCAAGCACAACGATCGTCAGGATGTACGGCACCATTTGAATAAACTGCACCGGAATATCGTCTCCGGATGGGAGCTTGACCACGCCCTGCATCTGAATTGAGATGGCCTCTGTGAAACCAAACAACAGGCACGCCAGCAAAGTCTGAACCGGGCGCCACTTGCCAAAGATTAACGCCGCCAACGCAATGAAGCCGCGACCGGAAGTCATGTTTCTGGTAAACAATGACGACTGCCCGATTGAAAGATAAGCTCCCCCCAGTCCTGCCAGCAATCCCGACAACAACACACCAGCGTATCTCATTCGCGCGACGGGGACACCGGCGGCGTCGGCAGCTTCTGGATTTTCACCAACTGACCTCAAACGCAATCCGAATGGAGTTTTGTATAGGACATACCAGCTAATTGGGACCAGCGCGAAAGCGATCACGATTGGTATTGTCGGTATCAAATGCTCCTTGGGAATCTGGGGGGTAGAACCAGACGATAGAAAAAATGCGCCGCTGAGGAACGCGGGCATGCCGATCATGAGGATATTGATGGCGGTCCCCGTAACAACTTGATCAGCTTTATAACGAATGCAGGCGACGGCGTGAATTGCGGCTATCAACATTCCGGCCAACATTCCTGCGACCAGGCCCACATAAGGATTACCCACGGCATAGGTTACGGCAGCAGCGGTGAATGCCCCCGCCAACATCATCCCTTCCAATGCGATGTTAATGACGCCTGAGCGTTCCGAAAACAAACCGCCGAGCGCGGCGAGGATCAAGGGGGTAGACAGCCGTATGGTCGACCAGATAAGCGCGATATTTAAAATTTCTGCCATTACCTTAGCCTCTTTGGAATTGCGCTTCTCGCTTTACACTTTTGAGCGTCTCAGTAGGCCCCATTTCGCGAATGGGCCGCGGAAAAAAGCTTCAGCTGCTACAAAAAGAATTATCGTCCCCTGCAACACCTGGACGATATCTTTCGTGACGTATTGCGTGAAGGCGTCAACCGGAATGCCGCCGCGCTGAAGCACGGCAAACAGCAGCGCTGATATGATCACGCCCACCGGATGGTTACGGCCGAGTAGGGCCACCGCGATGCCCGTATAGCCGTAGTTATCAGAAAACCCGTCATAGTAGCGATGGCGATAACCAAGCACTTCATTGATGCCAACCATTCCCGCCAACGCTCCGGAGATCGTCATCGCAATAACAATCTGCTTGCGCACCGATATACCACCGTATTCAGCCGCGGTCGGATTGGTTCCGGTCGATCGCAGTTCGTATCCCCACTTGGTACGCCACAGAAAAACATAAACCAGCGCGCAACAGATTAGAGCCAGAATGAATGCAAGATTGAGCGGAATCCAGGGAGGCATCGCCGGGATAAACTTGCCTAACCGGGCGATGTGCGCACCATCCGCGATCGGAACGCTCTGCATGATGGGATCACCCGGCAGCTTGTAGTGATACTGAATGAAGTAACTGACGAGCGCGACCGCGAGGAAGTTCAACATGATGGTGTTGATAACTTCGTGCGAACCAAAGCGAGCTTTCAATATCCCCGGGATTGCTCCCCATAATCCACCTGCCACGATCGCCGCCAGCAGGCAGAGCAGAATCAGCAGGAGAGAAGGCAAACTTGCGATCGGCGCACTAAGAATCTGGCCGTCAGCGCCTTTGATAAATACGCCGCCAAATTTTATTCCGATCCAGGCGGTGGCAAATGCCGCAACATACAATTGA
>DATLBQ010000138.1:0-6606 GCA_035526805.1 Pyrinomonadaceae bacterium
GCCTACGATCAACCGTTAGAGGCGAACTGGGTTGACGCCTTCACTGTTGTCGGAAGGCCCACGCCGCCGGGTGAGTCAGAGTCAGCGAATTTTAATCCGGTAAGCTGGGATTATTTTCAGACCATTGGCGCCCGGAGTGTCAGTGGCCGCAGTTTCACTGCGCAGGACGATCAGGACCATCCGGGAGTAGCCGTCGTCAATGAAAGTTTTGCGCGCAAGTATTTCCCCAATGAGCAAGCGCTGGGACAGCGACTGCAACTAAGCGCGCCCGCGCGCATCTGGAATAACCAGCGGCTGACTTCGTTTGAAATCGTCGGCATTGTCCGCGATGTGAAATCCGCCGGCCTGAATGCCGATGCGGAGCCAACCTATTACGTGCCGGCAAGCCAGGCCCCCTTGCAGAACATGACGGTGCTCGTGCGCACCTTGGGCGATCCGACAGCGATCGTTCCTGCGTTGCGCAGTGCGGTACTGGCCGTCGATCCCAACCAGCCAATCACAAATATAAAAACGATGGATCGCATCGTCGCAGATAGCATCGCGCAGCCGCGACTAAGCATGCTGTTGATGGGTTTGTTTGGTGTGCTGTCCCTAACACTGGCGGCGGTCGGCATTTATGGTTTGCTCTCCTATGCGGTAACGCAACGAACACAGGAGATGGGCATTCGCATGGCGCTCGGTGCGCGCGTGATGGATGTGCTGAAGTTGATCTTGAAACAGGGAATGGCGCTGGTGCTGATCGGCGAAGTAATGGGACTGCTGGGAGCCTTCGCCTTCACGCGTTTCATAAAGGCTTTGCTTTTTGGAGTGACACCAACTGATACGACGACCTTTCTGGCAGTTTCGGCAGTACTGACCGCAGTGGCTTTGTTGGCTTGTTATCTGCCGGCGCGTCGCGCAACGAAGGTCGATCCGTTGGAAGCGCTGAGATACGAATAGCTTTGGAGTGCGCTGACCTGTCAGCGCTTTAGGTCGGTCGCGACCTGTCGCGACCATCGCTACGTTGAAACCATTAACGGCTGGGCATCAAGCCGCCCAGGAACAAAGCGCTGACAGGTCAGCGCACTCCAAAAAAGAACATAGTCCGGGAGGGTTTATTAATTATGGTTGGCAGGAAATCAAAAGCAATTTTACTAGCAATCGCGCTGGGCATTGCGTCGTTTGTGTTTCTCATGACGAGCCACACGCGGGCGCAAAAACAAGAGCACCAGACGCGCAGCACAATGCGCTGGGAGAACAGCGACGATCACTTGAGAATGCGGGTCGAAATCGAGGGCAAGGCGGAATTCACAGATGACTACACGGACGTGCGCGATATTTCCCAAGGAGGGTATTTCCGCGTTGAGCAAGACCGGGATGGTCAATCACGTCGCTATGAAGTTAGGCGAAACGCCGGCGGGCAGTTGGAACGCACCTTTTACCTGAATGGCGCAGCTCATCCTTTGGATCAGGACGCGCGTACATGGCTCTCTAAGATTGTGCTCAGCGCGGTGCGGCAGAGCGGCATTGATGCCGATAAACGAGTGCAAAGCATCATGCGGCAGCGCGGAGTGAACGGTGTGCTTGAGGAGATCGCGCTCGTTTCCGGCAGCTATGCGAAACGGATCTACTTCCAGGCGCTCATCAAGAACGGCAAGCTCCCGACTACCGCTCTGCAGAACGTTCTGCGCGAGGTCGCTCGACAGATCACTTCAGACTACGAACAAGCACAGTTGTTGATTGGTGTCGCCCCGGAATTGGCCGGTAAAGAAGGTGCGATGCCTGCATTCTTTGAAGCAATCGGAACGATCAAATCCGATTACGAACACAAGCGCGTGTTAACCGCGCTGCTCAAGAATACTACTCCTACTCACGCTGCGCTGATACAGACCGCGAAGTCTGCAGCCCGCATTTCATCGGATTACGAGAAGGCCAGCGTACTAATAGCTGTGGCCGGCGTTTATTTAGACAATCGCGATCTGAGCAGCGCCTTTTTTCAAACCGTACAGACGATTAGTTCGGATTACGAGCATCGGCGTGTGCTTTCGGCGTTGCTGAAGAATGGAAAGCCAAACGACGACGTATTGTCGCGTGTGCTCAATTCTGCCAGCAGTATTTCCTCTGACTATGAGAAGGCAACTTTGCTGATTGAGGCGTCGAACACTTACGCGGGTGATGCTCGTTTGCGTGAAGGTTTTCTGCAAGCGGCTCAAACGATCAAATCGGATTATGAGCGCGGCCGCGTTCTTTCAACGCTGATGAAGAACAAACAGATCGGGTAAGGAACTGGGGAAGAGGGGAAGAGGGGAAGTGGGGAAAAGGGTAATGGGTACGCGAAATACGATGCCGAGCGCCAACTTTATTTCTTTCCCTTTTACCCATTTAACCTTTTCCCCGGTTCTGTTTCGTACCGTTAATTGAGGCGAGAGCTATGCAAACACTACGACAAGATCTTATCTATGGCGTCCGCATGTTGGCTAAGAAGCCACTATTCTCGATCATTGCGGTGATCACTCTGGCGCTGGGTATCGGCGCCAACACCGCCATCTTCAGCGTGGTCAACGCCGTGCTCCTGCGCGCGCTGCCTTACCACAATAGCGATCGACTCATCGCGCTTTCAACCATCAGCTCGGGCGGCGATCGCGACGGAATGTCTGTTCCCGAATTTCAGGACTACCAGGCACAAATGCGCTCGCTTGAAGACCTGACGGGTTTTCAGTCTCAGAGTGTCAACCTTACCGGCGGTGAACGGCCGGATCGCGTGCGCGGCGCCTTTGTTACCGCAAACTTTTTTAGGGTCTTCAATCTACCGCCGCTCATCGGACGCACCTTTGCTGAAGGCGAAGACCGGCAGGGCGGCGAAAAGTTGGCGGTCGTGAACGAAAAGATGTGGCAGGAGCGTTTGAACAGCGACCCTAATCTCGCGTCCAAAAAGCTCATCCTCAACGGCGAACCGTACAGCGTTATCGGCGTGGTGCCATCTAGTTTCAAACAGCCGTTTGATCCAGACGTTGAAGTCTGGCTGCCGGTCGCAAGTTATCCCGGCAATACCGGCAAACGAGAGTGGCGCCTGCTGTTTGGAATGGGTCACCTCAAGCCTGGAATCAGTTTGTCGCAGGCGCAGGCGGAAGCCGGCACCATCGCCAGTCAACTCGCACAGGCGTACCCCAGGGAAAACGCAGGACGAGGCGCCAGGGCTGACTTCCTTCGCGAGCTGCTGGTCCGCGGCGTTCGTCCCATGCTGTGGCTTTTGTTTGCGGCAGTTGGTGTCATCTTATTAATCGCGTGCGCGAACCTCGCCAATCTGTTGTTGGCGCGGGGACTGGCCAGGCAAAAAGAGATTGCCGTACGCGCGGCACTCGGCGCCAGCCGCTGGCGATTGATTCGACAGTTGCTGACCGAGTCGACGTTGATAGGTTTAATGGGTGGCGTGGGCGGCTTACTGCTGGCCCATTGGGGTTTGTATGGTCTGCTCAAGTTACCGCAAAACTTCGTGAACACTAAGGAAGCCACGCTTGATACGCGCGTGCTTCTGTTTGCATTCGCTATCTCCGTGATCACCGGTTGGCTATTTGGATTATTGCCGGCCTTGCAACTCGTAAAACCTGAACTGCAATCGTTTCTTAAAGAGGGCGCTCGCGGCAGTGGAGAAGGTTCGAGGTGGAACCGAATACGCGGAGCATTCGTCGTGCTTCAGGTTGCGCTCTCGCTGGTGTTGCTGGTGAGTTCCGGCCTGCTGATTAGAAGTTTCGACAAACTAGCGCGGGTCGATGTTGGTTTCAAAACGGAGCGACTCCTGACCCTCGAATATCGTCTGCCGCGCACGAAGTACAAAGAGCCCGCCGCGCAGTGGAATTTTCACCGCCAGGCAATCGACCGGCTTCAGGAAGTCCCCGGTGTGCAATCTGCTTCACTCGTGCGTGGTCTTCCATTTAGCGGTAACGGTGCCACCACCGCGATCGTCTTGCCAGACCGGGAGCCGCCGCCAAAAGGCATGGAACCGGAGGTGATGTTCAATACTGCCATGCCGAATTATTTCGAGACTATCGGCATTCCGCTGCTGAAAGGCCGCGTCTTCGGCAAAGAGGACCAGGCCAACAGCCCGGCAGTCGTCGTTATCAATCAGACAATGGCGAACCGCTTTTGGCCCAACCAGGATCCGCTTGGCAAACAGATCAAGTTAGTGGAAGACGGATCTACCGCCACGATTATAGGCGTCGTTGGTGACGCGAAACACTTCTGGCTCGAGGAAGAACAAAAGCCACAGATGTATGACACCTATAGCCAGGACCCCGGACTCTTCGCCACGGTGGTGATTCGCACGACTGTCGAGCCCATGGGCTTAACCGAACCCGTACGCCAGGCGATTTGGAAAGTTGATGCGGATCAACCCATGTGGAAGATCCGCACGGTTGACTTCTTGGTAAATCGCAGCACGGCGGACCGGAAATTCCTGATGGGCCTGATGGGAATATTCGCATCCCTTGCGCTGGTGCTGACGATCATTGGCTTGTACGGCGTGATTAGTTATCTCGTCAATCAGCGGACGCAGGAGATTGGGATTCGCATGGCACTGGGCGCCCAGATGGGCGACATCATGCGCATGGTCCTTAAACAGGGAATGGTGCTGGTGCTGACTGGAGTCGCCCTCGGACTCGCCGCTGCCTGGCTGCTGACACGATTGATGTCTCGTTTGTTATACGAGGTGAGTGCGACTGACCCGGTAACCTTCGCCTCAATTTCACTCTTACTGATAACGGTCGCATTGCTCGCCTGCTACATTCCGGCGCGCCGCGCGACCAGAGTCGATCCACTGACGGCGTTGAGATACGAATAGTTCGAAGTCGCATCGGCTTGGCGACACACAGAAATGACTCAAGAAAGAAAGTCTCAGGGTTGGGAAGGGCGGCTTGCCCCCGCCCGTCGAATGGCATTCAACGCAAGCGGGGGCAAGCCACCCTTCCCGACGTGGAGCTTTTCGATCTTTGGTTTTGCTTCGGGTCTTAGTGCCCCTCCAGTGTGGGTTATCGACTTGAATGGAAGCATTTGCCTTTGAAAGATGGGTCAACATCCGATAGGTGAGCGTAACGGGACGGGTATGGAAACTTTCTTAAGAGACATTCACTACGGATTACGCAGCTTACTAAAGCGGCGCGCGTTCACGCTCGTGGCAGTCGTCACACTGGCGTTGGGCATCGGCGCTAACGTCGCCATATTCAGCTTAGTTAACGCCGTGCTGCTCAGGCCACTGCCGTATCCGAACGCTGACCGGCTGGTGGCAATCTCGGAAAATTCTCTTAGAGCTGCCGATATCTCCGTAGCCTATCCCGATTATCTCGATTGGCGAGCACAGCAGTCGGTGTTTGAAGAGATGTCGGCGCGCATGCCTACGGGCGGAATAATCACCGGCGCAAATGAGCCAGAGCGAGTGATAGGCCGGCTGGTAACTCCGAGCTTCTTCGCAACTCTGGGCGTTCAGCCAATGCTCGGTCGCGCCTTCACTGAAGCGGAAAACAATCCCGGAGCACCATCCGTCATAGTTATTAGCCATGGTCTCTGGCGGCGCCAATTCGGCGGCGCTTCAGATGCGATCGGTAAATCCATCACCTACAACGGTGAACCCTGGACCGTAATCGGTGTGATGCCCCCATGGTTTGATTTCTACGGTCGTACAAATATCAACAACGATGTGTTCACGCCGCTTGGCAGACTCAACAATCTGGATTTTATGCAGGATCGAAAGTCGCACACGGTGCGGGTAACGGCGAGGTTGAAACCAGGTGTGACGATTGAACAGGCGCGGGCGGAGCTTAACGCCATATCAGCTCGAATGGCCACGCTCTATCCCGCGTCGAACACAGGTATAGGCGCAAACACTCGATCATTTCTCGATGATTACGTCGGAGATTCGCGCCAATCATTGCGAGTCGTGTTTGCGGCGGTAGCATTCATGTTGTTGATAGCCTGCGCCAATGTGGCCAATCTCATGTTGGCGCGCGCAGCGACCAGACGCAGGGAGATTGCCTTGCGGCTCGCACTCGGCGCCTCACGCTGGCGCATAGTGCGTCAGTTAATTACCGAGGGTTTACTTCTCGCGTTAATCGGTGGTGCGTTCGGTGTCTTGATGGCGACGTGGGGAATCAATTTGCTGTCCCGGTTAAGTACCGCAGAGATGTCGCGCATGGACGAGGTCACCATCGACTGGCGCGTGCTGGCGTTCACCTCCCTTATCACCGTCGCCGTCGGCATCTTAGCCGGTCTCTTCCCAGCTTTACAGAGTTCACGCTTCGGTTTGAACGAGGCGCTTAAGCGAGGTGACCGTGGGTCGTTCGGAGGTGCAGGCGGCAGGCTGCGTCGCTCACTAATAGCTACGGAGGTTGCACTGGCGCTGATGTTGTTGGTTGGAGCCGGGCTAGTCGTCAGAAGTTTTGACCGTCTGACTTCCGTTGAGCCGGGGTTTGATCCGCAAAATGTTTTGACCTTCCGCATGCGTTTGCCTGACGCCAAATATAAGGAGGCTTCTCAAGCCGCAGCGTTTTGTCAGGAGGCCATGTCTCGAGTCTCGGCGCTTCCTGGAGTGGAACGGGTAGCTGTGGCCACCGGTTTTCCTCTTGGCCGCGCCAGCGA
>DATLBQ010000139.1:0-11304 GCA_035526805.1 Pyrinomonadaceae bacterium
CTGGGAGGAAGTCAATGAAAACTAAAACCTTTGCGCTGTTGATACAGCTCCTACTACTCGTTACCCTGTCCGCTTCGGCGCAGAGGAAAGTTCAAACTACAGAAGCTGTAGCGCCACTTATTCCGATGAAGGATTTCTTTCGAAATACTATAAAAACGGGATACTCAATTTCGCCGAATGGCGAGTATCTGGCATTTCTGCAGCCCTGGGAGAAGCGCCTCAATGTCTTTGTCGAGAAGATTGGCTCCGGCCAGGCTACTCGCGTTACCAGCGCAAAGGAGCGCGACATCTCCGGTTACGCCTGGAAGGGCGACAAGCGCATTGTCTATATACAAGACACGGGTGGCGATGAAAACTACCGGCTTTACGCCGTCGGCATCGACGGTTCTAACCCGAAGGATCTGACCCCGTTTGAGAAAGTTCGTGCTCAGATTATCGACCGGCTCGAACGCAACGAAAACGAAATCCTGGTGGGTCTCAACAAGCGCAACCCACAGATCCATGATGTCTATCGCATCAACGTCAACACCGGCGAGATGCAGATGATTGCCGAAAACCCAGGCAATTACACTGGCTGGGGCACCGATTGGGATGGAAATCTCCGCATCGCCACAACTACGGATGGCGTGAGCACCTCGCTGATGATGAGGAAGACCGAAGCCGACAAGTTTGCTCCAGTTGTTACCACCACGTTCAGAGAGACCATGACACCGTTAGTATTCACATCTGATAACAGCCAGCTCTATGTGGCGACCAACATCGGGCGAGACAAGACAGCCATCGTCAAATACGACGTTGAAAGCAAGAAAGAGCCTGAGAAGGTATACGAACATCCTGAGGTTGACGTGACGACGCTTCTCAGCTCTCGCAAGCGCCGCGCGATTACCGGAGTCTCTTACACCACAGACAAAACGCACTACCACTTCATTGACAAGCAGCGAGCCGACTTGCAGAAAGATCTTGAGCGACGTTTGCCCGGCTATGAAGTGCGTTTGGCAGGCTGCAATCTTGAAGAGGACAAATGCCTGGTGCGCACTTTTACCGATCGCTCACGCGGCGCTTACTACTTCTACGATCTGAAGTCGAAAGACTTTCGCAAGCTCGCCGACGTAAGCCCGTGGCTGAACGACCAGGATCTGGTTCCCATGAAACCTATCAAGTACCAGAGCCGCGACGGGCTGACCATTAACGGCTACCTAACTCTCCCCAAGGGAGTGCCGCCCCGCAATCTGCCCGTGGTTGTGAATCCCCATGGTGGTCCATGGCTGCGAGACTCATGGGGCTATAACCCTGAAGTGCAGTTCCTGGCGAACCGCGGATATGCGGTGCTGCAGGTTAACTACCGCGGCTCGACCGGGTACGGTCGGAGGTTTTGGGAGTCGAGCTTTAAACAATGGGGCAAGGCCATGCAAGACGACATCACCGATGGTGTCAAATGGCTGATCAAGGAGGGGATCGCCGATCCTAAACGCGTTGGTATTTACGGCGGCAGCTACGGCGGCTATGCCACGCTGGCAGGGCTTACTTTCACGCCGGATCTCTACGCCGTCGGGGTTGATTACGTAGGCGTGTCAAACCTGTTTACGTTCATCAAAGCCTTCCCACCTTACTGGAAGCCGTATCTGGAAATGGTCTACGAGATGGTTGGACATCCAGAGAAAGAAAAGGATCTGTTGACGGCGGCTTCTCCGGTTTTCCATAGTAAAAATATTAAAGTCCCGTTGTTGATTGCTCAGGGGGCCAACGATCCGCGCGTAAACAAAGCGGAATCGGATCAAATGGTAGAGGCCCTGAAGGCCCGAGGGATCGAAGTACCTTATATCGTAAAAGCCAACGAAGGACATGGCTTCTCAAATGAGGAGAACCGCTTCGAGTTTTATCGCGCCATGGAAGAGTTTCTGGGCAAGCATCTTGGTGGCAGGGTTGAGAAGGTGGTTGACTGAGAATCTACGGGACCGGAAATCTGCGGGCGATTTAAAACGCTGAAAGCGTTGGCTAATTCCAGCCCAGGGTTTGCTTTGAAACCCTGGGAAACAAAAAGCTAAATTTCCTTATTGCAACTCTGAAGGAGTTGCGACAGATTTTCGGCCACGGCGCGCGACGCAACTCCTTCAGAGTTGCGGTCGTCGAGTATGGACCTGCGTTTCCCCAGGGTTGCGAAGGCGCAACCCTGGGCTGAAATTGGCGAACGCTTTCAGCGTTTAGCAAAGTTTTATTGGCATGCCGGAGACTATTTTGTGAGGGTCTTTCCTTTTTGTAACAGTGAGATACTAGATGCATAAATGAAAAAGAGTGAAAAGCAGGGCGGGAAAACAGTGCTCACGTTCAGCGCGCATAAGCGCAGGCGCGAGGATCTCGACGATGCTGAGGTTGATCCTTTGTTCAGGCTCCCGTTGGCAGAGTTCACTGGCGCGCGCAACGCACTGGCGGCGAAGTTAAAGAAGAGCGGGCGCGGTGATGACGCGGCTCGCGTGAAGGCGTTGGCCAAGCCTCCCATCTCGGCGTGGGCTGTGAACCAACTCTACTGGAATCATCGCGAGGCATTCGACCGGCTGATCGCGTCAGGGGAGCGCTTTCACAAAGCCCAGACTTCTCGTTCTGCCGGGAAGGCCGCGGATATGCGTGAAGCCCTCGAAGCGCGACGCGAGGCGCTTACGCACCTTTCAGATCTCGCAATCGCATTGCTGCGCGATGCAGGTCCGAACCCAGGTCAGAATCCGTCGCTCGACACTGTCCGCCGCATCACTGCCACTCTCGAAGGAATGTCAGCATACGCATCGCGTTCTGATGGTCCACGTCCCGGGCGTTTGACCGACGACGTCGATCCTCCGGGTTTTGAGTCATTCGGCTCATTCGTTCCCGCCGCCGGGATGGCGGAGCCGAGAGATGAACCCTCTCGGGTTACGCCCTCAAAAAAGCCCAGCAGTGCTCCCACGAAAACACGGCGTAAGGTGGGACCAGATGACGACGTTCGTCAGCTTGAAGAGACGCGTAAGGCGAAGATAGCTGCCGCGAAAGTTTCATTGCAGGACGCAAAGAGATCGCTGACCGAAGCCCGATCCAGGGCACAGAGTTTGGAGGCAGCGCAGAAAAAGGCCGACGCAGAGGCGAAGAAGGCCGAGAAGCACAGGCGCGACGTCGAAGCGAGTTTGGAGAAAGCAAAAGCGTCCGCGGAAGATACGGCCCTACGCGCGCGAAGCGTTGCGGTCGAGTTAGAAGAGGCGGCGATGGCGGTGGAAGACGCTGAACGCACAGTCGAAAAGGCAGCGAAAGAACTCGAGTCCTTATTTAAGGAAACGCCGGGAGGGTGATTCGCAAACAAAAGTTTGTACTCTGAACTACTTGAGCTGGGGCGGAGGCGTAGCCTCAAGCATGAAGGGGTGTTAGGGAAAGGCAGAGCCTTTCCGCACGGTGCGGCGGCAAAGCCGCGGTCGTAGGTAGCCCGGCCTTTCGGCACGGTGCGAGGCACAGCAGTCGTAATTGATCCCCCGTCCTTATCCGGTCCCAACCTCGACGCGTGGTGCCCTTCGAATCAAATCACTTCGGCACACCCACGCGCTGCGCAAAATCAGTGAAACGCGGATCGGAGCGCAAGTTGTCGAATCTGGAATCCACTTTCAGTCGCGCCAGTATTCCATCGCGCGCCTCCTCCGCCTTCTCAAGCCAGACGAAAGCTTCATCTTTGTCTCCCAGAGCAACATATATTGCTGCTACCGAAGCAGGTGAGACGAAACGATGCTTAGATTGTTCCTGTAACTCAGCGAGAGTTTTTTGCGCTTCCGCTCGTTGTCCGGACAATGCGTACGCATGTGCCAGCGACACAAGTCCTAACGGTTTGCCCGCTGTCAGTCTGAGGACTTCCTTAAACTCGGCCATGGCTTCGTTATACCGCCCTTGTTGTTCGTAAACGAGTCCGAGACGGTGATGCGTGAGAACAAAGTTCGGATCCATTTCCAACGTCTTGTGTAATTGCTCAACACTCTGATCATTTTGTCGGGCAGTTAGGAGAATCCACCCTATTGTCATGTTAATAGGCAGGGAGAGCGGATCCAGTTCTTGCGCCCGTCTAATCTGTGCCAGGGCCTCGTCGAACCGCCCGCCGGCCATTAAATAAACGGCATACCAAGAGCGAGCGGTAGGATAGTTCGGATTGAGTTCTATGGCCCGTTTATATTCGCGCTCAGCAGCCGCCCAGTCGCGGTCGTAATAATATTTCTGGTGGGCCAGCGAAACATGAGGTTCGGCTAGTGCGTCATCGATTTCCAGAGCCTTGAGCGCCGCGGCCTTCGCTTTTGGCATGGCTTCGTGTGGCGGCATGGCGCCCGATGCGTCCGGGGCGCCCAAAAGATCGTAAGCGTCAGCCAGGCCGCTGTAAGCAAGCGCGAAGTTAGGATCTCTTTCTATCGACTGCTGATAGTATTCAAGGGACTTTCGCATCCCCTCCTCGGTTCTCTTGTTCCAGTAAAACCGTCCTTTTAGGTAAAGCTGATAAGCTTCGTTGTTCTCGGTGTAGTGCTTGTCGAGCCCTTTCTCTTCGCCCGAAACTTTGATTTTCAGTTTCTCGACAATCTCTCGCGCAATTTCGCGCTGGGTGGCCAGCAAGTCTGACATCTTGCGGTCGTATTGCTCACCCCAGAGCAGCTTGTTGTCACGGACGTCCACCAGTTCGGCACTTATTGTAAGATTGTCGCCACGTTGTATGATCCGTCCCAGGAGCACGGCACTTACGCCGAGTTCACTGCCGATTTTTATTGCGTCCGTTTCTTTGCCTTTATAACGCATGACCGAACTCGTCGGACTGACTTTCAAGTTCGGCAGTTGCGACAGACGATAAATCAACGATTCCGCCAGCCCATCCGAAAGATATTCAGTGTCCGAGTCGATGCTGCGATTCTCGAATGGCAACACGGCAATGGATTGGATCGAAGTCTGCGTTTTTCTCGTGAAGTAGAAATAGCCCCCGACACAAACCGTCGCAGCGACCAACATGACAAGCGCAATCGCAATCCAACTACGCTTCGGTCTTGTTAATTCGCGCGTCCCGGTCGATGTTATTGCTGGGGGCAGTACTGTGGTTGAGCCAGTTGAACGGCTCACGTTTGCATCCGTCGCATGAGGAAGGAGGCTGGTCTCGATCTCTGTGGCTGCTGATCCCAGCCGCGCTGTTCCCGCTTCGCCGCTTACGGGTAGTGAATCACTGACGAGCGCTGTACCGTCTGTTCGGCAAAAGGTTAGTGACTCGTCAGGTTCAACGCGACGACATTGGGGACAACGTTTCACAGGGATTACGAGCGAAGGGCGATTTAGGTAGACCCGAAGAATCGCGTGGGATTCTATCTGAAGTTCGGCAACCAGCGCCAGGTAGACTAGCAAACGGCACTATTTAATCGCGATCGGATTAATGATTGCCTGCACGCCGCCGGTTATTCGCGGCGGCCCGAGCGTGAACAGGAATTCCCACGCCTGATCCTTGGCCATCTCTTCGGTATTCATGTTCTCAAGGATGTGAATGCCATTGAGCGCCAGCAGGATCTGGTGGACTTCATAAACGCCCGCGTCCTTTTCGAACGGGATCACTTCAAAGTTCGACGTGTCCGCGCCCACCATCGCCACTTCGAGCGACGCGAGATACCTTGCTCCATCCCGGCCCAGCCCCGGGTTAACCGAGATGAAGCGCTTGTTGTCCTTGCCGATTAGCTTTAGCCAGCCAGTGTAAAAAAGTACCACATCGCCTTTCTCGATAGCCTTGATGCCCTGCCGCTTCATCGCTCCTTCGATTTCCGCTCGATTGAACGCCGTGCCTTCCTTCACAATGTCGGTGTTGAAGTAAGCGGTCATATCGAGCAGCAAGCCACGCGTGGCCACGGCGGGCACATTCTCAATGCCCAGCTTCTTGAGGCCGTCAGGCATTGCGAAGTCGGCGGCCTTGTTGCAATTGAAATAGAGATTGTCGATGCCGAGGTGGCCGAAGCCGTCAATCTGCGAACCTACGCCGACCCAGCCTGTGATGATGTCGTCGTTGTAAGTCGATTTCGTAGGTCCGAACGTGGCTCCGCCCACCTGGCCCGGCTGCAGCACCGTGATCGCAAACGTGCGCGTCCCGTATGCAGGGGTGTCTTTATTTGTTTCAATCCCCAACCGATAAGCCTTACCGCGCGTTACCAGTTTTGAAGCCGCAAGCGTTTTCGCCGGAGTCACATAATTAAGATTGCCGATCTGATCGTCCGGCCCAAACTTCGAAGCCGTCGCACAAGGCTTTTGCTGGGCATGTGCGGCGGCGCTGAAAGCCACGACGATGGCACAGGCTGCAAAGAACCTGGCGGGGTAGTTCGTTTTCATAGCTCATTCCTTCTTCTAGTCTTCGGTATGAAGATGAAAAACCTTGTTCATAATCTTCCATTCGCCATCGACCTTTAGTAGCGTAAAAAGATCTGTGAACCGATGTCCGGTCCAGTTGTCGAGTTCCAACCGCACCGTGGCAACCGTCTCGATTAGATCGATGTGGGTGATACGGCCCTGCAGCTCGGTTGCTGGACCATTCTGATCATTCCAGTCAAAAAGTCGCTGGATTGGACCGGCGAACAGATCACTGCCGACGTACCCAAAGATAGTTGCATCCCGATGGAAGGCCAGCTTCATGTCGGCAGTGCGTCCTGTTTTGCCGCCATTGATGTAGTTCTGAACGGTATGGGTAATCGCGTCATAATCGCTCAAGGCGGATGACGCGCTGGTTTCGATTTTTGCTTCCTTTTGCACGAAGGTTTCTCCTTTTTTAGTGGCTTTAGAATTGGGTCCAGGCCGTGCGGCAGAAGGTGAGTGAATCGTCAGGTTGAACGGGACGACATTGGGGACAATATTTCACTGGGATGATTACGAGCGAAGGTGAATTACGTAGAACCCGAAGAATTCCGTGGGATTCTATCTGAAGTCGGCAACCAGCGCCAGATAGACTATTCGCGGGTACTAATGCAGTTTAGAGTTCAAGCTTTAGCTTGCGTTTTCGATTGAGAGCCAAAACCGCAGCCTAAAGGCTGAACTCTGAACTGCCAGCCTCAAACTGCATCAGTACCTATTCGCGGGTAGTGACCTGGTTTGAAAATCTCTGTCCGTCCTCGTGATCTCTGTGCCTTTGTGGTGGGTGTTCGCCGAGTAAAATTCACGACTGAGACACAGAGAACACAAAGGTCGCACAGAGGAAAGCTGAAATTAGGTCACTACCTATTCGCGAAGCGTGTCTAAGTACTGATCAACCCTGGTGGGCCGCCAGTTGAGCAGTGCCTTGCATTAACAATCGGAATGGCGATACTAATACTAAGGTATTGACCGGTACCTTGGTGCAATAGATTCGCAGTTTCACTTCGGCCTCAAACGACGGAAGCTCGGGAAACATCTGGGCATCATTTGCTGGACCAAGGGGTGCATCGATTGCCACTCTGGCTCGCGCCGGAGACAGGCAGTGATTTCGAACTGAGGTGGCGCGTTGATTCATGAGTCCCTCGACTTTGGCGCCTTCTTGTGCAGTCTCGTCTCCGACGTTTCTCATGGTGTGACCCCGAGCGCACCGCACCATTCGGTAGTCGACGATCCTGGAAACGACTCGAAAAATAGTTCATCAATGTAACACCAGCCCCAATCCTCACCCGGCTCGAAAGATTTGATTATGGGATGATTGGTTGAATGGAAGTGCTTTGTTGCGTGTTTATTCTTTGATTCATCGCAGCAGCCCACGTGACCGCACGTTACACAAAGGCGCAAATGGACCCATCGGTCGCCCAGTTTCAAACACTCTTCACAACCGTTCGGGGTTTTCGGAGTAACATTGCTAATTTCAGATAAATGCGAACAGCATCTCATTATGGTAATCCTCCTGATGTTCGTGAAAAGCGAAACGTGAACGATGGTCCAGCGAGGCCCTCTTGGCGAGCGAATGCTCGTGCGGCATTCGCTCGCTCCACTTCAAATCGCAGCGGCCCTTTGAAGCCTTCCGCCAGACCCAGGTCGTGCAGGATAGTGGTCACGGCGAGAACCTTGCCGTCATGCGCAGTCTGATTGAGTTGAGCGAGGGTCGCCGCAAAGAGCCAGGATCGCATGACATGATTGAATAGGTAGGGCTCAGAGTGCTCTCGTGCGTACTCGATGGCACGCGAAATCAGCGGAGTGTCGGGCACGGAAACACCGGCCAGTAAACGTGTGGCGATGTCGGGTCGCGACATGGGTTGGATTGCACGCATTTCATCCTCCTCGGATGTAGTTGCGGAATATTGACGCAGCGGCAGAGCGCATGACGCGCCCTACCGGCGGCGCCTCAAGCTTAAGCTGTCGCTGTCGAGCTTTGCTCCTGCTGGATAAACTGAAGCAGGTCGGTATTGATCACGTCCTTCTGCGTTGGACACATGCCGTGAGGAAATCGGGGGTAAACCTTGAGGATCGCGTTCTTGACTAGCTTTGCCGAGAGGAGCGCGGAAGCAGCGATCGGTACTACCTGGTCATCGTCACCGTGCATGATGAGCCCATCATTGGGCGAATAGCGTGGCGCCACGTGCCTTCGGAGGAAAACAACAGAGCTTTCGGCCGTGAGCAGTCTTTCGTTCCCGGCGAACAACCGCCTTGGTACCTGCAGTTTATGGTCAAGGATTCAAAGAAGTACGCCGCTACCGGTGGCTGGGGGTACGCTCAATTCGATAAGGACGGCAAACCTGGCCCCGAGTCAGACATGAAAAAGTGCTTTCCCTGCCACCAGGCAGTCAAAGATCGCGATTTCGTCTTCACTCGGTACTCACCTTGATCCGGAGAGCGCAGAGAAACTGACGAAACGATGACACACCCAAACCCAGAACTAAGCAAGAGGAACACAATGAAACAGCTAGAGGACAGATCGCGCCGTCGCTTTCTCAAAGAGAGTTCGATGTGGGGTCTGGCCGTCGCGTTAAGCCCAGAAACGATCGGCGAGGCATTTGCCGATTCCAAAATTCAAAACTACTAAAAAGGAGAACACCATGACGCAAACCAGTGCTACACAACAAGGGAGCAAGCAGGCAGCCGATAAGACTGCGATTCGTCCGTTTCAGATAAAGGTTCCGGAAACGGATTTGACTGAATTGCGCAGGCGCATCAAGGCGACCCGATACCCCGAACGGGAAACCATTGCGGACGACACCCAGGGCGTGCAGCTTGCCACGATTCAGAAGCTCGCCCGCTACTGGTCGACGGACTACGACTGGCGCAAGATCGAAGCGAGGCTCAACGCCCTGCCGCAGTTCATCACCGAAGTCGATGGGCTGGACATCCACTTCATCCACGTGCGGTCGAAGCATGAGAACGCCCTGCCGCTCATCGTTACCCACGGCTGGCCTGGCTCGATCATCGAGCAGCTCAAGATCATCGAGCCACTGACCAATCCGACGGCCCACGGCGGGACCGCCGAGCAAGCGTTTCACCTGGTGATTCCGTCGATGCCGGGCTACGGCTTCTCGGGCAAGCCGACCACGAGCGGCTGGGGCCCCGAACGCATTGCCCGCGCATGGGCCACCCTCATGGAGCGCCTGGGATACCAGCGCTACGCCGCGCAAGGCGGCGACTGGGGTGCGCTCATCGTCGACCTGATGGGTGTGCAGGCACCGGCAGGACTGATTGGCATTCACACCAACCTGGCCCGTGCGATTCCGCCCGAGGTTAATGCGCCGGCCTTTGCCGGCGCGGCGGCGCCTCCCGGCCTCGACGAAGAGGAGAAAGAGGCTTTCGACCACGTCTCCTTCTTCTACAAGTATGGTCTCGGCTATGCCCTGGAGATGGGGAACCGGCCCCAGACGCTGTATGGGATCGAGGATTCGCCGATCGGCTTGGCCGCGTGGATCATCGATCATGATATCTGGACCTACAAGCTCATCGCTCGGGTGTTCGACGGCGTCGCCGAGGGCATGACGCGAGACGATATTCTCGACAACATCACCCTCTACTGGCTGACCAAGACCGGGGTGTCGTCGGCCCGCCTATACTGGGAAAACAAGCTGTCCTTCTTCGCTCCGCAGGGGGTCGCGATCCCGGTCGTGGTGAGTGCTTTCCCAGAGGAGATCTGCCCGGTCCCGCGAAAGTGGGCCGAAAAGGCCTATCCCAAGTTGGTCTACTATAAGCGCCACCCGAAGGGCGCGCACTTTGCCGCGTGGGAGCAGCCGCAGGCGATCGTGGAAGATCTTCGCGCAGGGTTCAAGTCGCTGCGGTAGTTCCAGGTAGTTCACGGTCGGACGGACAAGTTCGACTCGGGCTCCGGCTGGCCGAGCTTCACCCGGCCCATCGATCCCGCCAACGTGAACGAGCGCCCGGACGCCATGGAGGGCGGCGTCGAGGTGCGCTCCGCGCACGGCGATAGCCATCTCGGCCATGTATTTCCGGACGGGCCGCGGCAACGCGGCGGATTGCGCTATTGCATCAACTCGGCGGCGCTTCGGTTTATCCCTCGCGACGACATGGAGGCCGAGGGCTATGGGGCCTACCTGAACCAGGTCGAAGACGTCCGATGACTGACGTGCGGCAAGCCAATGCAACGGCGTTGAATCATTAACTCGCCGCGCGGGGCTCATCAATAGTTCCGTATTTCAACAGGAGGTTCACAGATGAAGATTTTTGTTGCAGGGGGAACGGGAGCTGCCGGTCGTCCGTTGATTGCGAAATTGATTGCCAAAGGACACGCTGTCGTTGCTCTGAGCCGCTCTCCAGAAGAAGCTAAGGCTTTGGTGGAACGGGGTATCGAACCGGCGATCGCCGATGTATTTGATACCGATGCGGTCAAAGCTGTTGTCAGTCGCGCTCAACCGGAAGTCGTGATTGAACAACTCACCGCCCTACCGAGAACCTACACCCGTGAGTCCATGAGTGCCGCCGCCCCTTTCAACACTCGCATCCGTTTAGAAGGGGGTGCCAATGTGCTGGCAGCCGCGCAAGCGGCCGGTGTGCGGCGTTACCTGAGGCAGTCGATCGCATTCTGGGCGGTTCCTGGTCCTGGATTGGCAGATGAAGAAACGCCATTAGCATTTGACGCTTCGCCAGCGGTTGCAGCGGATGCCCGCGTAGTAACTGAGCTTGAGCATCGCTTACTAGGAAATCCCAACATAGAAGGGATTGCCCTGCGTAATGGCTTCTTCTATGGACCCGGCACTTGGTTCAACCCCGATGGCGATGTTGCCCAACAGGTACGACAGCAACAGTTCCCGATCGTCGGAAATGGCGAAGGCGTCTGGTCGTGGCTACACATTGAGGACGCGGCGATTGCCACCATCGCAGCAGCAGAGCAAGGCAATCCTGGTGTTT
>DATLBQ010000140.1:0-26752 GCA_035526805.1 Pyrinomonadaceae bacterium
CGATTCCGAACTATGCCGGCGTAAGTTTGGTCGGCACTTACGAAGGTGCGAATATTCCAGCAGACAAGCGCTCGATCACCTTGCGCATGGAGTATCGCTCGGATGAAGGTACTCTGAGAGACGAAGACGTTGAAGAGCGCCATCGCGAACTGGTTAATTCGTTAATCGAAAAATTCAGCGCTGAACTTCATTGAAAAATAAATTACACCTAAGCGCGCGAAGAGTCTTGCGCTTGCAGGCGTGAAGTCGCATAATCCGAGTCGGATTGAATTCGAGTAGGTAGTGGGGAAAGAAAGCCCGATGATCGCCTTATCCGGACTGGAAAAATTCTCGCATTTAGAAGACAAGATCTATCGCACGATCGAACTCACCAAGTCGCTGCGCCAGGAGAAGGAGAATCTGGAAAAGGAACTCTCACTAATGCGACGCAATCGCGGCAGCGTACCTTTCGAGCAACAGCGACTTGAAAAACAAGTCGAAGCCCTGCTGGCCGAACGCGATGTCATACGTGCGAAGGTTGAAGCCATGCTCGACGCAGTTGCATCGCTTGATCCCGAGATGGCCGAGGAGCTGAGATGACTACCGTGACCACGCCGGTGCTTGATAATAGAAGTATGGAAACCACAACGACAGCCGCCCCGACTATCAGAGTTGAGATCTACAACCAAACGTACAACATCCGCTCCGACGGCGACTCTGAATACCTAACCCGGCTTGCCGATTTCGTTGACAGCCGCATGCGTGAAATTTCCTCGGGCACGCTGACGGTGGATTCGCTGAAAGTGGCAATCCTCGCTGCCTTGCATATCGCGGATGAGTTGCATCGCCTGAAGCAAACGCACGAACAGGCGGATGCTCAGCTGGCCACGCGCAGCGCAGAATGCGCCGAAATGCTCGACCGCCTATTGAAAGTCCGAAGCAATATTGAACAGGAAAAGGGCGGTTCTGGGAAGATTGCCTTTAGCTGATCCTGTCACCTAAATCCACAACCAATTTGACCATAGAGCGAGCCTTCGCTTTTGGACACGCGCGTTTTGGGTGTATGTGTGCTGTCACAAAGACACGCTCTTCGGTTTGTCTTAGCCTTCCATCCCCTGAGCGCAATAGACAATATCCGGGACGCTCTCCAGCGTTCCTCAGATGTATTTAACACCGCTACGAACATGCCTGCTGAAGAACGGTCAACGTTCGGCCAGGAACCTGGCGACCAGCTGAGACTAATAATGAACCTACGGCAGGGTACTGATGCAATTTAGAGTTTTAGCTTTAGCTTGCGTTTTCGGTTGAGACTCAAAAGCGCAGCCTAAAGACTGAACTCTGAACTGCTAGCCCTCAAACTGCATCAGTAATTATGGCAGGGCTTCAAATTTCTACACTGCTGGATGAACGGTAAATTTACTTTTCCGCAGCGTCTTATGCTAGTATCCCCGCGGCGGAGGGAACTATTCTGCGGGGCTCGTGACCGAGTGTACGATGATTGAGCCAACGCCGTTAAAATGGGAGACCGATGCCACTTGCCAGTGCACTTCTTCAGCGTTAAGAATTGCCAGAGGCTGTGGCTCTTAAAGGTCACCCACCTGTAAATGCAGGTTCAATTACGGCTTCGGAACGGCCATTGCGGATTTCCCTCCAGCCAGTAAAACAAGAACCGTAAATAGTAAACCGTTTTTAAGGTCGTAAATAGTAAATCGTGAATCGTAAATAGAAAGGATCTCTATTTTCGATTGACGATTCACGAATTACGACTTTTCTTTTTCTGTTCACGATTTACTATTTACGATTTACCTTCTTATGAATGTTCTAATGATTGGCGATGTGGTGGCGAAACCTGGGCGTTTGGCTGTGCTGGAACGCATCCAGGACATCCGCGAACAATACGAAATCGATCTGGCCATCATGAATGCCGAGAATCTGGCAGGTGGTTTTTCCGTTACGCCATCATTGTGCGAGCAGCTCTTCGCTTCCGGCATCGACGTCATGACTTCCGGAAATCACATCTTTGATAAGAAAGAAGCGATTCCTTACATCGCCAAGCAACCGCGCTTGATCAGACCGGCCAACTATCCGCCGAATACTCCCGGCAGCGGTATGTGGACGGGCGTCGTCCGAAACACCCCAGTTGCCGTCATTAATCTGATGGGACGGGTTTTCATGCCGCCCTCAGATGATCCGTTTCGAGCAGTTGATGAACTTCTGAAACTATTGCCCGCCGAAACTAGAGTACGCCTCGTCGACGTTCACGCCGAAGCTACGTCTGAAAAAGTCGCAATGGGATGGTATCTCGATGGCCGCGTTTCCGCGGTTGTGGGCACGCACACGCACGTGCAAACGGCGGACGAGCGGCTGCTGCCGCAAGGTACGGCTTATCTAACGGATTTGGGAATGACAGGAAGCTACTCCGGAGTGATCGGCATGAATAAGGAAGATGTGATTTCGCGCTTTACTTCCGCCATTGCCAAGAGAGCAGAACATTCAACGCACCAAGCGCGCATTTGCGCAGCGGTCCTGGATATTGATGAAGAGTCTGGCAAAGCTCGAGGAATTCAGCGGCTCAACCTCGCGCATGAACAGTGAGCAGTGGGCTCGGAGCGCAGACATCCTGTCTGCAACGCGCCGCAGGGCGCGCAGCGTTTCCGGTGGAGTATCTTGGGAAGGCTTGTCTTCGCGCTTCGCGCTCACTGCAGACAGGATGTCTGCGCTCCCAGCGCCTGACCCACTGCCTTATTCCGGACCCTCTTCGGTAGGAACTATAGCTCCAGAGGCTTGTGACTTAATGATGGGTGGAGCGAGTAAGCGTTGAGAATACCCCTCTGGAAACGAGCGCACGCGTCCACTTGCGTCGGTCACCACGTGCCCCGTCTCACCCTCGGCGATTATCTGTCCGTCGCTGGCACGAACAATCTCGTAACCAAACCGCAGCGAACGCTTGCGCATTTCGGTGATGTGAGTGCGAACCAACAGTTCGTCGTCATAAAAGGCAGCGGCCTTGTAGCGGCAATAGCTTTCCGCAACTACCAGGAAAGCATCTTCGTTTTCTTCCATGTCTCGATACGAAAAGCCGCGCGCGCGACAAAACTCCGTCCGGCCAATCTCAAACCAGATGAGGTAGTTTGCATAGTAAACGATCCCCATCTTGTCGGTCTCCGCATAGCGGACCCGCAATAGTGTCTCGTGCCATTCTCCTAAGACTACTTCTGGGGCGGGACTTGTCATATGAGCGTCATGCCTTCAAACTCTAGGAAGAGTTGCTTATTACAACCGTGAGCTACGGATTCAGTTAAATCGTTTAGCGGACTATAAGAGTGAAAGCCCAATGATGTCAAAGCGAACCAATCAGTTCCTGGCCCTTATTTTTATGGCGGCGTTGTCGGCGGTCGCGGTCATTATTAATCACTCCGCGCGCGCCGCCGGTCTGCAGCAAGCGAGCGTGGCTAGCGCGGCCCCCAATAACACGCGGAATGCTGCCATCGTTGCCGCGACAGCGGAAGTACTGCAGGAAACCAGTGAAATCAGACAACTGGCTATCCTGCAGCCAGTGAAAAGCGGGGCGCAGTCGCGAGCGGCGATCGAGCAAATGCTGATCAGGAATCTTAGTGAACAGGTGACCGCAGCGGAGATGCATGCCACCGAACTATCGTTGCGGAAGTTTGGCCTGGCTCCGAACGATTTTCAGTACCGCCCTTTTATTATCAAACTCCTGACTGAGCAGGTAGCCGGCTACTACGATCCGAAAGTCCACAAATTCCATCTTGCTGATTGGCTGGAAGTTGAAGGACAAAAGCCGGTGATGGCACATGAGCTCACGCACGCGCTTCAGGATCAACATTTCAACTTGCGTCGTTTCGAGAAGTGGCCACACGGCGATTCGGACGCTGAACTCGCGGCTCACGCGCTGATTGAAGGCGACGCCACCCTCGCAATGACAATTTACATGGCAAAAAATCCGCTGGTGGCTCTGGCTTTCAGCAGATCGCTTTTGACCGGGGTAGCCACTGAACAATACAACCAGGCGCCGCGAGCATTGCGCGAATCGCTGGTTTTCCCATACTTGCAAGGATCGGAGTGGGCTACGCAACTCTTCAAACGCGGTGGCTGGACGATGGTCTCAAACGCGTTCGCGCGGCTACCGCTCTCAAGCGAACAGATTCTTCATTCGGAGAAGTATTTCAGCTACGAGCGACCGGTAAAAGTCGTGCTGCCAGATCTCACGCATTTGCTCAATGCCGATAGCAAACAGCAAACAGCAAACAGCGAACAGCCAGCTGCCAACAGTCAACGCGCTCCGACTGAACGTCCTGCCGGGACCGCCGCAACGCGCGCAAGAAGTTCGTCTGGAGGGATATCGCGCCGCCCACTGCCCACTGCTTCCTGGCGCCACATCGACTCCGACGTCAACGGCGAATGGAGCTACTACCTGGTTCTGGATCAATTCCTAAAAGCTCCGGCCGAATCCAAGCGCGCCGCTGCCGGCTGGGCCGGTGATCGTTACGCGCTTTATGAAGGACCAAACAATCAAATTTTCCTGGCGCAACTTTCGGTCTGGGATACTGAGAACGACGCGCGTGAATTCTTCGATGCTTACGTGAAGCGCACCAAATTACGCTATCCCGGCGCGAAAGAGCTAGAACGTACCGGCCTGAAACCCGAAACTCGAAACTCTTATTCATGGCAAACGAACGAGGGGGAAGTAACAATAGAGATTCGAGGGTTACGCGTCGTCATCCTTGAAGGCATTCCGGATGGCGCTGATTCAAACGCATTATCAAAGATGCTTTTGTAGTGAATAAGTGTAACAGGATTGTATCAGCGATTTTCGCCGTGTTAATTTGACTTGCCGTGAACAGCGTTCCACCAAACCGCCGGTCCGAATCATGAAAGTCTCTGAAGTTTCAGCACCCACGCCGCAGAAGGCTACACGTCTGCGCGAATTAGCTGCCGAGTTGCAGGAACTCGAAGCGCGCCTGCGTGTGGGTGGCGGGCCGGAGAAAATTGAACGGCAGCATAGTCAGGGGAAACTGACTGCGCGCGAGCGAATCGATCTACTCCTCGACAACGATGCCTACTCGCAGGAAATAGGGTTGCTGGTCGCTTACGATCAATATGGGCAAATAGGGGAAAAGTGTAAGGGGGAAAGGGGAAGCGTAGAAGACATTGGGGCGGCCCCAGCTGCTGGTGTTGTCACAGTAGTGGGCCGCGTACATGATCGCGAGGTTGTAGTTGTAGCCAATGATGCGACGGTGAAGGCGGGATCGTGGTGGCCGGAGACTATCAAGAAAATCCTGCGGGCGCAGGAGATCGCGATGCGTTCGCATGTGCCGATTATTTACCTGGTTGATTCAGCGGGCGTTAACCTGCCATATCAGGGCGGAGTTTTTCCGGGCCAATACGGCGCCTCAAGAATTTTTTATTACAACTCAATAATGCGGCGTTATCTGAAGATTCCTCAGATTTCGGCCGTGATGGGTCCGTGCATCGCCGGTGGCGCATACTTGCCGGCCTTATCAGATGTAATCGTGATGGTCGATGGAACGTCGTTTATGGGCCTGGGCGGCGCAAACCTGGTTAAGGGGGCGACCGGTCAAACCATCGATAACGAAACTTTGGGCGGCGCACGCGCGCATAATGAAATTTCCGGCGTGGCGCATTATCGAGTCAAGAACGATGAAGAATGCATCGAGCGAATTCGCGAGTTTGTATCTGAACTGCCGCTAAAACCAGCGAGCCCCGTCCCAATACTTCCGAGCGTAGAAGCAGCTCGTTCCGCAGACGAGCTTTATGAAATCCTGCCGCCCGATCATAAACAACCTTACAACGCACGACACCTGCTCGACTGCCTGCTCGACGGCGGCCATCTCGATGAGTTTCAGGCAGACTACGCGAAAGAAATTATTACGGGCCATGCGCGTATTCGCGGTATTCAAGTAGGCGTCATTGCCAATAATCGCGGCATGAGTCGTCCGCCGGGCGGCGGTCCACCTCGCTTTGGCGGCATCATCTATACAGAATCAGCAGAGAAGGTCGCCTACTTCATCGAGACTTGCAACCGCCGGCAGACGCCGTTGTTATTTATTCAGGATGTATCCGGTTTCATGGTCGGCCCGGAAGCAGAACATTCCGGGATAATTCGTGCGGGCGCGCGATTTGTTGAAGCGATGGCGACGACAGTCGTGCCGAAGATTGTTTTGACTGTGAATCACGCATCGGGTGCGGGCTACTACGCGATGGCCGGTCAGGGTTTCGATCCGGATTTTATTTTCAGCTGGCCCACCGGACGCATGGGTGTGATGGAAGGCGATTCGGCGGTGCAGGCGGTATTTGGCAGTCAGCTTGAAAAGTTGAAGCGCAACGACCTCAAACCGGACGAGCAACTCGAGGCGGAAATGGATCGAGTAAGAGAGACATATGACACGGAGTTGGACGCTAAGTATGCGGCCGCCCGCGGATTTGTGGACGCCGTAATACTTCCGGAGAAAACTCGCGACGCCCTCGAGCTTAGTTTGTTAACCAGTCTGAATTACAGTGGCCCACACATCGGACAATTCGTGCTGCCTGCGACGCTCGTCTAGGCTCTTCAATCACAGATTCAAGAAATCGTCAGGATGCGACCATGGCGTAGCGACCAGGTCCACACGTATCGTGGATCCTTCGTGCTTCCCATTCAGATATAACGGTTTGTTGACTGGGGCAAGTAACATCTGAAAACAACCCGGTTGCTACGGCTCCCGTTCTGACTTCGTGCAGTGTTGCCGGGTAAGTTGTAAATTGTTCCAGCAAGCGCGAGTCCTTTCCGTCCCGAATGCCTACCTCCCGTTTGCGATCTGGGCCAGATGGTGGTAGAAAGGCAATCACACAAACTTTTTCCCTCGCTGAACGTTTCCCCTGCGGATATTCCCCCGAAGGGTTGATCCATTTTCGCGCAGACCGCGGCGGTCGTGCGATTGCCGATAGAGGAGGGTGATCCATGAGCATGAAGATTGTTCGTTTGAGTAGTTTGTTATTTGCGTTTGTATTAGCTGCTTCGGCTTTTTGCTTTGATTTCCCAGCGCTCGCCGGGAATTTTGGACAAAACACGAATTCCTCAACCACTACCGCCGAGAATTCCAACACTTCTACGCCCGGTCGCAGAAGCGGGCGGCGAGGCCGGCGACGAGCCGCAACGACTACGCCGGATAGCTCGTCTATGCCTGCTGCAACTAGTGCGGACAGCACCGACACTCCGGCAGCTCAGACAACGCCATCTGCCCCTACTGAGCAGACTGATCTGTCGGGCACCTATACGGGCACGTTCGATTGTTCGGATGCAGGAATAAGCGGCGAGACGACGCTCACCATAACCGGAAATCAATTCACCCTGGCGGATGGAAAGACCGGAAGGATTGTGGCCTCAACCACCAGCGGTTACACAGGAGTCGCGATGCAGTTTGGGGAAGCAACGGCGGCAACGAAGGGGCAGGCCGCCATCCTGCCAACGATTGTTTCCATGCGTGCAAAAAAGTCCGGCGATCGTTTAACGCTTATGGCGGTGCCAGGTTCGGGCCGCGTTTGTTCGTTCACTCCGGCAGGCTCGTCGCGATCGCGGCGAACACGTTCACGAGCGGCGACCTCCGCACAACCTGCGGTGCCAGCTACTCCAGCGGAACCAATGGCGACACCTGCTACGCCTGCTACGCCGGCCGAACCGGCAACACCTGGTGCCGAGGCGGGACCGATGCCGCCGGCTACGCCCACTCCGGTTCGCCGAGGGAGAAGAGGACGGCGCGGTAATCAGAATACGAATACGAACTCCAACACTAATACGAACTCCAACACCAGCACGAACGACAACACCGGTGAGGGCAACACCAATGCAAGACCCACACCGACACCTCCCATTCCTCGTAACTGATGATGCCGATCGATTAAGTCGTGGCTTCCGATCGCGACCTTCCGTCGCCTGGAAATTGCGGGCAGTTTGGTTTTCAAAAAATCAGGCCGCCCGCATTGCATGTCTCAAATAAACCAATTACATTCGCTGTCTAAGGGTAATTTAAAGTATTAGATATAGGTTGAGGCCTGCCGTTCAGAGTTCAGCCTTTCGGCTGCGGCTTGCCCCGCGCCAAATAGGACGCAAGCTAAAGCTTGAACTCTGAACTACTAGCTTTGAGTTAACATTGGTCATTCGCCCTAACAAATGAAACAAAGAGTTCGCATCGCAGCTGGTCAGGGATTCTGGGGAGATCTCCCCGAAGCCCCCGTGCGGCAGGTTGAAGGCGGTCCCATTGACTACCTGATGCTCGACTATCTCGCCGAAGTAACGATGTCGATTATGCAGAAGCAGCGTTCGCGCGATCCGTCTGCTGGTTATGCGAAAGATTTTGTGCCGCTGATGAAGCAAATTTTGCCGACCTGCGTTGACCGAAATATCCGCGTTACAGCAAATGCGGGAGGTGTGAACGTCGAAGGTTGTGCAAGCGCGGTTAAGGACGTCGCGCTCGAGCTGGGCCTGATGGGTAAGCTGCGCATCGGCATCGTTACCGGCGACGATATTATGCCGAAATTAGAAGAATTGCTGGGACGCGGGATTGAACTGCGCAATATGGACACGGGAGCTGCCTTGTCTACAGTTCGCGATCGAATTCAAAGCGCCAACGTTTATCTCGGCGCCGGTCCAATGTTGAAGGCGCTTAATGGTGGCGCCCAAATTGTCATAACGGGCCGCGCCACTGATACTGGCTTAACACTGGCACCGCTAATGTACGAGTTCGGATGGGCCGCCGACGATTGGAATAAGGTTGCCGCAGGCACTATCGCCGGACACATCATTGAGTGTGGTGCTCAGTGTTCCGGCGGCAATTGTCAGTATGAGTGGCGCAGCATCCCTAATCTTGCGGATGTGGGGTTTCCAATCGTCGAAGCCTCGTCAGACGGCACGTTTGTGATTACGAAACATGAAGGCACTGGCGGCTGGGTAACGATTCCTTCGGTCAAAGAACAATTGGTTTACGAGATGGGCGATCCACATTCTTATATAACGCCCGACTGCGTTGCCGACTTCACCACCGTACGCCTCGAGTACGAAGGCCGGGATCGCGTGCGCGTCTACGGCATTTCTGGTGAGCCAGCAACCGACACTTACAAGGTTTCGATAAGTTATTCTGCCGGTTATAAGGCGGTGGGCACGCTTGTTTACTCGTGGCCCGAGGCATACGACAAGGCGCGAGCAGCTGACAGGATACTCCGAACGCGACTCGATCGGTTGGGATTGAAGTTTGACCAAATCCTGACGGAGTTTGTAGGTGCTAATGCCACGCATGGCCCACTCGCCGGTGAACCATCGCCTGATTTGCCCGAGGTCCAATTACGCGTCGGTGTTCGCAGCGAAGATCGTAAGGCGGTTGAACGATTTACGAAGGAGATCGCGCCATTGGTATTAACCGGGCCACCGGGTGTCACCGGGTTTGCTGGCGGCAGGCCGAAAGTAGAAGAAATTGTTGCTTATTGGCCGGCGTTGATCCCGAAAGCAGAAATTAGGCCCATCGTGGAGGTTCTCGACGTGTAAGAGCCCGGAGTGAAGTCTCCCATAATGTGATTTCTCATTTTTCATTTAACCGCGGGGCGCCCCTGATTGCTGATTCGCCCAGATGGCAAATGAGAAACTTGAAATGAAAGATGGAAAATGGATCTCTTTCACCTAAAACAGAGTCTTCTCACAGATGAAGGTTCAACTTGTAAAACTTGCGCACGCCCGATCCGGCGATAAAGGCGATACAGCGAATATCGGTCTGATTGCCTTGCGAGATGAGATCTATCCGATCCTCGTCCGGGAAGTAACGCCTGAACTTGTGAAGGAACACTTTAAAGGAATCTGTAACGGCCAGGTCGAGAGGTTTGAGTTGCCGAATCTCGGCGCGCTCAATTTTCTGCTGCACGAAAGCCTCGGTGGAGGAGGCACCTTGTCCTTAATGACAGATGCTCAGGGGAAAACTTTTTCAACTGCACTATTGAGAATGGCGATTGAGATCTCCGATGTTGAAGCGGAAAGCCTGGCCTTCGGTCAAGAAGTTTAGAGTTCAGCCTTCAGGCTGCTTCTTTGACGAGCAAGAAAACTTGAATTCTGAACAGCGAGAATGATAACCATCACCCAGGCCTACGCCGACGTCAATGGCATCCGTCTGCACTATGCCGAATCAGGCGGTGGAAACAATTTGGTAATTCTGCTGCATGGTTTTCCCGAATTTTGGTATTCGTGGCGAAAGCAATTGGAGGCACTGAGTGAAGGGTTTCATGCCGTCGCGCCTGACATGCGCGGCTACAATCTGAGTGACAAACCGCGCAGAGTTGAAGACTATCGCATAGAAAAACTGGTTGCCGATGTCATCGGCCTGATTGATCATTTTGGCGCGGAACAAGCAGCGATTGTTGGTCACGACTGGGGCGCCGGCGTCGCCTGGGCAGTCGCGCAAAAACATCCTGGACGCGTTTCGAAACTGGCGGTGTTGCAGGTGCCACTCCTTGCGGCGTGGCGTGCAAATCTTACCCTTAAGCAACTCGCGCTTAGTTGGTACATGTTCTTCTTTCAAATTCCGCGCTTGCCCGAATGGCTGATAGCGCGCCAAAACTTCCGAATAATTGAGCGCACATTTCAGCAGAAGGTCGGCCGGAAGCATAGCTTTACTCAGCAGGATGTAGAGCGTTACAAGGAAGCAGCGCGACAACCGGGGGCGCTGACTGGAGCGCTAAACTACTATCGCGCGAACCTGTTTGCTCGGCTCTTCCCACGCAAACAAGCAAGCGACAGGCAGCACAGGAACCGAGGTATTCAGATTCCTACATTATTTATTTATGGTGAAAAGGACTCTGCCATTATCCCGGCGACTGTACGCGGCCTGGAGAAATATATCGATGCAGACTATCGCGAAGTCCGTATTCCGGATAGTGGTCACTGGGTCCAAAATGAAGCGCCGGCGAAGTGAACGCTGCACTGCTTGAGTTCTTGTCAGCGTAACCTGGTTCAAATACAGGCACAACATGACTGAAGAAAGCAATACGGTTTTGTACCAGGTTGACGGGACAGTTGCCCGCATCACGCTCAATCGTCCGGAGAAGAGAAACGCGCTTAATGAAGCACTCATTGCGGATCTCAAAAACGCCGTGCAGCAGGGGAGTGACGACGCGGCGGTTCGTGTTGCCGTAATAACTGGAGCTGGATCGGATTTTTGTTCGGGCGCCGACCTTTCAGCGTTACAAAAAATCTCAGACGCTTCGGTCGCGGACAATGTTGACGACGCACGCTCTCTAATGGAGTTGTTTGCATTAATCCGCCGGGTCCCCGTGCCCGTAGTAGCCGCCGTTCGGGGACGGGCTCTGGCTGGCGGATGCGGACTGGCGAGCGTGTGCGACATTGTGCTCGCGTCAACTAGCGCGAAGTTTGGTTACCCGGAAGTTAAAATAGGATTCGTTCCGGCGATGGTCATGGCGATACTACGCCGGAACGTCTCTGAAAAACGCGCTTTCGAATTGATTACGCGCGGTGACCAAATAAGCTCCGTCGAGGCAAAAGAATTTGGCCTTGTGAATCAGGTTTTCCCGGACGAAGATTTTGAGTCAGCGGTCAAAACTTATGTCAACGGATTCGAGCGGATGAGCAAGTCTGCGGTGGCCTTAACGAAACAACTGCTTTACCAAATGGATGGAATGACCGTTGACGCAGCGCTCGAGACAGGAGTCGACGTAAACGTCATTGCCAGGATGACTGAAGACTGCCAGAAGGGAATTGCCAAATTCGTGAAGAAAGCCGAAGAGAAAGAAAGAGAGAACTTTCCGGGAATATAGCGAGGGAATACCTTACCGGCAGTTTTCAGGGTGTTGTCTTGCCAATTGATTTCAGTCGTAGTCTCGCGATTTCCTTCTTTATAGGTTCTGCATTGCTGGCCCCGGGAGTCGTCTTCAGGTAGCCTTCGAGCTCGTCTGCTGCGCGGGAAGGTTCGCCTTTCAACTCGTAGAACATAGCCAGCGTCATAGAATCGATTTTCGCTTTCTTGTCGCTCAACTCTGCTGCCTTCGCAAGCGCCAGCTCCACCTGCATCAACAAATCACGGCGCTGGTTAGCGTGCGCTGCTTCGATGGTAGCAGTTTGATAAATCAGCCCGGACGCCCGCAGCAGGAAGTTGACAGGATTAGTCGGGTTGAGCCGCGTTGCCTCTGTAAAAACTGCGACCGCAATCGGATACTTCCCTTGCTTCATCAGTAGTAAGCCAAAAGATTGGTAGACCCGTTCGTCATTGGGATTAACCTCGCGGGCCAAATCAAGTTCAGGGATTGCCTCGTCCAGGTGACCGGTTTGCATTAGATAGTTACCGAGCATCAGGTGGGCATCGAAGTATCGCGGAAAAATCCGGATTGCTTCCTGGACCTCCACCATTGCTGCTTCGCCCTTACCTTCATCGGCTAGTTTCCTTGCGTGATCTAACCGGTCGCGGGCAGCCTTGGGGACTTCCTGCGAAAAGGCATTCACAACTCCCGCAGGCGAGCGGCCTTGTCTTCCCGGAAGCGGACGAAGTTGTATGTCCTGCGTGAAAACTACTCCGGACGATCCGTACCCGGACACCTCAGCGTAGACAGAAGTGGTAACGAAGGTTCGTCCATCGCCTTCCGCAGTTATCTGGTAGTTTCCCCTTCCCAGTCCGGCGAAGTAGTAGCGTCCGCTCAGATCTGTAAAAGTTTCGGAGACTCTTCTGCCGCTGTAGGTGAGAGTGACCTTCACCGGATTCGTAGGCTGATTGCCGTCTGGTGCAATCACACGACCCTGAAGCGTATTGGCGCCTTGACCTTGCGCCGCTAACGCCAAAACCATAATCAACAGTGCAGCCAATAATATTGACGGAATGCGCACAGCTAATCCTGCAATTCTTCGCGCTTCGTCCGAACCCATTAAATTTGAAAGGGAAAGGGGCACTCCGCGAATCAAAAATCAGTTTCGCAAAGTGCCCCCTTTGAATGGCTAAAAGTTAGAAGCTAAAGCGTACGCCGAGTTGCGCCTGGAATGGAATTCCCAGCGGTTCGGAGAAGCCCGTAGCTCCGAAGAAGTTGACTGGCTTGCCGAAATCCGGCGCCGTGGTCACGTTCTGAAACTCTCTGCCAAAGTTCGCAGTGTTGAAAACGTTGAAGGCTTCAAAGAAGAAGCCGAGTTTCTTGTGTTCGCCCCAGTTAAAGAACTTGGAAACGCGGACGTTCAACTGCGAGAAGTTATCGCCGCGAGTATTGTTTAAAGGCAGGGGGTGTTGGTCATTGCCGTCGACCGGTTCACGGTCAACCGCGACGCCGTCGCGATTGATGTCACAGACTCCGCACGACGGTAAGATGCTGTAGGGACGGGCCGAGGCTAGCTGGAAGATAGGTGCGACCTGGAAGCCCGCCGGCAAATCGAAGATACCCGAAATGACAAACCGGTGACGTTCGTCAGCATCAGTCGGGCCGAAGTTGATCGGATTCCACTTGTCGAAAACGTTCTGCGCCTGGTTGCCGAAGTCAGAGGCGAGACCGAACCAAGCCTGGGACTTCGAGAGCGTGTAGTGGGCGTTCAACTGATATTTATTCGCATAGCGTTTGCGCAGCGACACGGTAAAGGCATCGTAGCGTGAGCGACCGTCTGACTGCGCCACGGTGATGCGGTCGAAGGGTCGCGACGTGCCGAAGGCCGCAGTCAACTCGGCTGCGTGCGCGACAAATTGAGGATTCAATATTCGATCATTGGGAAACGGCGGAAGGGCGTCGTTCCGCTGTAGGCCCAGCAAAGGCCCGACACGCGGGTTGATGTCGAGCGACGTAAACTCATGGAGACCGAGGATGTGAACAAAATCGAACTCCACCGCCATGTTGTTCCCCAACTCCTGCGCGAAGCCGATATTCCACTGCTGTGAGTAAGGAGACTCGAAGTCCTGGTCGAGCATCCTGCCGCGCGATCTCGGCAACGGGTTCGTGAGCGGCCGTGGAACGTCTGGCGGCGGCGAGTCAATCGCGAGATTGTCGTCCAGGTTCGTAAAGTTGGCATAAATTTCCGGGTTCCCCTGCTGCACCGCGAAGAGCGGTACGTTTAGGAACGACTGGTCGTAATAAATGCCGTAGCCCGCTCTCAATACCGAGCGCCCATTGCCGCGGAAGTCCCAGGCGAAACCGACGCGTGGGCTGAAGTTATTCTTGTCGTCCTTCGGAGTGTGGTCTCCGAATGGATTGCCGATGATATGCAAGGCACGGAAAACGCGATTCTCTGCTGCGTGTCCCGCATCCACGAAGCCTATGTCCACATCGTAGCGGACGCCAATGTTCAAGGTGAAACGAGGAGAAATTTTCCAGTCGTCCTGAACGTAACCGGCGAACTGCTTCGCGCCATCGCGCAGGTCGAAGGCGGGATCACCGCCCGCGAGATCAATCTGGGCAACAACCCCTATCCCCGCAAGGTCAGACTGGTCACAGACAGGGTCGCCGATGATGGCAAGGCAAGTTACTGGACCCGCCAAAATCTGATGAGTTTTGAAACCTTCGGGGAACTGGCCCGGATTGTTCGCAATCTGGTCCGGGTCGAAGTTGAACGAGTATGACGGCGCGGAAGTGAAGGCGAAGAGGCCGCCGAGCGTTGGCTCGAAGACTATGTCGCCGCCGAATTTGAAGCCGTGGTTGCCGTAATTCCACGTTAGGTCGTCGCGAATTTGATGCTTCTTCTGAATCGTCTGTTGCGGCACATTGCCGTTACGCCCAACGATGATGCCGCTTGGAAACGCGAGGTTGTTCAAATCAGTCGTTGCATTGATGCGATTGTCGAAGGTTTGATACTGATAGGTTAGTTGGTTGACTGTCGTCGAGCTGAGAGTCGAGGTCAGCGAGCCCAGGAAGTTGTAGAGCGTGTTCAGGCTCTCGTTGCCGCCTGACAAGTCGGTGCGAACAATGAGGAAGCCTGCCTGGTCGTTTAGAGCGTCGTTGTTTTGACCGGCAAATCGAGTGACAAGAGAGTGTTTGGAACTCAGGTTGAAGTCACCCTTAATTGTGTATTGCCAATCGTTAAAGGGCTGCGGCAGAAACTGCACCGCCTTATAACCAAACGGTTCCAAAAAGGCGATCGACGCCTGGTCAACGCCTGGGACGATGGAATTGCCACGTTCCCGGGTGCGCTCGACGGTGCCAAAGAAGAAGGCCTTGTCCTTTTTGATTGGTCCACCGATTGACCCGCCGAACTGCTGGCGGCCGAAGGGCGGTTTGACGACGTCTGAAGGATTCGGAAAGAAGTTTTCGTTTGCTTTAGCCAGCAGCGCCGGCGCGTTTGCGTTCAGCTTCTCGTCGCGGAAGAAGCCGAAGACTGAGCCGTGGACCCCGTTGGTTCCGCTTTTCGAGACTATGGATAGGAGTGCACCACCCGAGCGACCATTCGCGGCCGAGAAGCGCTGCGTTGAAAGCGCAAATTCCTGAATGCCTTCCATCGAGAAGTTTTGCAAAATGCCACCAACGGCGTTGTCCTTGTTGTCCCCGCCATCAATTGTGACGTTCACATTCCTTCCGGTAGAGCCACCAACTGAGAACGTGCCTACTCGTGCCTTCGTGGGGTCAAACGACGGCTGGAGCGTTGCGCCGGGGATGAGAATAGCCAATGAGGCGAAGGACCGGCCGTTGACTGGCAAGTTTTCGAGCCGTCGCTGGTCAATCACGCCACTGACATCAGTTTTACTTGTCTCAACGAGTGCCGAGTCGGCGGTGACGTTAACGGTCTCGCCAATCGCGCCAACTTTCAATTCGGGATTGATTGTGGTGCGTTGCAATACGCTGACGACAACGTTATCCACGACACCTGTTGAGAAACCGCTCCCTTGAACTTCAAGGCGATAGTTCCCTGGCACAAGCTGTGAGATTTCATAAACGCCTTCACTGCTGGTTGCAGCAGTCCGTTCGGCATTGGTGCCGAGATTAATGACTTTGACGGTAGCGCCCGGCACTACCGCTCCTTTTTCATCCTTGACTACACCCGTCAATGTTCCGGTGTTGGATGTTTGGGCCAGCACAGCGCTGGCGGGAAGAAACAACGCGAAGAGCAACATCAACATCCACCTGCTGTGTCGCCATGTCGTAGTGGCCCTGCTTGTGTTCATTAGAGACCTCCTCTTTTGTTTGGGGCATTTGGAGAGCAATAACTGGCTGAAATGCGATTAAAGTCGGGGGTTAATAAGGCTGGTGCTTTGGTCCACTCATCTCGGACATGCATGATCCGACTTTGGGTGCAACTCGTGTACCCGCTGGAGTGTTCAACTCAAACCAGTGTGCCCGTTGACTTTTTATTTCACCTGGACAACCGCGAGGAGTTTGTGTATCCAAAAAAATGGTTTTCGTCCATAAATTGAAAGTGATGAAGGGGTGAGAGCCTTATCGATTGAGCGTAACCTGGCTTGGAGAGCCGTGCGAGATAGCCAATGCGCACGCGAGAATCGGATCTTCGACTCTTGTCACTAGACCAATCGACAGCGCCGCTTCGCTACCGAGTGAACGGCCAGTAAGCATTAACTCCATTGCTCGCGTGCGACCAATAATTCGGGGAAGCCTTTGCGTTCCACCCCATCCCGTAATGATGCCCAGCCGTACGCCAGGGTGGGCGAAAATTGCATTTGGTGAGGCAACGCGTATCTTGCACGCTAACGCGAGATCGAGGCCGCCGCCCATGCAGTAACCATTAATCGCAGCGATAGTTAATTGCTTAGCATCGGCGATGGTTTGAAATAGGCGCTGGCCCAGTTGCGAGAACTCGAGAGCAGCGACACGATCCAGCTGTGAGAGTTCACGCAGATCTGCACCGGAAGCAAAAACGTCAGCCGTCCCTGTTAAGATAATCGTTTTAATTTCATCAACGACGATCAGCTCGGATAAGGCACTTTGCAGATTGTGAAGCGTGGCTAGTGAAAGTGAGTTACGTTGGGCCGGTATATTAAATCGTATGAGAGCGACCGAGTCGTCAAGGAGAGTTACTATTGAAGGTGAATCTTCCGGCATCGCCTATTCACGAGACTTCACGTTCTCGCGTAGGAACTTAACGATGTTTTCAGTCGAGGTTCCCGGAAGAAATACTTCGGCCACGCCTTCGGACTTAAGTTTAGCGATATCGTCCTGCGGAACAATCCCACCGAGTAACACCAAACAATTTTCCATTCCCTGAGCGTGAAGTAGTTGAACGATACGTGGACAGAGAGTGTTATGCGCACCGCTGAGTATGGATACGCCCACGGCGTCAACGTCCTCTTGAAGGGCTGCGGCGGCGATCATCTCCGGAGTTTGGCGCAGACCCGTGTAAATAACTTCCATGCCGGCGTCGCGCAAAGCACGCGCTATGACCTTGGCGCCGCGGTCGTGACCGTCAAGACCCGGCTTTGCAACCAGGACACGAATTTTTCTGTCGTTCATGTCACTCATTGTAGCCCTAGTGTAAGAATTGCCCCAGCGGCCCATCGGGTTTGATGTAAGGCTTCAATTCTGAGTAGCTGAAAAAGTAGCGACCGACCGGTTCAAACGCCTGTATGACGTGTGGGTAACCAGCGTCGTATAAGAAGGTGATTCCCTTGCGCCCAACTGAGAAGTTGTCGAGATCCTCAAGCGTAAACCGCAGCGGTTCCTGTGCCTCACGAGCAATCCTGATGTCTTCCGCGTCACTCTTAGATTCGCTCAGTTCTTGCAGGATTGTTTTGAGTTCAGCTTGTAATTTTTGATTCACGCTGGTAGCGAGTGGCGCCAGGCGCTCTGTCAGGAATACATCCGCCGCCTTTATCACTTTGCCGTTTCTTAGGTCGATAAGAAAGTGTTTCGACTGATCGTCGGGATATGCGGCTGAGCCACTCTGAGAGAAAGTTATGTCTAGTAAACTATTGCCATTGTGATTGACAACGTAATCGAATTCGTCTAACCACGTATCTTCACGGTATTCCTTCAACGAATAATCAAAGATGTTTTTGAAGTCGAGAATTGCGCGAACACGGCGTAGTACTTCAGAGCTAAGGCCGCTTACGACAGGATAGGTTACGACCGCCCGCTTCTTGTGCGGAAACCGCCTCACCAGTCCCGGGTTCCGAATCAGAACAATTCTGCGGCGCTGGATAATTGCACCATCCGCAAACTGCGTTGCTGCCGTATTGCTGGCTTGACTGCCATGAATAGCTGGAACAGGAAGACTCAGGATTGTTACAAAAAGCAGAATAAGCCGCTGCATGAATTGAGTGTAGGGAACTGAATAGCTTTCGCGAGATCAGAATGCAGGTTCTTCGTAGACGCCATAGACATCGCGCAAGGCAGAGCAGATTTCACCGAGTGTGGCATAAGCCCGAACCGCCTCGATCGTAGCGGGCATGGTGTTTTCAGCACGCTGAGCCGCGCGTTTGAGCTTCTCAAGTGCATTTGCCACCGCGCCTTTGTCTCGCTTCGCCCGTGCCTGGTTCAAACGTTCGACTTGATGTGTGCGTACCGATTCGTCGATCGCCAGAATGGGAATCGTTGACTCCTCGTCCATCTGGTATTTGTTGACCCCAACGATTACTTGATCACCGCGCTCGACGGCTTTCTGGTAGTGATAGGCGGAATCCTGGATCTCTCGTTGCGGAAATCCCTTTTCGATGGCGGCGACCATTCCGCCCATAGAGTCGATCTTGCGGAAGTACTCTAGCGCGGCCTGTTCCATTTTGTTCGTCAGGGACTCGACAAAGTAAGAGCCACCCAGTGGATCGATTGTGTAGGCGACGCCGGTTTCTTCAGCGATGATTTGCTGCGTGCGCAGAGCAATTAGTGCTGCCTGATCCGTCGGTAGTGCCAGCGCTTCATCGTAAGCATCGGTGTGCAGGCTCTGAGTGCCACCAAATACTCCTGCGAGCGCCTGGATGGCGACGCGGACGATATTGTTGAGTGGTTGCTGAACCGTGAGGGAGACGCCCGCCGTTTGAGTGTGGAAACGGAGCTTCAGCGTCCGTTCGTTTGAGGATCCAAAGCGATCGCGCATTTCTCTCGCCCAGATACGGCGGGCCGCGCGATATTTTGCAACCTCTTCGAAGAAATCATTGTGAGCGTTAAAGAAAAACGAGATTCGCGGAACGAAGACATCAAGGTCCAAGCCCGCTTTTAGTCCCCATTCAACATACTCCAGACCATCGCGCAGTGTGAACGCGAGTTCCTGGATGGCCGTAGCTCCAGCCTCGCGAATGTGGTAACCGCTAACGGAGATTGGATTGTAGCGGGGCACGTGCTTAGTGCAGAACTCAAACGTATCGACCACCAACTTCATCGCCGGCTGGATGGGATAGATCCATTCTTTCTGAGCAATGTATTCTTTAAGAATATCGTTTTGGAGTGTTCCCGAAATCTTCTTCCAGTCAGCGCCTCGCTTTTCAGCCACAACCAAGTACATCGCCAACAAAATGGAGGCTGGCGCATTGATGGTCTGCGAAACGGTCACTTGTTCGAGTGGGATTTTGTCGAACAACACTTCCATGTCCGCGAGCGAGGAAACGGCTACACCACATTTGCCCACCTCTCCTTCAGAGAGAGGTGAGTCGGCATCGTAACCCATTAATGTGGGCAGATCGTAAGCTACTGAAAGCCCAGTCTGTCCTTGTTTTAGGAGATATCGAAATCGCGCGTTGGTTTCTTCTGGAGTGCTGAACCCGGCGAATTGGCGCATGGTCCAGAGCTTGCCGCGGTAACCCGTTGGATGTATTCCGCGTGTGTAGGGAAACTCGCCCGGAAATGAAATGTCGCGAGAGAAATCTACCTGCTCAATATCAGCGGGCGTGTAGAGCCGTTCGACGTCCTCGAGTGATACAGTCTCGAATCTTTCCTTTACTTCCGGGTATTTCGCCAGGGCCGGCTCAAGCGTTTCATTTTCCCACCGTGCAACCTGTTCCTCGAGCGGACTACCGATCTCTTTGGTTTTTGACATACGATTCGTGATCGTTTCGATTCGATTAGAGAAATCGATATTAGTTGAGCGCAATTCGGCTGTCAACGCACCTAAACAGAGCGTCTTATTTGGTTTTAATAGAGGGGAGCGCGGCTGTGATGGCAGTCACAACCGCGCAGCTCGGCAGGCACTCTCTATGCGTGGCTCTCAAGCAGGGAACTAGCGGGCAACGGGCAGGGGAAACAATGCTGTGGCTGAATGAACATTCCATTACTCATTCGACAGGTATAACAATCTCATTAGCGCGGACCATGTTTAGACGCGTGCGCGCCGCAGCTTCAATCGCGCGCGGGTCCGAGCGCAACTGCTCAATCTCTACTCGCAAAGTCTGGTTCGTGTTGCGCAAATCCTGCACATCGTTTTGCATGCGAACGTACCCCTGAGACGCCAGCGACATCCTGGTCCTGGTCCGCATTGTGACTGAAACACATATCGAAAACGTCGCCAAAATAACCGTACCGAAAACAACCCATGATGGTATCAGGCCACCGCGCCGGCGAACTTCCGCGGGAGTTCCGATGATGTCCTGTGAAATCTCTCTGACGGATGCAAACGGAGAATTCGCGCGCGGCACGACACGCTGCGCTCGCATTCGCTCATCAACCCAATAGGAATTTATGACCCTGCTCACGAAGCACCTCCAAGTCCTTTGCTGATTCTGATTTCTGACTCCGACTTAGTTCTTCCCCACACAAGCGTCTCCTCAACGGTCCTGACCTCTTCAAAGCGAAACCGAGTCTCCCTCACATGCTTTTGGAAGATCGGGCGTTGCGCCGCAGCTTTCTCCTTTGCGAACATGCACGCAGGGATGCCATCTTTCTGCGCAACGAAACTTTTGAACCACTGGCTCGCCGATCCTTCGCCATCGATGACAAGGTTGGTTTCATAAGTTAGTTCTCCGATGGGAGTGCCAATCATCGTCTCAAAATTCGAGGAAGCCAGGCCGCATTTGACTGAGAGAACGCCGGCGCAAGGGAAATCGTTATTACCAACTACTGGAAAACTAAACGTGATGGATCCAATCATGATTCTTTTAAGGAGCTGCTTAAGCCCTTTGTTTGTTTCACCACAAGATAATCGATATATCGCAGCAAACAACCACTATGGAATGTGCTTTGTTATTGTACAATCCTTTACCTGTCAATAGTTTAGGTTAAGGTTCGCGGAATGTAGCACTGGTGCTTAAGGGTGTAAAGCAATATATTTGCAATGCTTTCGTCAAGTAAGTTCAACGTTTACTTCAACTAACAGCGCTTAATGGACCAGTTGGGCGAACGCATGGCGTACACAAAGACGGGGTTTTTCTAAAATCGATTGACCGTTTAATTGGGTTGACACGAGGTTTTTGCAACGCTAGACTCACACCCGAAAACGGCTGGGACATTGTTCGAGTTCCGGCTGTAGAAGTACTCAAGATTCAGCCCCTCTTGCCTCTCATCTCTCAGATCAAGTGGCCCGTCTCTGAAGCAGCACCCGAGTGCCATTCCAACTGTTGTGACCAACCGGAGAGGCTCCATGCCTGAATTAACCAGTTCTTATCCTGAAACCGAAGCAGTTCTCGAGGCGAGCGCGTTACCAATAGGTTCTATTGTTAGGGCGCTTTGCCACGCCGCTAACGCGGGGCCCGACTTGCTTTATGAAGTAATGCTCAAGCTGAGTCTGCTTGTCGAAGCGACTGCCCCAATGTATGGACTCTCAATATGGACTGTCGACGATGGCCAAGGACCAAGATTGAACTGGGCTGAGGGTCTGGATGAATCAGAGTTGACTGAGGGACAGAGAGTAGTTCACGAAACGTTATCGTGTGACGCTGTCTGGCCAGACACGCGTGAGGGCGATTCATCGATCTGTTTTGTGTTGGCCTCGGCCAAACCGAACCGGTCGGGTGCTGCTCTATACGGCCTTTGTGTTCGTCCACTGTCCGCTCGGCAAGCTCGCGACTTGGGCGCAATAATGGACGTCACCCGTCTGGCCCATTCCCACGTTTCTGCCGCTCGGCCGATTCAGCAGGGGATCGTGAGTGAAGAACAGATAGGTATCAAAACAACACTTCCGGGAATGATTTTTGCCAGCCGCGCGATGAGTGAAGTGGCTCGCACTGTCGATCGAATCAAAGACTCAAACTCCACAGTGCTCATCGCTGGCGAATCTGGTACCGGTAAGGAGTTAGTTGCACACGCCATTCACCGACTCAGCAAGCGTTCTGAAAAAGACTTTATCCCCTTTAACTGTTCAGCCGCACCGCCCGATTTGATCGAGAGCATGTTGTTCGGTCATCGTAGGGGTAGTTTTACCGGGGCTCTGCGCGATAACGAAGGATTAATTCAAGCGGCCGAGAATGGAACTTTGTTTCTGGATGAGATCGGCGACCTTCCGCTCAATCTGCAGCCCAAGCTTCTGCGTTTTTTACAAGAGGGTGAGATTCATCCCCTGGGTGACCGGGCACCGCGCCAGGTCAATGTGCGTGTGATTGCTGCGACTCATAAAGATCTCGAGCAACTCGTACGGGAAAGGCAATTTAGAGAGGATCTCTATTATCGAATCACAAGCCTGACGGTAAAGGTCCCACCGCTGCGAGAGCGGCCCGAGGATATCTCAGCTCTCATTTCTCATTATTTGTCACACTACGCCCGACGCAATGACAGACCAATCGGCGGAATAACGTGGGAAGCCATCCGGGCGCTCGAAAGTTATTCCTGGCCTGGTAACGTCCGCGAATTAGCCGGTGAGATGGAGCGGCTTGTCTTGTACGCGGAGGAGAATAGTCACATCACGCGGGAGCAGATCAGTCGCCACATCTGTCCGGAGACACCGCAACAGAGTGAATCCGAGAAACGATCCAGGGAAAATCTGGAGTTGTTGTTAGAGGATTACGAGCGACGAGTGATTACAGAAACACTAAAGCGAAATGACTGTAATGTGGCGCGGACGAGCGAAGCATTAGGATTGGGTTCTCGTCAGACCCTGTACAAGAAGATTAAGCGACTAGCTATCGACATCACTGATTTTCTCCAGGAAGATACCGAGCCCGGAATGCAGTTTCGCGCTTCAGATCAATAGCCTTGCCAAATTTTCCGTTTCCAGTAGTTCCATAAACATCTCCTCCTCTGCACCTCCGCTCTAACAAACTGCGTGATATTTCTAAGTTATATCCCCTACTTTATTCTGGCGCTACTGATACACGAGGTGTGTCACTGCGTTGCGGCTTACGCTTGTCGAATCTCGATCAGCGAATTTGGCGTCGGTTGGGGCCCGAAAATCTATTGCATGCGTCTTCGCAATGTTGATCTCATTTTTAGAGCTTTGCCATTCGGTGCTTATGTTCGTTTTGACGTTGCGGAGCTGCAAAAGCGAAATTTAAAAGAGCAGGTCCTTGTATTTATGGCCGGCATTATCGGAAACCTGATTGCAGCGACCTTATCAGCCGGCACTCCGTTTAGCCTCATTAACTATCTGCTCGCAGCCACCAATATTCTTCCGTTGTATCAACAAGACGGTTGGAAGTGCGGCATGGTGATAATCCGCGGGATTTTGGGTCGCAAAAGCCCGACGGTCGAATGGACCTTTACCATCACCGGAACACTTTTGAGTTTTGCAGTCTTAGGAGCCGAAGTTTTACGACGATTCCAGTAGTAGAAGGTTTACAAAACTTCACTTGAGTCATTCGGTGAAATTACATACCCCGCACCAGGACTTGGAAGTTTCAACCAACGCCCGAATAAAGTGGCGCTGGGGATTACTCGCTGCGTGCGTGTTAACGCTGCTAAGTCTCTACCCTCAGTTTCAGCTGTGGTTAAGCCGCGGAGAGTATTGGCAACATGCCGTGGCTTACAATCAGGGACTAGGCGATGAGGTTGCTTATGCGGCCTACGTTAACGCCCTCATTGATGGGCGGCCTCGGCGCAACGATCCGTATACCGGAAGGGATGATCGTCCTTTTGCGCCCTCACCGGAATCACTTTTTTCTATTCAGTTTGTTCCCGCTTATGCCGTCGCTTTGCCTGCCCGCGCACTGGGAATTTCAGCTACGACAGCTTTTATGTTCCTCACGCCGCTGGTTGCTTTTACATCCGGCATGGCGGTGTTTCTCCTGGTTTTTCTTGTGACTGGCAGTAATCGAATCGCTGCGTCCGGAGTACTGGTTGTTCTATGTCTGGGAACACTGGCGGCAGCGGAAGGCACCTTCTCCAATTTTGTGGGAGGCGAAACGCACTTCGATTACTTTCCATTTCTCCGTCGATATCAGCCAGCCGCCTCCTTCCCTCTCTTTCTAATCTTTTTGATTCTTGTTTGGAAGTCTCTGACGAAACTTACGCGACCAATATGGTCGGGACTCCTGGTAGGACTTGTCCTCGCCCTGCTGGTCTTTTCTTATTTTTACCTTTGGACCGCCGCTATAGCCTGGCTGTTCCTACTGGTGCTGCTTTGGCTAATCGCACGACCGGAAGATAAGAATTACGTGGTGCGGTTTTGCGCGGCAGTCGCAACCATTTCAGTTGCTGCGCTTATTCCGTATTTCATACTGATTTCCCATGGTGCCGACACTTCGGGGAGTGTTCAGTTCCTGGTGAACTCTCGCCGCCCGGATCTTTTTTCTGCGGCTGAACTGCTCGCAGGGTTGCTGCTATTGATCCTTGCAGTCGGTATCAAACGTCGAAGCATCGATCTCCACGATCGTCGAGTTATTGTGATCATCTCATTCGCGTTGCTTCCTTTTGTGGTTTTGAATCAACAGCTGATAACGGGGCGCGTCATGCAGCCGATTCACTACAAAGGTTTTGTTACCAGCTACGCCGTTTTGATCGCTTTCGTTCTGGCCTCGGGTCTCCAGTGGCGCCGGCGCGAAGGTGAACATTGGCAACTTTCGAAACGTGCACTGGTTTGGATCGCCCTCGCGGCTTTTGATTGGGGCGGCATTGAAGCGCAGCAAGCTGCGAGACGAAGTGCCGAGGGTAACAACAAGGCTGCCGAGGAGATGAGTGTTTACGTTCGTTTTGCGAAGCAAGCTCACCTTAATACGACGATCATGGATGAGAAGGTCGTTTTATTCGATGACCTTCACATGGCGGACGGCGCGCCCGCCGTTTCGCCGCTTGCAGTACTTTGGGCGCCACACATGATCGTATATTCCGGGGTTACGCAGGTAGAGAGCAAAGAAAGGCTTTACCGACATCTGTATTACACCGGTGTCGGTGTGAAGGAACTCGACGCTTACTTGCATGGACAGGACGTCTATTACGGTTGTGCGGTAGGGTTGTTTGGCTTCGATCGTTTAGTTGATGGCCTCAATCCGAATGCTAAGCCGATCACCATCGAAGAAAAAAACGCAGAACTGATCTCATATGGCCGGTACGTCGAAACTTTCGACAAGGAGAGAGCCGCCAACCCGAGACTTTCATATTTGATCACGCAGACTGTCGATGGAACGGATCTCAGAAATCTTGAACGCTGGTATCAGCGCGACGCGGGCGAACGCGTAGGTAAGTTTACTCTCTTTAGACTTCAACTAAGGGACGACGGTGAAGGTGCTGGGGTCTCGAAGAACTTGGCCCTCGATAACAAGAACCCGGCAATTGCAAAAGGACTGTAAGATGTCAGAACAAATAGGCACAAACTTTCCTCCATTTGTCCGCTCAGCCAAACCGCTCGAGGCAACGGCGGAAGGCCATCCACTTCTGAATATGATTTTATCGAGTCGCCGGCTGCTGGTGATCGTGTTTATGTCAGTGATCTTCGCTGCGGCGTCACAGCCAATTAAAGATCCCGACTTCTACTGGCACCTGAAGACGGGAGAATATCTAGTTGAAACCGGGAGCATTCCCAAGACCGACATATTCTCTACCTCAAAGTTTGGCAGCGAGTGGGTAACACATGAATGGCTTTCCGAACTGTTCATGTATTCGATTTTTCGTTGGTTAGGTTATGCAGGGCTAATTGCGGCTTTTGCAGCCATCATTACTGCCACTTTTATCGTCGCCTACCGCCGCTGCAAAGAGGTTGCGCCACATCCATACATAGCCGGTTTCGCGTTAATAGTTGGAGCGGCGGCCACGATGCCTACATGGGGCGTACGACCACAGATGTTGTCAATGCTGTTTGCCAGCGTCTTCGTGTTGGTGTTGGGCGAATATGGCCGCAACGTTCGTACTAGAGCGATCTGGTGTTTGATACCTTTGACAGTTCTGTGGGTCAACATGCACGCGGGATACGCAATGGGTTTGGCCCTGATCGTGCTAACTATTGCGAGCCTGTTGACGGATGGTTTGTTGCTTCCCCATGCATCGATAAAGAAGACCTGGCCGCGCACACGCACTTTGTGTCTTTTGTTAATTGGTTGCATTGGGGCCGTCTGCCTGAATCCGAGCGGCATACGCATGTACTCCTATCCGTTTGAAACGCTTACCTCCAGCGCGATGATGCAATACATACAAGAGTGGAAGTCTCCCAATTTCCATGAGCCGATGTTTCAGGCGTTGGTTCTGCTATTCCTCGTTACGTTTGCTGCACTGACGTTATCAGGAAAGAGGGCTCGGCCAGGGGAATTGTTGATGCTTCTGGTAATGGCGCTGGCAACGTTGCGGTCGAGCCGCAATGTTCCATTCTTTGCCCTGCTGGCAATACCACTTTTAGCTGAACATTCATGGCACTGGGTGACAGCGCAGCCATGGGGTCAGTGGTTTACGAAACCTGAGAGACGAGAAACGGGAAAGGCGTCGGCATTGAAGATTGTGCTGAATGTTTTGGTGTTACTATTAATTCCCCTGACGGTGGTCGGATTACGGATTGGAGCCAGTGTTAGAAACC
>DATLBQ010000141.1:0-2603 GCA_035526805.1 Pyrinomonadaceae bacterium
GTGCGCGGGAACAGTGGCCTGGGCGTTAACTCGTTGACCGGTGTCGGTCGTTCCGGAAACATTCACAATCGCTTCCGTTGATCCAACATTACGGAGAACTGCTATCCACTGACCTCCTTCCAGGTGCGGCAATCCAGCCATCAAATCCATGTCCGTCGGCTGATCGAATACCTGATCAAGCAGGGCTTTGAATTTTGATTCACCTCGCTCGGCAAACACCGTTCGAGACCGAGCCAGAGAGAAACCCTCCACATCGGTCTTTGCGTTCGCCAGCAGTCCGCGCACGGTCGCGAGGAAACCATCGCGGCCCACGATGTGATCGGCCAGGCGCCACACCATCGCTCCTTTGTTGGCGACCGAACTGAAATAAGTAGCATCGAGGGGAGTAGTGCGCGACAGCGGCCCATCACGTTTTGCAATTGCAGCGTAAGCGAGACGCTGGCGAGCCCGTTCGGCTTCTGCCGCTTCCACGCCAAACTGCTTTTCAATGAACAAAGTAGCTAAGAATCGCACCAGACCTTCGCGTAAGACTCCATGTCCTTCGCCGCGGACGGGCGCCTCGGCTCCAATCCAAACACGCGCGACAGCTTCGCTGATCCCGAGCGCAGTAGCGCTATCGATCTTCCGGCGGCGAAACGCGCCTTCACCAAGCAACACTGTGCCGGCATCATCAAAACCGGCTCCGCGGGTGACTGCCACCAGACGCAAAGGCGTATCGGGTGCCGACCCAAACAGACCGGCAAAGTAGTTTCGCGCATCACTGGTGAGCGCAATCAGCGCTTCGGCTTGTTTCCGTTCATCGGCGCCGGCGCCTTTCAGCAGAAATGCACTGATTCCCTTTGCGTTCGTGCCACCGTCGACGCGGTCCCAGGCTCCGGTTACAAAAAAGGGATGTCCGTTTAGCGCTTGTTCGAAAATACTATTGCCGTTTGCGCTCTTTTCATTGCCTGAAGAGATCGCGGTCGCGCCGGTAACAGTCAAACGGAACGGAGCATAGTCAGCTCCGCGTACGGCAAACGGCGTGTTGGCCGACGGGTACCACAGCGACAGCGGCAGGAATTGCGATCCGAGGGGCGAGATAGCGGTTAGTCCTGAGTTTTCGGGAACCGGCAGGCTGTATTCAACGGTTGCGCTCACACTCTCGTTGGAGGCGATCGCCGCCGGCAGTGTAATGGTCACCCGTTGCGCTCCGCCGCGAGGTTCGGGCGTCGAACGATAAGCGGCGGTCGCGTTGCCAATGCTTACGGATTTGATTTCTGCTTTCGAGTTAATGCGCAAGCTCAAAGTCGACCCGGCGCCCCTGCCCACGTTGCGCAACGAAACTATTGCTCGAGCATTCAGTGCTCGTTCCACGCCCGGATCTCTGACCGTGACATCAAAGTGGGTAACGAGCCAGGCTGCTCTGGCTTCCTCCTGAGCACAGATCGTCAGCGGTCGCGAGAATACACAGACTGAACAGACTAATAGAAAAACAAGAAGAGGTTTCATAATGATTTGAATGAATGTCTCAGTCGAGCTACTTGTGTTGCTGCCTTATTCTGCTTGGCGCCTTTGCATCTTGGCGAGAGAATTGTTCACGCAAAGGCGCCAAGACGCAAAGAGAACCACTCAGTTCTCCACGCTTCCGCCGACTAGTGCATGAATATCCCGCAGCGTTTCCAGTAAATGCCCCATTCTCTGTAACGGCAGCATGTTCGGCCCGTCTGACGGCGCCCGCTTGGGCGCTTCGTGGACTTCCATAAACACAGCGTCGACTCCGCACGCCACGCCCGCACGCGCGAGGGGTTCGATGTATTGCGACAATCCGCCGGTTGCATGTCCCAGACCGCCCGGAAGTTGCAGCGAATGAGTCACGTCAAAAACAATGGGCACGCCGAACTCGCTCATAATCGCAAACGAGCGCATGTCTACAACCAGATTGTTATAGCCAAAGCTCACACCGCGTTCAGTCAACATCAGCCGCTCGCACCCGGCGGCCTGCGCCTTCTCGACAATGTTACGCGCGTCTTCCGGCGCCAGGAACTGGCCCTTCTTTACGTTTACCGCGCGTCCCGATTTGGCCGCCGCCAGAATCAAATCGGTCTGACGACAAAGAAAAGCCGGAATCTGCAAGACATCAGCAACGGCGGCGACCTGATCGATCTGAGCAACGTCGTGAATGTCAGTCAGGACTGGCAGGCCCAGTTCGTCCTTCACGTTTTGCAAAATCTCAAGGCCCGCGTCCAGTCCGACGCCGCGAAAACTCTTGATCGAGGACCGATTTGCCTTGTCGAACGAAGACTTGAAGACGAAGTCCAGCCCGGCGTTGCGGGCACGCGCTGCACACTCGCGGGCCATCATCATCGCGTGCGCTTCAGATTCGATCACGCATGGCCCCGCGATAATAGTCAGCCGCCCATCGCCAAACGTTGTGGAACCAACCTTAAAAGATTTCGTTTTTGAACCAGTCGCCATCAAGAGTTAATGCGTCCGCGAAGCGGACGGTTGAAAATAGCCCAGCACTTTAGTGCTGGGTAGGCATCATATTATGAAATCGAGAGCCCGTGAAACGGGCGACAGAGATGCTCGTTAGCGCCTGAACCGCCAGAAATCTCACCACCAAG
>DATLBQ010000142.1:0-24910 GCA_035526805.1 Pyrinomonadaceae bacterium
TCTCCGTGACTTCATTGAAGTAGAGCCGGGATGTTTCCGGAAAGATGCCGTTGACTAACTCCTTGAAGATGATGTCATTGATCTTTTCCCGATCTGCCTCGTCAAGGATCTCACGCTCTATTTTGAATTTAGCTAATGCCTCCGGGTAGACATCGCTTTCCGTCAGAGACTTCGTTCCCAAAATGCCGAGTCGCGTGTAACCCGAACTGTGGGCTTCGGCGGCGACTGCTCCGGCAATGTGAAGCCAGGGGATGGGCGACTGCGGGATCAGGTATTTGAAGGCCTGGTGATAGGTGTTATCAGGGCAGATGGCAAAGTCGGCACCGGCCTTCGCGACCTTGTGCGCTGATGCTGCGAGAATCCCGGCGACCGTCTCCCAGTCGTTCGCAAGAAAGGGACCCATGAGCTTGGCCATGGGCACCGAGTTCATGGTTATCTCAGGGTGATTATGCTCACCCATGACAGCCGGCGCCTCCAAACAAATGGTGCGATAACACAGGGCAGCGCCCTCAGCGCTACCAGCTACAATGCCAATGTGTTGGGTCACCTATTCTCGCCTCCGCCTCTCTAAGGGATGAATTATGAAGGATGAAAATGAAGGGTTTTGTTTCATCCCTCATCTCTCCTCCTTCATCCTTTCTTCGTCTCGTTGCCCGCTGATCTTCCGCGACGGATCGAATACAGCCGGTGTTCCGTCCTTATCAACAAACGCTCACCCACCAGTGCGGGCGACGCCTGCGCCATGTCGTCCAGTTCGTTCACGTGCAATAACTGGAACTGCTCGCCAGTTGTGATCACAAACGTCTGGCCCTCTTCGCTCAGACAGAACAGTTTGCCGTTGTAGGCCCAGGGCGATGTCGTGAAAGCCGTTGCCGCGGGATCGATTCGTGTCTTGTAAGTTTGCTTTCCAGTTTTTGCGTCAAAGCGATTCAGGATTCCGGTCTCGGTCAGAGTGTACACGGCTCCGTCATAAGCCACAGACGATGGCAGATAAGTCCCTCCGCGCGGCTGCGACCAAACCACCTGCCCGTTTGAAATCTCACCTTCTTTGAGAGAAATGTTTCCGGCAGCGCCCGGACGAAGGGCGAACAACGGCCGGCCTCGACCGCCATTAATATAGAGTAAACCTTCATAAGCGAAAGGCGTGGGAACCGGCGTCGCCGCCATTCCCGACATGCGCCACAACTCTTTCCCTTGCAGATCGTAACTAACCACTTCATCTGGTCCAACTGCCACGATTTCGGTTCGTAGCGCGTGCCGCCAAACAAATGGTGTGGCCCATCCTGACCGCTGGACTGGCTCTCCTTTGCCGCCAAGGTCCCGATTCGTGCGCCAGACCTGTTTGCCTGTTTGCTTGTCAAACGCGGCGATGTATTGCTGTTTCTGGTTGTCGCTCAGGATGACCAGCAGGTTACCAGCCAGCGCCGGCGAACTCCCCGTTCCCAAATCGAGGTAGATCGGATTCGCTTCAAGCGGAGTGGTCCAGGCCTGGTTGCCTTTCAAGTCAAATGCCCATACCCCCAGATTCGCCACATACAAGTAAATGAACTTCCCGTCAGTCACCGGAGTCTCTGACACGAAACTGTTTTTGCGATGACGCCCACCCGGCGGTTGTCCCTTGTAAAACTCCTTCTGCCACTCAACCTTACCGCTCTTCAAATTCAGGCAATAGAGCACGTAATGCACCGTCACCTCGTTTGGTAGCTCGATGTCGCGCTCCGTCACCCGCTTCAGGACCTGCTCCATCGGCACTCCTTGTTTCATTAGCTCCGCGACGTATTCGTTCGAGTATTCGGTGCCGGTCTGTGGTGGCTTCGATTTGCCTTCCGTGGTTACAGTGGTCACGTAGACCTTACCGCCCGTCACGATCGGCGACGACCATCCACGTCCTGGGATCTCCTGTGACCACTCCACGTTTTCAGTCTTCGACCAGCGTTCGGCCAACCGTGCGTGCGCGCCCACAGGATTCGAGTTTGGCCCGCGGAACTGTGGCCACGCCGTGTCCTGGCCGCGAACTATGGGCGACACCAGGAACAGCGCGCTCACCAGGCCAGCCACGCGCCAACGAACATGAAGGCTAATAACTCTGCGAATCGTTTTTAGTTCAGGACGAAGTGTTCTCATGATTCTCTCGTATGTTTTTGATAAGGGTAAGTGCTGGAAGAAGCAATCGAACGCCGCTCTTTATCAGAGAACCAGCAAATTTCTAGGTCCGTTGTTTGACACCTTCAACAATGCTGGTACCGAAATTGTCGTGGATTGGTGTGATGCTCCGAATCTCGAATCCAGCGGTACGGTACAAGTTGCTCCATTGATCTTCAGTTCTTTCCCTGCCCCCAATAAAGACCAGCATGTTGATGTCCAGAAGCTTGGCCGGTGTACCGGCCACGTTGCCCATCGGTGGCAGGACTGAGTCGACACAAATCACCCGACCGTCTCCCTGCATGCTCTGGTGGCAGTTCTGGAGAAGCCGGATGCACTTCTCGTCCTCCCAGTCATGGATGATATGTTTCATGACGTAGACGTTGGCCGCGGGCACGGAGTCGAACATGTCCCCCGCGACATATTCCAGTCGATTGGCAATGGCACGGTCCTTCACAGGAAAGCGCTGTTGGGCGACAGGAATGAGTTCGGGAATGTCCATCACGATGGCTTGCAAGGTGTGGTACTTCTCCAGCAGGGCAACCGCCAGGTGGCCGAAGCCGCCACCGATGTCAGCTATCTTTTCAACGCCCTTGAAGTCACAGTTCTCCAACACGCCGCGCAGTGAGTTAAGACTGTTGGACTTCATAGCTTCACCGAAGTCTTCCAATTCCCTGGGATTCGCATTGAGGTAGTCCCACCATTCCATGCCGAACACTTTCTTGACCTGAGGCTTTCCGGTCTTGACAGCGTCTAGAAGTTCCGCCCAGCCCCTGTACCAAGGCCCGCCGATAGCTTCCACCAGTTTCTTCACAGATGCGGGCGAATCTGACGTCAGCACCTCGGATAGTTCCGTCGGGCCAAACTTACCCTGCGCGTCCTCTGTGAAAACGCCCAGACTCGCGCACGCGCGCAGAAGGCGTTCCAGGGCATTCGGCGTTGCACGAATGCCGCCGGCGGTGATCATCTCGGCGGCGTGCATAGCATCGTGTTGCTTGAGCAGGTCTGGAACCCCCAGCCTGGTCATTTCCGAGATGACCTTCGTGATCCATGCGCCCATCACCATTTGCATGATCACCGCCTGCGGCGGCGGCGACTGCTCGATAGCTGTTTTAGACTCCATTTCGTTTCTCCTTGTAGGTAGATAGGGTTTACAGCCCGTGGGATTCTCATTCGCGCCCCGGCATCGTCTCACAACTCCTGTTATTTCATGCGGTTGTACTTCTTCAACGCCGCGACGACGCGATCGCCAGGTAAACCAAAGGCGCGTATGCCGTCCGCGCCGGTCATAGTTTGGGCCGCCAGCATCGCGTTGACGACCGCTTCTTCGGTCGCCTCGATCGTCGCTTGAAAGAGCGGATCAATCCGGTCGTTGGGGAGCATGGTTAACGACGGAGTGCCCTCGGGTTTCGCGGCCCCTGCGTTTGCCGTCGAAAACGCGAGAAACAGATCACCGGACGAATTTCCCGCGAAACTACCCAACCGTCCCATTCCAAGCATGACACGCCGCGCGATGCGCTCCAGTTGGTGCGGCAGCAGCGGCGCGTCGGTAGCAACGATAACGATGATCGATCCGCGACCTTCGTGATCAGCGACGCTACCGTCCCGATTACTATCTCGAGCGCCACGTCCGGTTGTCGAGCACGGTGGAATTCCCCTGGTCCAGGGTCTGCTCAACGGTTGTGGAAGTACTGTGCAGGTTCGCAGATCGGTGATCTCGGGACGAATCGGGACTCCGAGGATTCGCAGGTCGCCACCGTAGTTGCATTGCACTAACACGCCGATGGTGTACCCACCTTGCTTGGCGGTCAGCACGCGCGACGAGGTGCCGATGCCGCCTTTGAACCCGTTGCAGCCCATCCCCGTACCGCCGCCCACCCCGCCTTCTTCAACGCGGCCGGGCTTGGCACGATCGAGCGCCTCAAGTGCGTGGGCCGACTTCACGTGCTCGCCGTTCGCGTCGTTCAAAAAATCAAACGTCTCGGCGACGATGGGGTAGGTAAAAATAAACTCGCGACCGTTCTTTAGTTGCCATTGAATCGCGGCGTCTCGCACAGTTCCCACGCTGTGCGTTCCCGTCAAAAGAATCGGTCCCTCGAGAAAACCGGATTCCTTGATCCAGTTGATACCCGTCATATCGCCATTACCGTTCTGGTTGAACGTTGCCGCGAACACGGGATCCCAGTTGTCGCGCGGGCGCGGAAGTATCGCCGTAACGCCTGTACGAATCGGCCCCTTGCCGGGTACAAGCTTGCCCTCGCCCTCGATGAGCGTCACGTGTCCGACAGCAACGCCGGCAACGTCCGTGATTGCATTCATTGGACCAGTCTGCCCCGGGAACGGAATCCCTAAATCGCGGCCGCGCGGCCGATTTTGTGCCGCACCGGGGATTGCAGTAGCTGCAGCCAATAAGAGCCAGAGTGCCAATCGCATGGGAAAGGCTCGTTTCGAGCGCCGAGGGGAGAGTCTGCTTCCACTGTTCATCGCACGTCCTCCAGAAGTTGCGCTTAGTCTATTGGGCGCGATGATTCTAAAGGATGAATTATGAAGAATGAAGGATGAAAGCGGAAGCGAGCAACGATTTTGGAGTGCGCTGACCTGTCAGCGCTTTGGTCATCTGCGACCTGTCGCAGATCAAGGTTTGAGCTGACGACCTTCGCAGCCGGATTGAAGGTGTCACGGCGCACGGCGCCACGCCGCCGTCGACTTAAAGCGCTGACAGGTCAGCGCACTCCAAAAGCCGCTCGCCGCTAACGGTAGGCTGACGGGTCGCACACTCAGCCTCAAATTTGCATAATCACTTTGAAACCATGAAGCGGGCCCGAGTCTCATTTCTATGACGAACCTAAAAGCGCGGCATCTTTTACTGCTCATCGTTGTGACTGCAGCGTTCGCTGCCGGAGTTTGGGCTCTAGCTCGCTTCACGCCGAAACGTCCATCCCCTGTCGAATCTTCAACCGCAGCCGCACCACGCGCATCAGATCCCGACTTGTGGGCGCGGAGCGTGGAAAAGGTAAAGGAGGAACGCGGGGATACGGGAAACGTAGCAATGGAAATCCCGGCAGAGCTTCGCCACTACGATGAGCGGCGTTGGTTCCTGGCGACGCAGGTCGCCGAGGTCAAAAAATTTAACCTCCAGCCGGTGCAGGATTTTGTGGATCTCGCGGCGACGATTCAGCGCGGCGAAATGGTTCCCCTCCCGGCCGTCACCGATACCTATATCCTTTTTGGCGTTGGGGCCAGGGTGGATGGTGACGGGTTCACCAGATATGTTGCCAATCAGAACCTCCAACTTAACGATGAAGACGGATTGCGCGATGCCTACGCCCGGCTTGAATCTGAACACGCGAAACTGCAAAAGGAAATTTCCGATTTGCAGGCTCAGACTCAGTCTCAGGTCGCCGCTCTGAAAAACCACACAGAAATAAAACAAGACGAACTGGAAAGTGAAATCACAGCGCGACAGCAGGAATTGAAATCGAACGAGGGGGACCAGGCGCTGGTCAGTCAATATTACGGGCAATCTCGTTCGGCGGAGAGTAGTGGGAACCTGTTGCGTGATTACGATTCTTTACAAGCGCTGGCGAAGAATTTCGGCGGGCGCTCTTTCAATCTCGACGACTCATCTGAGCGCCAGGCGTTGAAGGTCTATTTGCTTAGCTCACTAAGACCGCAGGCTCTGAATATTCTTGAAGAATTAGCAAAGCGTTACCACGATAACTTTGCTCGTCCGCTTCCGGTAAGCTCTTTGATTCGACCGGAACAATATCAACACGCCTTACGCCGAGTTAACCGCTATGCCGTGCTGATTGACACGCCGCCGCATTCCACCGGGTTGGCGTTCGACATCAATTTTCGCTACATGAGTAATGCCGAACAGAATTTCGTGATGAACGAACTGGCGCGCATGAAGAACGAGGGCCGCATTGAAGCCATCCGCGAACGCGGCGCCAATTACCACGTCTTTGCGTTCATCGATGGACAGCGCCCCAGCGACAACCTAATCACCGCGTCATTAGACGAAGTCGGGCCGCCCGTGAAGCAAACAGACCAAGCCGAGAAGTCGCAGACGTCTGCGAAAGTTGGGACCAAAGCGCGAGCCGCGAAGAACATCAGGCGGAATGCCAAAGCGACGCGCACATCGTCTAGAGCAAATGCGAAAAAGCGTCGCTGATAACCCAACGCTGGAAGCGTTCGCTAAATTTCAAGCCGTAACTCTAACGCTGAAAGCGTTCGCTAATTCCAGCCCACGGTTGGGCTTTGACAACCCTGGGGAACAGCGCATTCCAAAATTGAAGACGCAACCCTGAAGGGGTTGCGTTCCACTGTCCGCCATCGCAACTCCTTCAGAGTTGCGAAGAATCTCTAAGGCCATTTTGAACCCAGGGTTTCAAAGCAAACCCTGGGCTGTAACTTGCCAACGCTTTCAGCGTTAAGGATGCTAAGCTTGTCGAACTACTTTCCCGATGGTGACGTGAACGACTGAAACGCCGACAAATAGCTCCGTCCCTGGCGTAAAAGGAGAAAGAATTTTGTGGACAAGCTTGCCGTTATCGACTCGCTCTTCGGCGTCCCACGCGCGCTCATCGGCGTCGTTCACCTTCACGCTTTGCCCGGCACTCCCCAAAACAAACTCGACATACCGGCTATCACGTCAATCGCCGTCCAGGAGGCTCGCCAGTACGAGGAAGCGGGATTTCACGGCGTGATGATTGAGAACACACATGATCGCCCGTACCAGAAATCCGCCGTCGGTCCTGAGATCACCGCCGCGATGGCCGTCATCGGCGCGGAAGTACGACGTGCCGTGGCGCTGCCGCTTGGCGTCCAGGTACTCGCCGGCGCCAATTCGAGCTCTCTCGCGGTTGCGCTCGCCTGCGGCGCGAGCTTTGTGCGGGTTGAGGGCTTCGTGTTCGCACACGTCGCTGATGAAGGACTGATGGAAGCAAGCGCCGGCGCTCTGTTGCGATATCGACGTGCGATTGGCGCAGACCATATCCGGGTTTTTGCTGACGTGAAGAAAAAACACTCGGCCCACGCGATCACTGCAGACATCGACATCGCGGAAACAGCCAACGCCGCAGAGTTTTTTCTGGTCGACGGTGTGATCGTCACCGGCGTCGCCACGGGCGAGCCTGCAGAACCCGACGAAGTGAATTCCGTTGCTCGCGCAGTCTCAGTACCGACCATAGTCGGCTCTGGAATCACGAGCGAAAACCTCCGCCACTATGCCGACGCAGACGCATTCATCGTCGGCTCTTCAATAAAGCAGGATGGACTCTGGTCGAACCCAATTGATCCTGATCGCGCCCGTGCCTTAGTTCACGCGTTCCGCGATCTACCGAACGAAAGCAACTGAACGAGTAGTCCGCGGAGCGGACGTCGGCATAAAGCCTGGGGTGGAGCGCAGCGAAACCCCAGGATCGCGAGCACAAAAAACTTGTAGAGCCCGCGAAGCGGCCGACAGCGGTTCGGTTACTAAACGTCAATCAACTGTCGGCCGCTCCGCGGGCTTTGATATTCTTAACGACGGGTTCCTTGGGTTCCGTTGCGCTTCACCCCAGGGCGGGGTCCCCGGCCGAGCATCTCGGCTGGGGTGCGAGACTTTATGCTATCGGCCGCTCCGCGGGCTACGGATATGTTCGATTACGGTTTCTCGCTGGTCAACAGCATCACGCCCGACGCGTCTCGCACCAGAACGTTCGCACCCAACAGCACCGGCATCGCCCAGGTTGCGCTCTTCGCAACTTCGTACCGGCGCTCAACCGCAAAATTCGGCTGACGTCTCTTCGCGACAATAAGCTCCCCGCCATTCGTCAGGAAAATTATGTGCTCCGGCGTCGACAACAAAGACGCGTGCTCTCCTTCGCGTCCTTCAGTCGCCCATTTTAACGCCCCCGTCTCGGCATCCATGGCCACAAACTGCCCTTTTCGTTTTGATGAGTGCGCATAAATCAATCCGTCCGCGTAAACCGGCGAGCTCATGTACATTGCAACTTCCGGATTCTTCCAGCGCTCCGTCGCCTGCCACTGGCCCGCAGTTCGCTTCAAACTATAGGCGTGTGTCCCCTGGCGCGTTCCCGACACGATCAGACTTGCGCCGGTCCAGAGCGGCGTCATTATGTTCTCGTGCCATTCGTCGGGAAACGGCGCTGACCAAAGCTCCTTGCCCGACTTACCATCCAAGCCAATGATTGATTCTTGAGTGAGGGTGACGATTTGCGGTTGACCCTCCACTGTGATCACAACCGGTGAAGCATAACCGGGTCCCGCGCCCCGCCATTCCCAAACGGAAGAACCGGTGGCCGGATCAAGTCCGACAATTTGCCCGCCATGAATGTCGCTGCCCACTTGCATAACGAGACGACCGTCAACCATGAGGGGCGACGCTGCCGTTCCGCAAAACAGTTTTGAAGTATCGATGCTCTTTGAGAAATCTCGCTTCCACAATTCACGACCGGTCGCGATGTCCCAGGCAACCAGGACGCCGGTTACTCCCAAAGTGAAGAGACGCTTTCCGTTGACAAGTGGCGTAGCGTTAGGTCCTTTCGCCATCGCCACCGCATATTGATTCTTCTGAAAGGCGGCTGGATATTTTTGCGTCCAGAGTACCTTTCCGTCGGCCAGGTTGAGTGCGGTCACCAGCTCATCCGGGTCACGCCGGCTACTAACGAAGATGCGTCCTCCGGAAACAACCGGGGATGAGTAACCCTCACCAACTTCCACCCGCCAGGTTTGACGCAACTGCTCCGGCCACGTTCGTGGTGCATTCCCGGCAGCGACCGAGCCGTCGCGCGCCGGCCCACGCCACTGGTTCCACTCCTGGGCAGACGATAATTGTGCAAGTAAAAGCATCAGCATAAGTGACGATAGATTGTTCATGGTAGTTTTGTCCCGATCGAAGACGACTTTGCGGTGACGATTGATCGCAGAATTCGGGGATGACTCTGCGCTGATTGTAACTCAGTGCCGAAACCTTCTGATAGTTGCAGCTTTGGAGTGAGGTCCTGTAACCCTAACGCTGAAAGCGTTCGCCAATTTCAGCCCAGGGTTGCGCTTTGGCAACCCTGGGGCACGATGTCCTTTTATGAAAGACGCAACCCTGAAAGGGTTGCATCGCAGTCCACCGAATCGCAAAACCCGTCGCGCTTGCGTACATCGGGTGACGTACCAATGAATACGGACCACTCTCGATCACCTTCTGATTCGCCGCCACCTCAATGGTCGCCGATGTATACGTGTTTTCTCTGTAGACGAGAAAAATAAAGTAGAACCCGATCGCGACCAGAGTGTCCCCTGCAATAACTACATAGAACGGGACTGTCGACCAACCTAACCGGTGATCAAGTGCCGGAACTACCAGCAAACTGATAAAGGCCAGGGACGTGAAGAACATGATCACGCGTTGGCTGGCGCGTTTTTCCGCCGTCGGTCCGCCGCGCATGCGTCGCTTCAGGAGTTCCGGATCGTTTCTGATGAGATAGATTGTCGTAAAGAGCGAAATAACAGTGAAGACTATCAAATACACCCACGCCTGCCAGTAATCCCCAATTGTCCAATGTCCCGCCGTGGTGAAGATTATCAAGCCCATCACAACTGCGAGCAGTAGAACCGACAACAATGCTTTGAAGGCCAGACCCGACATGAACAAGGTGACAATACGCCGAAGATGTTTGCAAATTCCAGTCTCGCCATTCCTGAAACAGCGAAGGCTGCAGAGTTTTCTCTGTCGACGGTGTGCTGGTCGATGATGATCGTCATCGGCGTCGCCACCGGCCAGCCTGCGGGACCCGACGAAGAAAATTCCGTTAGTCGCGCCGTCAGCGTGCCGACCATCGCTGGCTCTGGAATCACGAGCGAAAACCTTCCCGATTATTCGGAGGCAGACGTTTTCATCGTCGGCTCTTCAATAAAGCAAGACGGACTCTGGTCGAACCCAATCGATCCCGATCGCGCCCGTGCACTGGTCCGCGCGTTCTGCAACATGTGGTCCTCGGAGCGGACGGCAAGGCTCCGTTCTCACTTCGGCCGCGCCGGTCGCCGCACAGTTCGTCATTGAGGATCATGCGCTGCGACACCGTTGCTATTATCTCGCCAACATCCGCAAATGCTGTGGATGGATAACGGCTTTCCACAAAAAAGAGTGATTCTGCTCTCCGCGAGCCGACGAGTTAGGTGTTCTAGTTCATGGGTACGAACATACTTACGCGATCCGGAACCTATTGACTGTGGCGGACGGATAGCATATGGTCGCGGTCGCGCTTAACTCATAAAACTTGTCCAGAGGCTTGGGCTAGTTGCATTCTTCCCTACCAGCTTAGAAGCCTTAATCGCAAGCATTAACTAGAATGGCACGCACGCGAGAACTCGACTCACCCGACAACGACATACCTTCCATCTTGGCGCGGTCATTTCAATCAGCGCGCGTCAATTTCCTCATCGGTTCAGGTGCCTCTTGTCCTGCCATCCCGATCGTAGGCAATCTGGAGCAGCAAATTGCTGAACTTTTCGAGGCGGGTGAAGAAGACGAAGCCAGATCGAAAATGTACGATTTCCTCGCCAGTATTCAAGAGCCGACAAACAAACTGATCGAAAATGTAGATGATGCCTCAAATAATTCAACGCTTGAATACTATCGCAATTGTCTGGGCGTCATTGAGATCATGTTAAGGGAACGAAGAACAGACCTTCTACCGAAGCAGGCGACAATCTTTACAACAAATTACGACCTTTTTGTCGAACAAGCTTCCTCCTCTTTTGCCACCTTAAATCTAAACGATGGTTTCATTCGAGTGCCGAGACTTGATAGCCGAGTTGAATATTCTTCCCGAATGTTCTTCACGCAAACGTACAATACCGGGAACGTCTATGACTATAAGGTTGAGATTCCCGGTATTAATTTTGTGAAGCTGCACGGGTCCGTGTCATGGACGAAAGAGGGCGATGGAATACTCTCCCGAATAAGGACGCGAGATCTCTTACCTGCCGGAAGCTCCCCAGCCGACATAAAAGACTTCGTTGAAAATTACGCCGTGGTCCTGCCAGAGACAACGAAGTTTCGGACAACGCTAATGGAACGGACTTACTACGAACTCTTAAGAATCTACGCGAACGAACTAGATAAGGCGAACACACTGCTACTAACTTTTGGATTCTCCTTTGGTGATTCACACATTCTTGATATTACGAAAAAGGCACTTAAGAATCCCACCCTTAAGCTTGTGGCGTTTGCATTCACTGATGATGATCGCGCCGCTTTCGCGGATAAATTTGCCTCGCATAATAATGTGGATATCGTCGCACCTCCTGCAGGCGAGGAAATTGATTTTCAGCGCTTTAATGGTGTGCTACGGGACGCCCTTCCAAAAATGGAGCAGTATCGATGAGCGTTGCGACTCTCACCCGTGATGCAATTCTTCGCGTTGGGGAGGTCTCGGGCGTTGATGGCCGTCGCATCTATATTCTAGTTGATAAGAACAAAAACCTATCCGACATGTTCCTAGACGGGGACATCCTCAGAAACACTTCCGTTAATAGTTACGTCGAAATCCGAAAAGGATTTCTAAGCATAATAGGTCGAGTGGAAGGCGAAAAGATTGAAGAGGAATTCTATCGTGCACCCGAAACCAATCGAGACTTCATCAATCGCAACAAGCGCATATTAACGGTTTCACTCGCGGGCTATATCGATGAGACTGGTTCCTTCACGGGGGGCGCGAAAGAATTGCCTTTAATTGGCAATGAAGCATATATCGTGAGTCAAGAAAAGATACACGTTATTCACAACCTTGTGCATGATGATTCGCCATACATCAACATAGCCACAAGCTATGGTGAAGGTTTCGACATTCAGTTGCCGATCGATGGTTTATTCAACAGCCATATTGCCATATTCGGCAACACAGGTAGTGGGAAATCAAATACACTCGCATACCTTTATCAAGAACTGTTCAAGACTCTTAGAGAGCGCAACTTGCATGCGTTCACAGAGAATTCACGTTTCGTCTTGTTTGATTTCAATGGAGAGTACACGTCGAATTCATGCATAAGTACAGACAAGACCGTGTACGCCCTGTCGACAAGGTCCGAAGATGCAGATAAGCTGCCTCTCAGCGAAGACGGGTTGCTCGATGTTGAAATCCTTTCGGTACTTTCGCAAGCTACCGAGAAAACTCAAAAGCCTTTCCTTGGTAGAGCCCTAAAATTCCTAAATCATGTCAGACAGGCGGATGACCCTGACACTTATCTAAAAAATATCCTGCACAACAGGGTGAAGGACACTTTACGGATGAGTGATAAGGTTAGAGCTTTCCTTCTCCTCGATTATTTCCGGGAGATCCTTCCGCAAACAGAAGATAACAACGGTAATCCTGTCGATATTTCCGCTGATCTCGATTGGCATAACACCAGTTCGGAGTTCAAGCTAAGAGGACAGCCTGGTGTGTTTCTCGCTCAGCAGCCGGATCGCATTGATGATACGATTCTGTATCAGCACATTAATAACTTCGAAATTGCTAATACGCCGCTATCTAACCTTATCTGTTTCCTTTATCTGCAGCTCATATCTGATGTTTTATCTAACAGAGCGCAAAACGAGCACGTTGTTCATGTCATAAATAGGCTAAAAAGCAAACGCGGAGATATCGATAAACTTTTTAACCTTCAAGATGATGCGGAATTCTGGGCGACAAATTTTGTCGTCGTGAACTTAGATGACGTTAACCTCGACATGAAAAAGACGATACCATTACTTCTTGCTAAGAAACTGTATGCCGACCATAAGAAAGCTGGCCCAAACAAGACGCTTAACATAATAGTTGATGAAGCTCACAATATCCTCTCGACTCAATCGTTTCGCGAAACTGATAGTTGGAAGGATTACAGACTTGAAACCTTCGAGGAAATAGTTAAGGAAGGACGCAAGTTTGGCGCATTCGTTACCATTTCGAGTCAAAGGCCTAACGACATCTCGCCTACGCTCACATCCCAAGCTCACAACTATTTCATTCACCGACTCATTAATCAACGCGACCTTGACACAATAGCAAGCGCGGTCTCGTACATCGACCGCCTTACGGAGGAGTCAATACCCACCCTTCCGACTGGCACGTGCATCTTTAGTGGCGTAGCCAGTCAAATGCCTTTGAAAATAAACATCAAGCCATTGGATGAGGACTGCCGTCCCCGAAGCTCAACCCGCAAATTCAGCGTGATCGTGCCTGAGCCCGAGGATTTGCCTTTGGATTAGTACGCATTAGTCGGGTTCGCTCAGACATTGGATCTTTATGGAACGTCGACGAGCAAACCTACTAGAGAATAACTGACGACCATGTCACTGACTGTTGGCCAGAACGTTCGACACCCTAATAAGCCAGAATGGGGGCTTGGTGCAGTGCTCCAGGTTCGGAATCAGAAGATCCTAGTACACTTCGAACATGCGGGCCGGAGACTACTGAAGAGCGTTTTGCTCAATGAGGTTGCACCAACCAAACCGATGAAGCGGAAGCGGGTAAGACCAAAGGCTTCCAAAACCTCCAACATTCGATAGATCTCTCACCCACTAAAGGGGCTTGGAGTCTTTAAGGGTTGCGATCACTGTGCTGCGTTTAGCCACCACTCCTTGGTGAAATCTGATCATAGCGACCGCCGATCACCCCCGCTGCAAAACCGAACTCTGACATGCACATCGGTTTTGAAGCAGGTGGGCGTGGGCGATGTCAGGTACTAGAGTATATTCGGCGAGACGCGCGTGCCACAGGAAAGACCCGAAGCTCAAAATGAGATTCTCACCATCTCTTTAGTTCTGATTTCAACATCGGCAATCGCCCGCACAGCACAAAACAGTAGGCAGTAAGCAGGAGGCAGTAGGCAGAATCGAAACGCGCCTACTACATACCTCTCTGACTAGAACGCAAACGAGAGGGGCCGAACGCCGGCTCTCCGACATTGGCTGGACCGGCGCGGTCGACGGACTTTTGATCCAGCGACGTGGTCGGCATTGATCGCTTTCCAAAAATGGGAGGGCAGACTTCCTTATCTCTTAAACGACGATGCCTAAAACCTATTGACTTTTATTAGACCTTCGCATAGCTTCGCCTTGCGCTTTCGAACCTAGTCTCTCACCGCCCACGTCCTTGCAATTCACTAAGCAGTTTCCGCAAGGTTCGTGGACTCACATCGAGCTTGGATCAGGTCGTAATGTCCCTGCGTAAAACAACCGTTGAGATAACCCCCATGCAAAAGCACTTGATTGTATTAGCCTTTTCTTGTATGTGCATCCTCCTACTGGCTTCGATCAATGCGGCGTCGAACCTTCGAGGTTCGAAAAAGAATCGAGTTCCACAATGCCCAATAGTGCAGATCAAAGGACCGCGAAAAACCAAGGCGAGGCTAATTCATTACGAGGCTGCAATCAAGAACATGCGCGGGGAGCAGACTCCACAGTTCGAATGGTCTATCGACGGAGCCGCAGTCATTGCTGGACAAGGCACTGCTAAGCTAACCGTCCAACCAATCGCTCAAATGATTACCGTCTCGGTTGTCCTTAAAAACTTCCCGACGAGCTGTCCGAACAGAGCCACAATCGTAACGAGAAATTTAGGGCCCCCTCCGAATTCCGCACCAAGTGTCTCGGTTTCGCAATCCGTATCGACTATTACGCTGCCATGTCAGATAGGGACAGATAGCGATAGTTGTTCACCTAGCTTATCGAAAATGGTGGACTTGACCGTTAATGCGAACGACCCCGATAACGACACGTTCCTATATACGTGGTCCGTGACTGCAGGCAGGCTAATCGGAGATGGTCGAGGGGTGACTTGGGATCTGTCCACCGTCAATGCAGGGACCTATACGGCAATTGTGCAAGTCAATGACTTGAATGGCTTCACGGTAAAGAGTGCGACCACGATAAGTGTTATGGAGTGCTCGGGATGCCGACCGCCTTGTCCCACGTTCAGCGTAACGCCTTCCGATGTCGGAGAGGGTCAGCCACTCACGTTCAGTGCCTCGATTTCAAATACTTCAACGATTACCTACAATTGGTCGGTCTCAGCAGGAACTATTACGGCAGGTCAGGGAACATCGTCGATAACCGTCGATATAACAGGCATCGGCGGCCAATCGGTGACCGCGACGCTGGAAGTTGGTGGATTGGATTCTTCCTGTTCACGGATAGCATCAGCATCAATAAGCGTCAAGAGCATACCTGAAACAGCGATAATCACTGGGGTCGTCAAGGATATCGATGGACAATTCCTCTCCGGTGTCCGTATAACGGCAATCAGTGACCACTTCTCAGCAGAGGGAGTTACCGAGCCCAATGGTAGGTATGTTCTAAGACCGATGGCGATCGGCACGTATCGGGTGACTGCAACACTGCCCTCGTTTTCGCGCGGCACCGCTACGGTTGCCCTTCCGAGGCCGGGCGATATGGGCGAAGCTAACTTTCAACTGACTCGGCCAGCCAAACGACAAAAGCGACCACGTCGCCAGAGGCTCTAGTATGTCTTCAGAAGAATTGGCAAAATTTTCGAAGGAAGAAGAGCTACTGCTTCGCCATGAAGCTTTCATAGCTCGTGTTCTTCAGGAGCGAAACCGTCCGGCACAAAGTAGTGGGCTGAAACCCTGGTGGCAACGTCTAGTGGAGTCGCAAGGTGGAACGGCGCTAATAACGGTGGTGATTGGGGGTATCTTTGGAGCTTTGATCTCGGGAATTTTCCAGTGGGGTGCTAAGGAGCGTGAGTTTCAACAGTCGTGGTTAAAAGCCCGAGGGGACCAGGCGATGGTCGCATATAAAGACTTCGTCGAAAAAAGGGCAGTCGTAGTCGAACATCTGTATCAACGAATCGGAAGCTCTGTTTCCTCATCGGAGGACTTAATTGAGCTATCAAAGGGCAAGTCTACCGTCAGACCTGGACTGGATGATAAGACTCGAGAAGCAATATTGGGCGCTCGAAAAACCATTGTAGATAAGTTTGACCTGAGTAATAGCGAGTGGCGGAACGAAAGAGATTCCTTAGGATTTCTTATAGACTATTACCACCCTGACCAAAAGGACGTCGTCACCGCTTGGCATGGCCTAAAAAAGTCGATAAGTGACTATCTAGACTGTGCGGCAGCATGGCACGAGTCTCACCCGATTGACGATGACACCAGTAAGGCATGTCCGTCAGAGAGAGCTTCGCTCACGAAAAGCCTAGAACAGTTCACATCAACGCTCGGATCCGCTAGGACGTATGCCTGGACCGGATGGGAGAGTCCGGAAGCATTGAGGAATGCTCTCAACAAATGACTCCGCTGTAACCAATGGACGACCTCAACGCCTCTGTCGCATCGCTCACGTTCCTCGCGGGATTTCTTTCAGCAGGTAGCCTTCAACATCCAATACGTTTGGAATGCGTTCGCTAAGGTCATAACCGACGCGACTGCCCAAGTGCGCTTCGGGGATGATAGTTGGGAGCAGGATTGGTTCCTGGCGAAATATGCAGCGGACGTTCCCGGCCTTGGAATTACCGCCCGATACCTACCGCCTGCGGAGTTCCACGCGTTCCCGACTTTCGAGGTCGAGTCCTCGGTCGATGAGATCATCTCGAGTCACTTCGCTTCGGTGATTAGCACGGCATCGCTCGTGTGGCTGCCGCGTGCGAGGGCGAGTTGGCGACCGTCGGATGAGTAGGCAAAGGTCAGGATCCGGTCGGATTTGAAATTCGTGATCTGTCCGGGAGAGCCGCCGTCGAGTGGTTGGCTCCAAAGGTTTGAGACACCTCCGAGCGTGTTGATGTAGACCACCGCGCGCCCATCAGGTGACCAGTGCCAGCCGCGATAGAAAAGAATGTCATACGTGCCCGGAAAGGCTGTTAACGGTAAGTCGATCGTCTTAACCAGGGTGCCATCGTCGAACTTAATGATTCCGATCTGCGGACGCAGCGAATGTTCATCCTTAAAGAAGTAAGCAACGGTCTTCCCATCGGGTGATAACTGCGGATAGCAAAGACTTCCTTTCGTTACCAACTTTATAGGACTGCCGCCCTCCGTCGACACCTTAAATATGCCGCCGGTAAACGGGTTATAGACCATCCAGCGTCCATCGCGCGAAACTGAAAAACCGGGCACGCCCCCGGCTTCATAGGTAAGTCTTTTCTCGTTGGATCCGTCAGCGTCCATGCGCCAAACCTGATTGCCACCGTCGCGGATGGATCCAAAAACAATCTGACCATCAGCGGTCGAAATCTCCGGCGCGGCGTCGTCCGTGCCTTTGTTGATTAGGGGCTTCTCCTCGCCGCCGGCAACACCGACCGTCCAAATGCTGGCTTTGCCGTTGATGTTCGAATCGAAAGCAATTCTCCCATCGCCGGTCCAGGCGATACCCCGACTTCCCTCCAATACGTTGTTGCGCTCAGTCAATTGTTTTTCACTGCCCGGCTGTCCAACCGTCGCTAGCCAAACATTGGAAACCAGGTCACTCTGCACTGCGATGACATTGGAATCATCTGCCGTTAGCGTGAGGCTGTATAAACCATAGGAGTTTAAGTCGTTGGTGATCCGCCTGGCCTCACCCTGCGGATACGAAATCTGCCACAGTTGAACAGCGCCCAGCTGCTGCTCCTGGGCAGTGAACACCAGCCCAGTGCCATCGTTGAACCATGACACTCGACCCACGTACACCCAACGAGAGGGAGCCACGGGCCTAAACGCCCCGTCAGTCACGGAGATTACGACGGGAGTCATTCCTAAATTCAGTCCGGTGAGTTCATTTTTATTCTCACTGCCATACGCGACCACAAGTGATTTCCCGTCGGGCGACCACTCCGGGTTTGAGCCACCAAGCCAGTCTGGTTCGGCGACCGCAATGATCCGGCGCTCATTCGACCCGTCGATGTTTGCGACAAACAGCTCGTCCTCGGTTCCGTTCAAATGATAACGACCAAAGGCAATCTGTTTCCCATCGGGTGAAATGGAGATCGGCTGCGTGACTTTGGAGATAAGTTTCTTAGGAGTCCCTCCCAACACCGGAACCTGGTAGAGCGCGCCTTGCGGATTGGCTTCGTCGTTCACGGTGTAATAAACGTAACCGTCGGACGAGAATGTGCTGGCCTTCATCGTGTAGGCTTCGGTGGGGGGCACTATCTGCACGCGACTCCCTGTGCCCAGGTGTTTGGTCCAAACACTGCGCTTCCCGCTCTCTTCGAGCGAATAGGCAACGTATTTGCCATCGGGTGAAACAGCCGCCGTTTCCACGTTACCTTCGTTTGTAACGCGGGTGATTCTCATGTTTTGAAAATGCCGCACGACCACCTTCGTTGCAGCTTGCTTCCACCACACAAACAAGAGCGCGCCAGCGGCAATTACGAGCAAACCCAGTAGCACCACGGTGAGCCCCTTATGTGTGCCCAGTCCAGCTGTTAACTGTCCGGAGCCGCCAGAGCCGGTTGGCGGACTCGACTGGCTTGCGGTTTCAGCGCGCGCTGGTGGAGCGTCGCCGTCTTCATCCATTTCGCGGCGCAAATGTTTTAACTCAATGGCGACATCTCTAATTGTCTGGTAACGCTCTTCCGGATCCTTTTCCAAACAGCGGCGAATTATTCGCTGCAGTTCCGCAGGGGCGTAAGGATTGAACACACTGAGGGGCGGAGCGGGTTCGTATACCAGCTTGTGCAGAGATTTGATTACTGAGTCGGCTTCAAAGGGCCGGTGGCCAGTAGCCGCCTCAAACAGGATGCAACCAAAAGAGAATGTATCCGAGCGACTGTCAATCTCAGCTGTTTTTGCTTGTGCTTGTTCAGGGGACATGTAGCCGACTGTGCCCATGACCGTCCCTGGAATGGAGTGCTGAGGCATGACCGCGGTCACAACTTCACTCGGGCCGCTATCGGGTAGCATCTCGGGCAATGGCTGGCCGATAAGTTTCGCCAAACCGAAATCGAGGATTTTCGCGTGATCATCCTTCGTGATCATGATGTTGTCGGGTTTCAGATCTCGATGGACAATGCCGGCGGCGTGGGCCTTTGCCAAACCTTCTGCGGTGTGCTGCAAATATCTCAACAGTTTGGGCAAGGATTTTTGTTCACGGTGGATTATTTCGCGCAGGGTGGAACCGTCGATGAACTCCATGGCAATGAAGTGGAGACCTTCGGCCTTTCCGATTTCGTAAACATGAGCGATGTTTGGATGGTTGAGCGCGGCGGCAGCTTTCGCTTCCTGAATAAAACGACGCATGCGGTCCGCATTTGCAGCCAGGTCAGCCGGAAGAATCTTAAGTGCGACCTTGCGATCGAGCGTTATATCCTGCGCCAGATAAACTTCGCCCATACCACCCGCGCCGAGTTGCGAGAGAATTTCATAGTGGCCGAATTTCGTGCCTGGAGAAACAAGGAAAGGCATAGATGGGCGATGGGAATTTCAGAAGCAAGATCAAGTCCGAGGCATTTTAGCTGAGATTGTTGATGCGAGGCTATGAATCCGCACTTCGGCCGATGCCGGACGAGGTTAGTGTGCGAGAGCGCTGCCTAACGGTCCGGCATCAAATGTCACGCCACCAAACGTTGTAGTCGTGTATCATCTCGCAAATTTTTGTTTGGTAAGGATTCGGCCAATGTCAAAACTCCTACTATCAATATTTGTTTCTTGCTTCCTGGTGGGCCAGCTGTCCGCGCAAGTTTCACAAAACAAGGCCGCGGATGAGTACAACAGCATTTTCAAAACAGTTAAGTGGCGATCCATTGGCCCGTTTCGTGGCGGGCGTTCAGTTGCCGGCTGCGGAGTGGTGGGCGATCCCAAAACCTATTACATGGGGACCACGGGTGGCGGGCTGTGGAAAAACAGATGACACGGGAATCACCTGGCGGAATATCTCCGATGGCTATTTCAAAACGGTTCCGTCGGCGCCATAGCTGTCGCTGAAAGTGATCCGAATGTTGTTTATGTAGGAATGGGTCCCCGTACAGTGAACGATAACTGTTTCGCCGGACGGCGGTAGTTGGTTCACCTGTCGCATTTTCTCGACTTCAAGTATGATTCGCCGCGTTCGTTGAATCACGTAGGAATAAGATGAGCAAATACCGTCAGCGCGGCTATATGGAAAGCGATCGCGAGTCGCAGCGGTCAAAGCCGCAATCCAAGCCACAATCAAAGCCCCTATCAAAGAATGAGCATCGTGAGGGCCCGCGCTCGCCACACATGATGGCATTTGGCGAGGCGTCGAAGTGCACCGCGTGCGGAGCAAAGGCTCCCCCGAACATCAACTTCGACAGCTCTTGCCCAAAGTGCAACGCTGACCTCCACAGTTGCCGTCAGTGCACACATTTCGATCCGGGTGCGCGCTTCGAATGTAATAAATCGATCCCCGCAGGGATAGTGAACAAACACGCGCGCAACGAGTGCGAACTGTTCGCGGCTCGAATTGTAGTCGAACGTCAAACCTCGTCAGGCCCTCCGACGGATGCTCGTGATGCGTTCGCAAAACTATTTAAGAAGTGATCAACACAAAAAACTTTTAGAGCCCGCGAAGCGGCCGATAGAGGTCGCGATTCCGAAAAGATCATTCGTTGACGATTGAACTGTCGGCCGCTCCGCGGGTTTGAATAATTTCTTATAACGGTTCCCTGCGTCTCGCTGCGCTTCACCCCAGGCTTTATGCTGTCGGCCGCTTCGTGGGTTCGGCCCTAACCGGAATAGACTGTGTCTTCCGCCACATCGGTGGGGCTTTCAAAGTCGAGGCGGTAACCATCCGGGTCCGTCACCGAAGTAACCCATAGACCATTGCCGACATAAGGCCGCAGCGCAGCGACCCCGCGAGAAATGAGATCTTTGTAGATTGTCAGGGCGTCGGCGCACATGAAGCAGATCGAGACCCCTTGACCCAGTGGGCCGTCTGGGGCTCCGCCTCGTTGTCCATCACGCCAATACTCTTGAAGCATCACCGCGACATCGCCGAGTTCGAGCCAGCACCACCGGATGCGTCCCTCCGGAGTCCACTGGTTGGTCATTACGAAGCCAAGACCCTCGACATAGAAGCGAAGGGAAGCGTCGATGTCGGTGACGTTAAAGAAGGGGACCGCTTGCTTTACGTTCGTAGCAGGTTTGGCCTCAGTGGCCATGATGATCCTCGGAGGTTGCTCATAATAATCTGCATTGTGGTTTTGTGCATTCGCGCGTCGCGGCGGAATGAGGTTAGCCCGGCCTTTCAAGGCCCGGCAAGAGATTATGCGTTTCGGTAACGCGTCGCGTTGAAACGCTTGAACATTCGGCCGTCGCTATGCAACCAGGTCGTGTGTTTTGGGCTGTCCCGGCCTGGAAAGGCCGGCTAACGTCGAACCGTCGCTACGCGACGAATATTCGAACCGCCGCTTCGCGACGAAGATCGGACCGCCGCTACGCGACGAAGCGAGGGGTGATCAGAATCATAAAACGGTGTAGTCGTGTATCATCAGCGGCAAATTTTGTCTGTAAGGATTCCCGAATGTCAAAACACCTACTATCAATATTTGTTTCCTGCTTCCTGGTGGGACAGCTGTCCGCGCAAGTTTCACAAAACAAGCTTGCGGATGATTACAACAGCATTTTCAAAACCGTTAAGTGGCGATCCATTGGCCCATTTCGTGGCGGACGTTCAGTTGCCGGCACCGGAGTAGTGGGCGACCCACGGACTTATTACATGGGGACGACGGGTGGCGGGCTCTGGAAAACAGATGACACGGGAATCACCTGGCGGAATATCTCCGATGGTTATTTCAAGACCGGTTCCGTCGGCGCCATAGCTGTCGCCGAAAGCGACCCGAATGTTGTTTATGTGGGAATGGGAGAACATGCAGTGCGTGGAGTGATGACCCATCATGGGGACGGGGTTTACAAATCCACCGATGCAGGTAAGACATGGAAGAAGAGTGGGTTGGAATCAACGCAGCATATCTCCCGCATCGTCATCGATCCGAAGAACCCAAACATCGTTCTGGTAGCGGCACAGGGCGCCTTATACAGCCACTCGCCACAAAGAGGGGTCTATAAATCCATCGACGGTGGAGCGACGTGGAAGAGCGTTCTATCTGTCGACGATAAGACGGGCGCCGCAGAATTATCGATGGACATGAATAACCCGCGCATACTCTATGCAGCAATGTGGGAACACGGCCGGCTTCCCTGGAAGGTAATCAGTGGCGGTCCGGGCAGCGGTTTGTATAAATCCACCGATGAGGGCGATACGTGGGAAAAATTGAAAGAGGGATTGCCGGAAGAAATGGGCAAGATGTCGATCGCCGTAAGCCGTTCGAATCCGGAAAAAGTTTATGCACTGATCGAAAGTGATTCTGACAAAGAAGCCGGTGGATTATTTGTGTCCGAAAATGCCGGTAAGAAATGGAGTCGCATTACTAATGACCACAGGTTGATACAGAGGGCCTGGTATTACATTGAACTGTTCATTGATCCAAAAAATGAAAACACTATTTATGTTTTGAGCGCCTCTGCAATGCGTTCGACGGATGGTGGTAAAACATGGGAGACCCTGTCCGGCACCCACGGCGATTTTCATGACCTGTGGATCAACCCCGACAACCCCAACAACTTCATCATCTCCAACGATGGCGGTTCTGCCATAACTTTCAACAAAGGAAAGAGCTGGAGCACGCAGAGTAACATGCCGACTGCGCAGTTTTATCGCATCAACGTCGACAATCAATTTCCGTATCGCATCTATGGAGGTCAACAGGACAACACGTCTGTTTCCATTGCCAGTCGTGAGTTGGGAAGCGCCGGGATTACGCCCGCAAGCTGGACGGCTTCTGCCGGTGGTGAAAGTGCTTTTCTCGCATTTAATCCCGATGATCCCAAATACGTATTGGGCGGCAGTTACCAGGGAACGATCGAGGTACTCGATGTAAACGCAAAGGGCGGCACGAATGTTATGGCAGCGCCCATTCAATATCTTGGTATGGACGCGAAAGATATTAAGTATCGATTTAACTGGAATGCTCCGATCATCTCGAGCAAACACGAACCCAATACTTACTACCATGGATCTCAATACCTGCTGAAGACAAGTGATATGGGTAGATCGTGGAGAGAAGTCTCGCCTGACCTCACCCGCAATCAAAAAGAAAAGCAGGGGAGGGGCGGTGGGCCATATACAAACGAAGCAGTCGGCGCAGAAAATTATGGCACGCTGAGTTACGTTATGGAGTCACCTCACGAAAAAGGTGTGATCTGGACAGGCAGTGACGACGGGCTTGTCTATTTGACTCGAGACGGTGGCGCCAACTGGAAGAACGTAACCCCACGCGGGTTGGCAGAGTGTTTGATCAATGCCATTGAAGTATCTCCGCACGACAAAGCCACTGCTTATATCGCCACCACCCGATACAAGTTCAACGACCACACGCCGGGTCTGTTTAAAACCACAGACTATGGAAACACCTGGTCCAAGATTGACAAGGGCATAACTGCCAATGCATTTACCCGCGTAGTGCGCGAGGATGAGGTGCGAAAGGACCTTTTATTTGCGGGTACTGAGCTCGGTCTGTTTTTGTCATGGAATGGTGGAAGGGATTGGTCACCTTTTCAATTGAACTTGCCCGTTACTCCCATAACAGATCTTCGGATACACAAGGGAAACCTGATCGCAGCCACGTCGGGAAGATCCTTTTGGATATTGGATGATTTGAGTCTCATTCGCCAGTACAAAAAGGACACGGCTTCCTTCGCCATCTATCGACCCGAGAATGCTTACCTCGTAAATGGGGCCAGCGAAATGGATCAGCCGGCGGAGCCGCCGGAGGAGGAGTTTACTGGAGCTAACAAGTTGAGAGGCGTAAATCCCGCAACCGGAGTAGTGGTTTACTATCAACTGCCCGAGTTGAAAAAAACCGACGAAATCAGCATGGAGATCAAAGACGCGGCGGGAAATGTTGTTCGCAGTTTTTCTTCAAAGGCTGATGAAAAGTACTCGAAATACGATGGCGCTCCAAAGCCAGAACCGCTTTTGCCCAAAGCTAAAGGGCTGAACAGATTTGTATGGGATATACGCTATTCAACCATGCCGGGCGCGCCCGTAGTTCGGATTGAAGGCAGTTACGCTGGACACAAAGCACCGCCGGGGAAATACAGTATCACCGTAAAAATGGGTGAACAGACCGTCTCCAGCGAGACTGAGATACTTGCCAATCCTCTCTACCCTACAAACGCCTCCGTCTACATGGAATATCATCAGACCATGTTGGGTATGGAAACCGAATTGACCTCGATGCATCGCCTGGTAAACAGCCTATACGAAAAACAGAAGCAGTTAGAATCGCTTCTTAGTTCGTTACCTGCCGGTGATAAATTCAGCGCGGTCAAGAAAGAGGGTGATGCACTGTTAAAGAAAATGAAGGCCTGGGACGAGGACATGGTGCAACGTAAATCAAAGGCCTACGACGATGTTGAGAACTTTCCGAATAAGTTTACAGCGAATTATCTGTTTCTGATCAACCAGACAGAAAGTGATATCCCGCGTGTGAATCAGCCGTCGCTGGATCGGCTAAAGCAACTAAACACGGAATGGTCTGCATTGAAAGCGAGGGGCAGTGAAATTCTCGAGAGGGATATTCCATCGCTGAATAAACGACTGTGGGAACTCGGACTAGGAGCTGTTTGGAAGGATTAGGATCTAAGTAGTGAGCAGTAAGCAGTGAGCAGTAAGCAGTGAGCAGTAAGCAGTGAGCGGTAAGCAGTGAGCGGTAAGCAGTGAGCGGTAAGCAGTGAGCGGTAAGCAGTGAGCGGTAAGCAGTGAGCGGTA
>DATLBQ010000143.1:0-9387 GCA_035526805.1 Pyrinomonadaceae bacterium
GGCTGCCAGAATCTGTCGAGCAACTGTTTGCATATGGGGTGCTGCGACGATTGGCGGCAGACCTGCGCGTACTTTCGATAGACAAGACCGCTGAAGGTGTGGCACTGAAATTCAGCGACAAAGCGCGTATCTCGACCGACAAACTAACAGCGCTTATTAGCGCCCACGAGGGCCGAACCTTTAGCCCGACGGGCGTTTTGAAGCTGCAACTAAATGAAGTGGAACAGGACAACCTATTGGACACCGTGCGTGGCCTGTTGATGGAATTAAGGTTGGAAGACTAGAATCAAGGAAGTAAACAGCAAGCAGTAAACAGCAAAGAGTAGTTAATGATTTTCAGAGTCGCAGGTCTTAGCCGCCCTACTTTTTAGATATCGCGAAATTTCCGGCTGTTTGCTGTCTACTGTCTACTTTCTACGTCTTATCTAAGGAGCTATTGTGAAATCCAAAATAATATCGCTTTCAATAACGAGCGTGTTTGTGTTTGCGGTCCTCGCTTTCGTCCCGGCTTCGAGCTTTGCGCAGGAAGGCGAACTTCAAGTCGTTGACGAGGTCATCGCGCAAATCAATGATGATGTAATCACGCTTTCCATGTTGAAGCGGGAAACCAAAGAACGTATCGACGCGCTAAAGCAGTCGGGCAGGTCGGAACAAGAAGCCACGGCTGAAGTCAACAAGCGGCAGGCGGAACTGATCGCCACGCTGGTGAATGAGGCGCTGTTGCTGCAAAAGGGAAAAGAACTGGATCTTTCAGGCGACGTTGAAGCTGAGGTTAACCGTCGTATGTTGGCAGTGGCCAAAGATCAGGGAATCCCGACAATCGAAAAGCTCGAGGTTGCGATGCGCGAAAGTGGCGTAGACCCGGCAGCCACTCGCCAAACACTGCGTTCGGAGATTATGAAGCAGGCCGTGCTTCAGCAGGAAGTTGATCGCAAGATTTTCTTCGGACTGACGATGGACGAAGTCAAAAAATATTTTCAGGAACATCAGGATAAGTTTCGCAAACCTGAGAGCGTCACTATCTCCGAGATATATTTGAGCCTGGCCGGCAAGAATGAGGCTGACGTAAAAGCCAGAGCCAATGAACTGGTAACTCAATTGCGGAGCGGCGCGGACTTCGGCGCGGTTGCCGCTGCGAACTCCGAGCGTGAAATGGATGGCGTGCGCACCGGACCACAAAACAAAGGAAAGGTCGGCGCTTTCGAAATGCCGAACCTTCGTGAAGACATCGCGAATTCCGTTAGGAATGTGAAGGTTGGCGGCATCAGTGATCCGCTGCGTGGCAGCGAAGGGTATCAAATCTTTCGCGTTGACGAGCGTACTCCGGCAAGCACCACAGCGACGTTTAATGAAAACCAGGTGCGCGAGGCGATTACGATTGAACGTGGCTCAAAGGCCCGTGAAGATTATTTACAGACTATGCGCAACGACTCCTACATAAAGATTGCCGAGAACTACCGAGACGCGGTGGCTCCGCTGTTAAATCTCCCTCCGGAAAAGACTGCGGACAATAGCACTAGTGCGGCTAAGCCTGCGGAAAAGAAGAAGGGCAAGTTTTTGGGAATTATCCCAAAACCGTAATAACTGTTTCAGGGTCCAGGTTCCAGGTTCAGAGTTTTAATCCACGTCTCAGGTTCAAGCCTTCTTCGTGCCGTAGGCACGAGATGTTTATAGTCACGGAATCCGACAACAAACCCTTCCTTCGTCGTGAGCGGGTTTCTCGCTCACGACGAAGGTGAGAATCTTAAAGTACCTTGTTGCTATAAACATGGCTCCTAACGGAGCCTTTGCGTTTTGCAGATTGAAGCAGTCTTCCACTCGTCGGATGCATTGGACTTGAAACCCAGAACTTTGGACCTTGTTTTTATGCGGCTCGATCTCTTTCTCAAGCTGAGCCGGCTATGTTCGCGGCGCACGGTCGCGCAGAAGTTTTGTGATGCAGCGCGCGTCTCAGTCAATGGACATACAGCGAAGTCGTCACACGCCGTTAAGATCGGGGACGAAATCGTCATCAACCGCCACCAAAGCTTAACCACCATCCGCGTTCTTGATATCCCAAGCACCCGCCAAACTTCGCGCAAACAAGCTGGCGCTCTATATGAACTAGTAAGCGACGAGTCTTTACAGGACTTCCAGCCGTGATCAACAAAAAGGGCTGCAAGATGAGACACTGTCATTTCTTCTTTGCGCTCCTCGTCTGTTCCAGCGTTCTCGCGTGCCAGCAAAAAGTCGGAGTAGCTCGGGAGACTACTGCACCACCGCAAACGACCGAGGCTGCGACTGCGAAAAAAGAGAGTGCTCCAGAGAGCCTGCCACAAAAACCAGTCCTGAAACTTCCGCTAAAGAATCCGCGGGTTATCGTCAGCAAAAGCGAGCGGCGGTTGGAACTGTTTGCAGATGGCAGAGTGGTTCGCTCTTACAAAGTCGGACTTGGGCTCAATCCTGTGCCCGACAAACAACGGCAGGGTGACCGCGCGACTCCGGAAGGAGAGTTTTATGTGTTCACCAAAAACTATAAGAGCGCTTTCTATCTTTCGCTGGGAGTCAGTTATCCGAATGTTGAGGACGCGGAGCGTGGTTTGCGCGAGCATTTGATTTCGCGCCGGCAACATGACGCGATCGTGCGGGCTATTAAACGAAAAGCGACGCCACTGCAGAATACTGCGCTCGGTGGCGACATCTATATACATGGAAATGGCGCGGGCAGCGATTGGACATGGGGATGTGTGGCGTTGGAGAATGAGGACATCCGCGAACTATTTGGCGCCGTGCCGGTCGGCACGCCAGTGACAATCAGGCCATGATGGAAATCAAGCCATTCAAGATTAGGAATATCGAGATCGATCCGCCGCTGATACTCTCGCCCATGGCGGGCGTGACGGACGTTTCGTTTCGACGGCTGCTCAAGCGACGTGGCGGCGTCGGGCTGAGTGTTTCTGAATTTATTTCAGTTGAAGGTCTCACGCGCAGCAATCCCAAATCAAAACGCCAAATGCGCTTTTATGAAGACGAGCGGCCGTTTGCGGTGCAGATTTTTGGCGGCCAACCCGAACGCATGGTGCTAGCGGCCCAGATGGCCGAAGAAATTGGCGCCGACATACTTGATATCAACTGCGGCTGCCCTGCGCCCAAGGTTGTGAAGCATGGGGGCGGCTCTGGTTTACTCAAGGATCACGATCGGCTGGAGACAATTCTTACCGAGATCAAGAAAGCGATCTCGATTCCGCTGACGATTAAGATTCGCGCCGGCTTCTACGATCACACTATCAATGCGGTGGAGACGGCGAGACTCGCGGAAGGCTGTGGAGTGGAACACATCGCTCTGCACGGCCGCACTAAAGAGCAGGGTTATCGCGGGCTCGCCAATTGGGACCTGGTTAAGCAGATAAAGGAAACGGTTAGCGTGCCGGTGTCAGGCAGCGGCGATGTCACTACGATCGACCAGGCGTTCGCCCGTTTTCGTGAGACTGGTTGCGATGGGGTTTTGATCGGACGCGGGGCGATGGCCAACCCCTGGATCTTCCGACAGATTGAGGAAGTTATGCACGGGCGGAAAATCTTCGAGCCGACGCTCGCAGACAAGCGGGCGATCCTGCACGAATATTTCGACTTGCTGCGTGAAGACATGCCGGAAACGCCGGCGATCAATCGCATGAAGCAACTAGCCGGGCAGTTCACGCGTGGCATGCAGGGCGGGGCACTCTTTCGGACCTCGATCTTTCATTCTCATTCGGTCGACGAAATCCTGAACCGGATTGAGGAATATTTCGAAGCTATCGAAACGGGCCAGCCTTACTACGGAGAAGCAGGCGCGCCGGTAGAAGAGGCCCCCGAACTCGACAGCTGCGAAGCCGCCAGCGCTGCGTAACCAAGTCCAAGGTCCAAAGTCCAACGTCCAAAGTCAAAAGACTCTTGGCGTTGCGGACGTTGGACTTTGGACCTTGGACTTTGGACAAAGCAAACTCTCATGTTGACGGGAAAGGATAATAAATGCGCAAGGTTGTTTTTGGTGGCGCCAATAGTCTCGACAACTATTTCGCTCGCAAAGATGATGCGGTCGATTGGCTCATGTGGAGCGATGAGGTCGCGAAGGTTATGGCTGACTACTTTAAGACCTTCGACACGATGGTGATGGGGCGACGGACTTACGAGGTTGCAATCGCTATGGGTCAGGGGGACGGCTCGCCTCCCGGGATGAAAACTTATGTCTTCTCGCGCACGCTGAAGCCGCGTTCCACCAAAAAACTTGAAATCACTTCGGAAGATGTTGCTGACGTTGTTCGCCGGCTAAAGCAAGAGGAGGGCAAGGACATCTGCATCATGGGCGGCGGTCTGCTGGCAAAGTCGCTCTTCGAGGCGGATTTGATTGACGAGATTGGCTTCAACATTCATCCGGTTCTGCTCGGCTCAGGGATACCGCTGTTTTATGAGATGAACCACCAGATTGATCTGGAACTTATCGATTGCCATACATTCAAGACGGGCTGCGTAATGGTCACGTATAGAGTGAAACATGAGATGGATAAGAAGAAAGCAACAGCCAAGAAGAGTAAGAGTGCTGGGCAGCCAAAGATCGTTAAGAAACGGTAGAACTCAGCCGATCCTTTCGTTCCGAAGCCGCAGAGCGGCGAATGTTTCACAGAGGACTAGAACCGAATCTCTTCGTTCGTGAGATTTTCTCCGTCTTCGTGTTCCTTCGTGGTTGGTCTCTTGTGGTAATAACCCGACCACGAAGCCACACGAAACAAAGACAAAACTTCACGAAAGAAACCGTCGTTCTTTCGCGCTTCGCGCTCACTGCAGACAAGATGCCTGCGCTTGCAGCTCTAGCGAACAGGTCGGGCTTCGGCGACAGCGGCAGGTTTTCCGCTTCCGGTATCAAGATTCACGGCCTCCGGATAACCTTTTCCCTGCAGGGCCGCTAGTTCGATCACTACTTCCTTCTGGTTTTTGCCGATGGGTTTCCTGGCGCGCGCAGTTGCAGGTTTCTTCTGAACCTTCTCGGCGCCGTTTGTGTTGGCCGCGGGAGAAGACGTGGCAACAGTGGCCGCGGTCTCTGGAGACTTTCTTGCCGTCTCACTCGCAACACCGTCCTTCAAAGAACGACGAGACATGGCGTTAAGCGCTTCCAACACCTGAGCGCGTTCCTCCTCGTTTAGATCCTCCAGCCTGACCCCAGTCGCTTCGAGCACCGCACGCAAGTTCTCCTCGGTATTCGTATCCTGATCGTAGACGTCGCGATAGATGTGCAGTTTTCCGTCCTCGACGACAATCGTTTCGTAGCGCAGTTCCACTGGGACCGCACGGTCCAGCTTCACCACCTTGGTTTTTTCTTTGTCGGCGAAATACGACTTCAGCGCCGCTTCTGTTATTTCGCTTCCCGCTACCTGCGCGAGCAGTTTTGCAAAGTCCTGCACCTGCGCGGTCGTCAGGCCAACGCATCCATGTGAAGCAAAGGTCCCGAGTTTTGCGGGCGACTTCCCTCCGTGGATCAGCGACGGCAGTCCAATGGGAATCTTGATTGGGCCAAGGGGATTCAGCTTGCTGCCGGCCGCTACCTTCTCGCCGACTGTGACGTTCTTCATCTTCGCGACCCAGGGCTCGTCAGGCGGCGTCCAGGTTGGATTGAAGATGATCGATTGCGCCTTTCTCAATCCGGTTGGCAACGGAAACTCGGGATAGCCAATGCCAATCTTGTACGACTTTACGAGTGAACCGTCCCTGAACACGTCCATTCGGTAGGCCGGAATGTTCACTACTATCCGCGTGTCCCTGGGTATAGAGTTGGGAATAGTAGGCATTGTCTCAGCAGCTGTGCCGGTTGCATTGGCGTCTTTGGCCGTGTCCCCTGCCTGATTGCCGGCAACCCAGTAATCACGAGCAAAGGCGAAAAGATCTCCCGCTTTTTGTTCCCCGAGCACCCCACGAATTGCTTCGGCAGCGCGTTCGCGAGAACTTGCGGCCTGACTCTCGGCCTGGTCTGCCTGGGCGGCAATTTGACCTTCTGCGTTCAACTGTCGCAGCCGCGCAACTTCTTCGCTGGCAATTTTTTGAAGCTCTGCGACCTGATCCTCAGTGAGTGCCAGCTTTGACTTCAATTGTTCTTTGAAAGGCTCGTCAGAAAACAACGCGTCGAGCACCGGCAAGGTTACCGACGCAGCGTTGCTGACTGCGGTCGGCGATGGCGAAGCTGACGGCACAGGGCTTACGGATACATTCGCATTGGTGTTGCCGGGTTCGGTCGCGCAACCGGCAGCAGCAAAAATTGAAAGAGCGATCGTTAGGCTTAGTGTTGTATTTCTGACTATTTTCATTCTGGATAACCTCGGTGGTTGATATTGGCTTCGGCTTGTGTGCCGGATATTGATTCCATCTTCAATTAAGTTTCCTCTTAGTTAGTTTTCTTGACGACTGGCGAACGCGACGCAGCCGGTGAAGGTGTTGCTGCTGGGCTCGGGCTTGTTGCAGGTGTCGTTACAGTGCTAGCGGGTGAAGCGATTGGGGAAGGCGACGGCGTTACCGCCGGCGAGTTTGAGTTGTTTGCCGGCTCGCACGCCGCAACGAATAGCGTAAACAGAATTGTGGAGAGCAATAGCGCGCGGCTGATCGCCCTGGGCTTTGAATTACTGATTAGAGAATTATTCATTAGGGTTTACCTCGTTCGAACAAGATTGAAAAGCGGGAGGATGTTGCTCGAACGTGGGTTTACCAGCAATGGGTGTTCCCACATATCTTTTACCGGAATCTCCGCTTCTACTGAACTGAAACCCTCGTTTTCAAAACGGTGCTTGCACGATTTACGAACGGGAAGCAGCGGGGGCAAGCCCGCCTTCCTTACCTGAGACCTTGGCTAAGTTGCATCTTGATCTCAGCTGGAAAGCTTCTCAGTCACTATCGCATGCTCAACTTTGATCAGCTCGGGGTGAGGAAGGCGGGCTCGCCCCCGCTGATCTGCTAAAGACTAATTTCGAAGGAGTGGGTAGGGATTGATGGTGGTACCTTCCCAATAGCGTTTAGGATCCGCTACCACCGAGATGGAAAAGTGTAGGTGGAAATTTCCGATGCCTGCGTTGCCTGTGTCGCCAACATACGCGATCACTTCGCCTTGCTTTACAAATTTACCGGGGGTGATGCCATCAGCGTAGCGCTGTAAGTGCGCATAGTAAAACACCAGCTTCCTGTCGGTGCTGAGTTGATAGATCGTCGTTCCGCCGCGTTCGCTTTGGAAGAGCTTAATGATTTCGCCGTCGGCCGTGGCCAATACTGGGGTTCCCGCAGGTGCGGGGATGTCGATTGCGTCATGGACGCGGCCTTCTGAACGCGCATCAGCAAACGTATCAAGTAATTGGTCCGGTCTTACGCCGGCTACGGGAATAATGAGTTTAAGCGTGCCAACAAAACTACCGGAGAGTGGCAAGGGCTTCGCCAGAGCTAGATCGTCTTGAGGTGGTGGCGTATCGGCGGGACTGGGGCTCTCCAGCGATGGACTAGCGGCAGGGGTTGGGGCGGATGGTTCTGGTAAGGCCGGACTTTCTGAGACGCCGGCGGGCCAGGAAGTAACTGCCGGAACCGGCTCAACTCCCCCTAGGGGTGCTGAGGTCGCTGCTCTTAGCGTGCGTGTCTGTCGCGCGCGTATCCAAAGAAAAACTGCCAGACCTCCAAATACGAGAACGACAATAATAACCACCCGCAGACGCGCGCGTCTTGTTACGTCAAGAGCCACAGTCTCTACCTGCTAAATCCGAGCGGCAACAACGGCCGCGGCGACGTGCCGTCGAAAAACCAGCTGGCGCCCACACGCAAACGGTGATGCCAGGTAGGCAAACGTGCAGTGTAAAGGGCGAAGCGCGCCTGTCGCGCGAGTGGTCCACCAAAGGCTTTGCCGCCGGCCAGCACAGCGGCTCGCTCGGTTCCGAGGCTGACCGCTTCGCCAAGCTCTTCAAAATGCTTCGTCTGTAACTGCTCGCCGGCTAGAAAAGCCTTGATGTTGCGAGCCACGAGCCCGGCTTGCTGCAGTGCCAGTTGGGCCGTACCCGCTAAGGTTGGCACCGCATCCTGGTAGTAAGCAATGTCTCCGAGCGCGAAGACATTTTCGCGCGCTGTAACCTGCAAAGTCGGCTTGACTACGATCAAGCCCCGGTTAGTCTTCTCCACTATTAGACTCTCAACCAGCGGACTGACACGAACTCCGCCGGCCCAAACCACTGCGGCGGTGTCGATCGCAGTTTGATTGCCATCGTGTTCAATCACGACTGCCTTCTCAGTAACGCTAACGACCCGCGTCAGCGTATGTACCTCGACGTGTGATTTGCGCAAAGCGTCGTCGACAAACTCTCGAATCTCCCGGCCCATGCCAGGCACAACTTTGTCGCCCATTTCAATTACCAGCACGCGTGGTTCACCGCGAAGCGCGCGGCGCTCGAACGCATCGCGCAGCAAGTCGGCCATTTTAGTTGACAGTTCAACGCCGCTGGCGCCGGCGCCCACCACGACAAAAGTCAAAGCGCGTTGCGTGTCCTGCGGCGGAAGATCAGGAGGCACGCGATCGAGTGCCGCAACCATTCTTGAACGGAGCTCGTCGGCATGAGCAATTTTGCGGAAGGGAATTGCATGCTCTGCGGCGCCGGCTACACCGGCAAAATTCGTAACGCCGCCGACAGCGAGGACGAGAGCATCGTATTCCAGGGTTTCACTCCGTCGCTGGAAGTTAACCAGTTGTTCTTCGAGATCGATGCGGTTGACTTCATCGCGGACGAGTTTGACGTGGCTGTCGAGGAGTTCTTTGTAGCTCGGTGCGATATGCCATTCTTCAACCTCGCCGCTGAGATACTCGTAAAGCATCGGCGTGAAGAGAAAATGATCCTCGTCGCTTACGAGTGTCACGTCGTGGGTGCTTCCCAATTCGAGCGCGGTGAAGAGGCCGCCAAACCCGCCGCCCACTATGACAATTCGTGCGTTTATCTTTTGCATAGATTCCAAGCCCTCGGTTCAGGCAAGATGGTAACAGACTACCAGCACCAGTCGAATTGCTGATGCAGTTTAGAGTTCAAGCTTTAGCTTGGGTTTCCATGGATATTTAAACCCTCAGCCTAAAGGCTGAACTCTGAACTGCAAGCCTCAAGCCCCCGCTGCATCGTCGCTGCTTGCCTATAAAAAGATGCGAAGGCAGAATGGGCGACGGCACATTCGTTTTGAATGTCTAGTTTCTCCCCGATAATCTCTAACCACGTCGACCATCCCAGTAGTGTGTCCAATCAGAAGCTATGAAGGAACTCACAATATCCCGCACGCGCTCTAGTAACCTCTATGTGCTGATTCTTGTTTTCGGTGTGATCGCTTTGTTGCAGACCACGACGATGATTTCGTCCTCCAGCAATTCCGTTCAGG
>DATLBQ010000144.1:0-6080 GCA_035526805.1 Pyrinomonadaceae bacterium
CGAAGCGGTGCGCGAAACCGCCCGGTATCTTGGCATTGGAATCACCGGATTGATTAACGGATTGGATCCCGAGGTGGTGGTCATTGGTGGCGAGATCACCAAAGGCTGGGGCTTGATCGAGCCAATTATTGTCGAAGAAACGAAGCGTAGCTTGCTTGCTCCGCGTTCGCACGGTGTAGCGATCAGGCGCTCGGCTTTTGAAGTGAGGCCCAGTCTCAAAGGAGCGCTCACACTCATTCAAAATAATTTGCTTTCGGTACCACACATGGGCTAACTGACAAGAGCTGCCTTCGGAGTTGATCCATATCAGCGTGCGGCTTCTATCTACATGAATCGATCAGCAGGATTTAGCAGTCTGGAAGAATTACAAGCGCAACTCGTGGGTGGGCTTGTTCCTGCGACGCCTGTTCCGTTCGATAGCGACGGCAGACTGCATGCAGCAGCGCACCAGTACTACCTGCGTTACATGTCGTCACAGCCCGTCGCCGGAGTTGCAGTTTGGGCCCACACGGGGCGCGGATTGAGGCTCGACGTGGAAACAGCCGGACAGGTACTTCAGGACTGGCGCAGCGCATTGCCGGAGAAAATAATAATTGCCGGCGTTGGTGCGACGGGAATCAGTAAACCGGAAGAGGCCACGGGATTGACGATCAGCATGGCCGAGCGCGCCGCTCAAATGGGAGCGGATGTCTTGCTTGCCTATCCACCGAGCTGGTTGCGGCACCATCGCTTATGCGATCAGTTAACAATCGAACATCACCGTCGCCTATCACAAGTCGGATTGCCAATGATTCTTTTTTATCTCTATGAGGCTGCCGGTGGAATCAGTTACAGCTCGACAGTGCTCGACGAGCTGCTCGCGATTCCGCAGGTACTCGGGATCAAGATCGCAACCCTGGATAGTGTAATGACCTACCAAGCGATCTCGCGCCAATTGCAGGAACGCCATCCGGACAAGCTTTTGATCACCGGCGAGGATCGTTTTCTTGGCTACAGTCTGCGCCGAGGCGCGCGAGCGGCATTAATCGGCCTTGGCGCGATCTGTTGCGAACTACAGGCGGAGTTAATACGCGCGAATGAAGGTGGAAACACCGACCGTTTTCTGGAGTTATCTGACGCAGTCGACATGCTGGCTGAATCAATTTTCATAAGTCCGATGGAAGGCTACATAAAGCGAATCCTCTGGGCGCTGGTTCACCTCGGAGTGATTCCTCCGGCTGCTGCTAACGACCCCTGGGGACCAGAACTTCCGAGTAATCAGTTTGACGAAATAGGACGAAGACTGGCTGCGTTAACAAGTGAAGCGCAGGTACATTGATCGAGGCGCCGACGACATTGTTATCACTCACTCTCAAGCGACCGGAAATCGACACCTCAATACGTTCGGCACTGGCGCACGATTATGAACGTTTCCGCACCGGTCTTCCCGCTTCACTCGAAGAATATGTGCGAGAACGTTATGCGATTGATTTGAGCAGTGAGTACGGTGGACTGTCGGTGAAAAATCCCTTCGGGAAGGCCTCTGGTCAGCTTTCGCTAAATATCTCGCAGATTCGGCGTGACGCTGATGAGGGTCTTGGCTTTGTGGTGCTCAAAACGATCATCGCTGAAGATGCTGAAGGTGCTCAATCGATGAGCGAATGGGCCATTGAAGAGACACGAATGTTGGTTGAGCGCATTACCGGCGCCGACGGCAGCGAGGGTTGGACCGTCTCCTGGAAAGGGCGCGGATGGTACGACACGTTTGAAAAGTATGTTGAATTTTTTGACGAAGCCCTGACGGCCGGACAAGCGGTCGACATGCCGGTCGTGCCGTCGTGCAAGTATCACCTGCCGCGGTTAGGAGAAGGCGAATGGAAAGTTGGAGAGTATGAGCACACTACTCGACGGTTACTGGAAGTCTGGCGACGTCATCTTCCCGATCAGCAGATGCCTATTGAAAAGGATTTCAGCCCCACACTTGCCGGATCGGATCGCGCTGCGCAAACACAAATCATTATCCACTGGTTAACTCACGTTACCGGCCTGATTCGCCACGGCGCACAGCCTTTCGGTATCAAAGTAGGGTTGAAGGTTTTTAACTCTGTCTTTGGCGACGATTTTCAATTGGAAATGTTGCGCGCGATCAATGAGAACTGTGAAGGTGAAGACGCGCCTGATTTCCTGGTCTATGGCAATCGTCTTTTCGATCCGAATCGGCAATTTGATGGTGTTCGTGGCATCGCTTACGGGGGCCCCGATCTCAGCTCGCGCAATCTTTCAGTATTAGCTCGGATGCGTTTACTGGAAAATATGGACAGCGTTCGTGTTTGCCGGCTGCCCATTAGCGCAACCGGGAATATTACTTCAGGACGCACAGCCGCGGAGTATCTCCTGCGAGGCGCGAGTAGCTTTCAGATACATACATACTTTCAACTACCCAGTGGTGAATACACGATGCAGACAGGCGGCAAGACTGCACGCGCTCTGCTCGAACTCTACTTTCATCCGGAAGAGGGGTTGCTTGCGTGGCTTTTGCATCTGCGCCGCGTGTTCGACTGGCCGCGCCAGTGGAATATCAAGCAAATGGCTGAATTCTGCCTCGAGCCGGCAAACCAGGTTTGGGCCGCGCATGAGTCGACGCTTGGTTAAATCGATGCCGCAAACCGGGGGGATTGAAATACGTTTGCTGGGCCAGTCGGATATTCCGGCGGCAATGCAACTCAAAGAGTTGGCGCGCTGGAATCAAACTGAGACGGACTGGCGTCGTCTGCTTCAGCTTGAACCGAGCGGCTGTTTTGGTGCGTACCTGGACGGAAGCCTGGTGGGTACGACAACAACCACTACCTACGATCGAGAATTAGCCTGGATTGGAATGGTGCTTGTCAGTCCGGAGAATCGCCGCTGCGGCATCGCAACGCATTTAATTCATACGGCCCTCGAATACTTGAGCGGAAAGGTTACGACGGTGAAGCTGGATGCTACCCCCGAAGGTCAAACTGTTTATGAACGGCTCGGCTTCGAAGTCGAATCGCTCATTGAGCGATATGTGGGTGTCGCACCTGTCCCTGTAGTTTCTTCCAGCAACGTAGTGTGCGAGACGAAGTTGGATTTTGAGACTTCTCGTCAAATAGTTGAACTCGATCGTTTTGTCTTCGGCGCCGATCGGTCCCGGTTAGTAAAGATCCTGATTGATGACGCTAGTGTCGCACCAGTTTGGCAAAGAGCTGCTGATGGTCGATTGAGCGGTTACGGGTTAGCGCGACGTGGAACCAGCGCAGACTATGTCGGTCCGGTTATTGTGACGGAAGCTGAAACGGCTGGGCCACTACTTGATCGTCTGCTGGGGCAACTGCCGGATCAACAGATCTATGTTGACCTGAATTCATCTTTCAAAAACGGCAAAGGCGTGCTGACTGATCGTGGGTTCAGAAAACAACGTGACTTGATTCGTATGTCTCGCGGAACGAAGAGTACTCCCACTTCTCCGTTCGTTTTCGCTATCGCCGGACCGGAGATAGGGTGACGGAATTTGGCTACGTAAGAGTTGCACAGAGCCCGCGAAGCCTGGCGATAGCCTAATGCCCTGGGCTGAAGCGGAGCGGAATCCCAGGATCGTTTTAGAAAAAAGAGGGTTTTGGAAACGCCATTCGGCACTGACCTGTTCAGGAAAGTTTTTTCGGCAACATATGGATCAATTAACCATGCAGGACGGGCTTCTTAACAGCTTTCGCGCCGATCAGCTCAACGTGTATGTCTATGACTCACGTTCCAAATTGGGCAACGCGGCTGCCGCTGCGATTGCGTTTGAGATCCGATCGCTGGTCGAGAAACAAGGTCGTGCCGTCGTCATTTTCGCCTCCGCACCGTCGCAGAACGAGTTCCTGTCCGCGCTCGTCGAAGCCCCAAGCATTGATTGGTCTCGCGTCGTGGCTTTTCATCTCGATGAGTATCTCGGAATGGATAAGGACGCGCCGCAATCGTTTCGGCGGTTCCTCATTGATCGTCTGGTTAAGAAAGTGCCGCTGAGAGAATTTCACGGGCTGCGCGGCGAGGCCGCCGACGGAGACGCAGAGGCGCGCCGTTACGCGCAGCTACTCGCCGCGAATCCACCAGACTTCGCGGTGCTGGGTATTGGTGAGAATGGACATCTTGCGTTCATCGATCCCCCGTTCTGCAATTTCGAAGATCCGGAGGCCGTAAAGGTAGTGGAACTGGATGAAGTCTGTCGCCGACAACAGGTCAACGACGGCGCCTTTGCGACACTCGAAGAAGTGCCGGCGAATGCGCTCTCGCTCACCATCCCGACGCTAATGGCGATTCCTAAACTATTTGCAATCGTTCCGGGTTCTGCAAAAAGGCAGGCTATCAAGAGCACCATCGAGGGACCAATCGCTACCACGTGTCCGGCATCCATATTGCGCCGGCATTCGAATGCGCAGCTTTTTATCGATAGCGATTCAGCGGAACTCTTGACAGTTTGAAAGTGCGGGACCGTGTTAAGAAGATTCGGTGTCCAGCATCATAAAACTCCCCCTGTTAGAACGCAAAAAGGTCAAGTCACTTTAACCCGTGAAGGCTTAAGAAATCTGTTGGGATGGTCCAGACCAGGCGGGACGCCCGGTACCCGACTATGTCTCGAGTGAGAAGGAGAACCGCATGCGCTCTTCAGTCCACGTCATAGACTATGTGGTGCTGGTTTGTTATCTCCTGTTGATGGCGGGCATCGGAGCTTATTTCATGCGCTTCATGCGCGTGGGATCGGATTTTCTTAAGGGCGGCAATCGCGTCGAGTGGTGGGTTGCGGGCATGGCTTCGTTCATGTCAGGTTTCTCCGTCTGGACTTTTACAGGTGGCGCCGGCTTCGCTTATCGGCACGGTGTTATTGGTGTCTTCTTAATGGCGCTCGCAGTTCCAGCATTTCTCTTTGGCTACCTCATCTTTGCTGAACGCTGGCGTCGCTCTCGCGTTACCACAGTGGTTGAGTACATCCGCAGCCGATTTGGAGAAGGCACGCACAAAACATTTTCATGGCTGACCGGACCAAGCCAGTTGATGTTCGGATCGGTTCGACTCTTCGCTCTATCGAGTTTCATGTCTATCGCTCTCGGCGTGCGCGTCGAGTATCTGGTGGTCATCTGTGGATTGGTCGTGCTCGCGTATACCGTGTTGGGTGGTTACTGGGCCGTCTGCTTCACAGACATGTTTCAGTTCATGTTTCTGTTCCCGATTGCCTGCGTGCTGATGGTCTTATCGCTTGCGAATGTGGGCGGCTTCAGCAACTTCGTAGCTCAGACGCCCCCAGGTTACTTTAATCCACTTGCCGGCGAATACGGTTGGCTATTCCTGATTATATATACCGTCTCGCAAACAACGGGCTACAACAACTTCGGCAATGCCCAGCGCTACTTCTGCGCGGACACGGAACAGTCGGCGAAGAGAATTGCTGTTCTCTGCATGATCCTCTTCACCATTGGCAGTGTGATCTTTTACTTGCCGCCGCTGATCGCGCGAGTGGTCTTACCTGAACTCGGTAGCGCGGCAAATGGCTTGAGACAGCCGTCGGAAGCAGCCTACATCGCAATGGGTTTGCGCGTTTTGCCTCCGGGGATGGTCGGCGTGTTGCTGGCGGCAATGCTGGCTTCTTCCATGGCCTCGCTCTCAGCACATAACCACATTATTACCGGCATTTTTGCCAAGGATATATATCAAGGCTACATACGTCGCGAAGCCTCGGACCGGCACATGCTGAAAGCCAGCCGGTTCACTTCGCTTGGCGTCGGACTGGTAATGATTGGCGTGGCATTGTTGTTTGCTCAGGGCGCCAGCGGCATTTTCACTCTGCTCTTCATACTGGAATCGATGTTCCTGATTCCGCTGGGCCTACCCCTGCTTTACGGATTTCTGGCAAAGGGTGGTCCCTGGTGGTCAGCGGTCTGCGCCTACGTGGTTGGCGCAATCACATCACTATTCGTCAACTTCTATCTGAACCGTCATCTCGGAATGGGTCTGAACGAGACTTACCTGATTGGCATCCCCGCCATTACCACGACTATTGCCTTCTTTATTCCCGTTCTTCTAGTAAAGCCAACGGGACAATT
>DATLBQ010000145.1:0-8172 GCA_035526805.1 Pyrinomonadaceae bacterium
ACCCCCGGCTTACGCCCTGGGTTATTTTCTTCCGCCCGATTTCGCGGGAACGTTGAATGCCAGATGGGTTTGAGTTGAGTCTCCCATCGCGGCTATTCTTTAATTGCAGGATAAAGCGACACAGTCAAAGATCGATTGAGGTTCTACGACTCGCCCCTTGGTTGTAGAGTTGATTGGAAAATTGGCGATGGTATCCACAATCAAACGAGCCGCTGAATCGAAGATGCGTTCGATCATGGATCTATACCAGCAGGTTCGCGCGCGCACGATGCAAATCGTGGCGCCGTTGGAAATTGAAGATTACGTCATTCAAACGGCGGAGTTCATGAGTCCGCCGCGCTGGCATATCGGCCACACCTCATGGTTTTTTGAGACAGTGCTGCAAGCTTATCAGCCCGGCTACAAAATTTATTCCGAAGAATACCTGTTCTATTTCAATTCCTACTACGAAGGCTTCGGCGCGCGCATTGAACGGCCGAAGCGTGGAACGAAATCCCGACCGACGGTGAAAGACACGGTAGCGTATCGCAACCACATTGACGAACAGATGCTCGGATTTCTGCAGTCAATCGAAAACAAGCCGGAGTCTGAAACGGTATTGTCGCTCATCCGCCTTGGTCTCGAACACGAGATGCAGCACCAGGAGTTGTTGGTTTACGACATCAAGCACCTGCTTTGCGATCAATATGACGCGCCGATGAAACCCGCGCCGGTACCGACGTCAAGAGTCGAGGGGATGGCTGAAATCCAAGGAGGACTTTTCTGGCTTGGCCACAAGAGCGAAGACCAAAGTCCAAAGTCCAAAGTCCAAAATCTTCATAACTACGACTTCGCTTTTGACAACGAAAAGCCTGCGCACCAGGTTTTCCTGCAAGACTATGCACTCGACCGCGCGCTTGTCAGCAACGCTGACTTCCTCGAGTTTATCCGCGACGGTGGTTACCAAAATTTTCGCTGGTGGTTTTCGGAAGGATGGGAGGTAGTTAACCGTGAGCAGTGGCGCGCGCCGCTTTATTGGGAGTTGCACGATAAGCAGTGGATGATTCGCGACTTCGCCGGATTACACCCTGCCGAAAGCAAAGCAGATGAACCCGTCTCTCATATCAGTTATTACGAAGCTTCAGCTTTTGCGAAATGGGCCGGCAAGCGTTTGCCTACTGAAGCAGAATGGGAAAAAGCGGCCACGTTTAATCCGAAGACGGGCGTGCGTCAGCAATTTCCCTGGGGAGACGACGAGCCCGATTCCTCAAAAGCTAACCTTTTTGAGAACGGACTGTGGGCGCCGGCCGCAATCGGCTCGTTCCCATCCGGAGAAAACGCTTACGGCTGCCAACAATTGATTGGTGACGTTTGGGAATGGACGACTTCGGATTACGTTCCCTATCCGGGTTTCAAATCCGAGTTTGATGAATACAACGATAAGTGGTTTGTTAACCAGAAGGTTTTACGCGGCGGCTCATACGCGACGCCGCAATCGCACATCCGCTCGACCTATCGCAACTTTTTTCACGCCCACGAGCGCTGGATGGTCTCCGGCTTCCGTTGCGCCAGAGATATTCGACCTAAATAATTGCTCCTTCGTCTGACCTGGAATCAATGGCAACCATACTAAACGACGTCGAAACGCGCGTGCTGGGCTCGCTTGTCGAAAAGCAGGTGACTACGCCCGAATACTATCCGCTCACGCTCAACGCGCTGATGCTCGCCTGCAATCAGAAAAATAATCGCACGCCGGTTACCTCATACGATGAGACAACGGTGGCGCAGGCGCTGGAGACTCTGCGCGAGAAGAATCTTGCTTACGTCTTCTATGGCAGTACCAGCCGCGTGCCCAAATATAAACATGTTCTGCCCGAAGTAATGCATCTGAACCCGCCGGAATTGGCGTTGATTTGCGTGCTCCTGCTCCGCGGACCGCAAACCACTGGCGAGCTTGCAACCCGTGCCTTTCGCTTGCATGAGCTTTCCGGTCTCGAAGAAGTTGAATCCACCCTCAATTCATTGATTGCTCGCGAGCCGGATCCGCTGGTGAAGCGCTTGCCACGCCAGCCAGGCCAAAAAGAAGTCCGCTACGCGCATCTGCTTTCCGGAGAACCTTCCATTGAGTTGCTTTCCCCGGATGGGCGACCGCGTGAGGCATCGGCGCGTTCCGGTCATTCGAGTCAAGGCGATCGAGTTACAAAACTGGAAAGCGACGTGGAAACTCTCAAATCGGAAATAAACAAACTTCGCGAACAATTCGACGGCTTCAAAAAACAGTTCGAATGAGTCACCGCTGACGCTTATCCGCAGATTACGCAGATTCCACAGATTAGCGAACTCACAGTCTGGTAGACCGTTTTTTGAACGGTAATCGACCAGGTCCTCTTCTCCGTGTATGTTTTTCTTAATCTGCGTCATCTGCGTAATCTGTGGATAATTCTTTTGCGGCGGTTTGCAGCTCTAGGCCAGTGTTTCATTTGTGCAATCGCGCCTTTCCTGAGTTATAATTCTCGTCCCTTATGAATCTCGAAATATTTCATCCAGCAGTCGCGCGCTGGTTTGCGAAGAGCTTTACCACCGCGACACCGCCACAGGAACAAGCCTGGCCGGCTATCAAACTACAGCGCAATACTTTAATATCTGCGCCGACCGGTTCCGGTAAAACGCTCGCCGCATTTCTGGCTGCGATTGACGACCTGGTGCGACTCGGCGTCGACGGCAAGCTCGACGACACCACCCACGTTGTTTACGTCTCTCCGCTAAAAGCTCTGAGCAACGACATTCAACGGAACCTGCAAATTCCGCTCGCAGGTATCCAGGAACAACTGCACGAATTAGGTCTGCCGGAGGTAAACATCCGGACGTTTGTGAGAACCGGCGACACCCCCGCGGGCGAACGTACGGCGATGACCAAACGGCCGCCGCATATCGTGGTGACCACTCCCGAGTCGCTTTACATTTTGCTCACCAGTGATGGCGGACGTCGCATGTTGGAGACAACCCGCACAATTATCCTTGACGAGATTCACGCGGTAGTTGGCGACAAGCGAGGCTCACATCTCGCACTTTCAATGGAACGCCTGGAGCAATTAGTCGCCCAACACGAAGCTGAGAACTCGAAACTCGAAACTCCAAACTCGAAACTTATCCGTATCGGCCTATCCGCGACGCAACGTCCCATCGAAGAAGTCGCGCGCTTTCTCGTCGGCACTGCGAACCTCAATGCGGACGGTTCGCCCAACTGCACCATCATCGATAGCGGACATGCGCGCCGGCTGGATCTCGGCATTGAACTCCCTGAGTCGCCTTTGCAAGCTGTGATGTCTGGCGAAGTTTGGGAGGAAGTTTACGACCGGCTGGCCCAACTGATTCGACAGCACAACACCACGCTCGTTTTTGTTAACACCCGAAGATTAGCCGAACGTGTTTCCCGTCATCTGGGCGAGCGTCTGGGTGACGAAAACATAGCTGCGCATCACGGCAGTCTGGCGCGTGAACAGCGGCTGGCGGCGGAGCAACGACTCAAAGCCGGCGAGCTGAGCGCGCTCGTAGCCACTGCTTCCCTGGAGCTGGGCATCGACATTGGCGATGTAAATTTGGTTTGCCAGCTTGGCTCGACGCGTTCCATAGCGAGTTTTTTGCAACGCGTCGGACGTTCAAACCACACCGTGGCTGGGTTTCCCAAAGGAAGAATTTTTCCGTTGTCGCGCGACGAACTAGTCGAGTGTGCGGCCATTGTGGATTCGGTCCGGCGAGGTGAGTTGGATCGGCTGGAACTGCCGGAACTGCCGCTCGACATTTTGGCGCAGCAGATCGTCGCAGCCTCGGCGGCCGAAGAATGGACGGAAGATGCGCTTTTCGAAATGGTTCGGCGAGCTTACCCGTACCGCAATCTGACGCGCGAGCAATTTGAGTCCGTGGTGCGAATGCTGGCCGAAGGTTTTTCCACCAAGCGCGGGCGGCGCTCCGCCTATCTGCATCACGATGCCGTCAATCAGCGCATTCGTGGACGACGCAATGCCCGGATTTCGGCAATCACTTCCGGCGGCGCGATTCCCGACACCGCAGACTATGCCGTTGTGCTTGAGCCGAGTGAACTGGTGATTGGTTCAGTTAACGAAGACTTCGCCATCGAGAGCTTGCAGGGCGACATTTTTCAACTGGGCAACACCTCATGGCGCGTGCTGCGAGTTGAGCAGGGCAAGGTGCGTGTGGAAGATGCGGCCGGTCAGCCGCCATCGATTCCCTTCTGGCTTGGTGAAGCTCCGGCGCGCACGCACGAGCTTTCCGTGTCGGTCTCACGACTGCGTGAAGAAGTCGCCAACCGAATTGAAGTTATTACTAACTACAAAAACGTCGATGTAGTTGAGGAACCTGGATCAGCAGAGCAGACGGATCCCAGTCTGACGCCGTCGATCAATCTCGAACCCGCGATTAACTACCTCGTTGAGGAGGTGGGCATTTCGGGAGCAGCGGCCGAACAGATTGTCGAATATCTGGCGGGCGCGAAGATGGTGCTTGGGGTCATGCCATCGCAGGACAATCTTGTGCTCGAACGTTTCTTTGATGACAGCGGCAGCATGCAGCTGGTGGTGCATTCCCCTTTTGGCAGTCGTCTGAACCGCGCCTGGGGTCTGGCGTTGCGTAAACGTTTTTGCCGCAAATTCAATTTTGAATTGCAGGCGGCTGCCACCGAAGACGCAGTAGTACTGTCTCTTGGACCGACGCACAGCTTTCCGCTCGATGAGGTGTTTCATTATTTAAACTCCAAAACCGTCCGCCAGCTTTTGTGTCAGGCGCTCCTGGACGCACCGATGTGGAACATTCGCTGGCGCTGGAATGTTACGCGTTCGCTGGCAGTCCTGCGGCGGCGAGGCGGCAAGAAAATTCCCGCGCAGTTGCAGCGTATGGACGCAGAGGACTTGTTGACTGCGATATTCCCCGATCAGTTGGCGTGTCAGGAGAATCTTGGCGGCGGTGAGCGCGAAATTCCGGTACATCCGCTAGTCGATCAAACAGTAAAAGACTGCCTCGAAGAAGCCATGGACATCGACAGCCTCGAGCGGCTGCTGACGGCCATCGAACGTAACGAAAAGAACCTGTTCGCGCGCGATGTTATCGAAGCTTCGCCGCTGGCCCAGGAAATCTTAAACGCCCGGCCCTATGCCTATCTCGACGATGCGCCGCTTGAAGAACGGCGCACACGCGCGGTGCAGCAGCGGCGTTGGCTGGACCCGCAAACGGCGAAGGACATGGGCAAGCTCGATCAGGCTGCTATAGATCGCGTGCGTGATGAGGCCTGGCCGCGCGTGGAGAATGCGGATGAGCTTCACGACGCGCTGGTGGAGTTGGGGTTCATTACGGCAAATGAAGGCGCCGAGTGGCCGGATTTTTTTACTGAACTAAAAAACGAGCGCCGTGCCGCCGTGCTGCAAGCTGGGAGCGCAGACATCGTGTCTGCAATGAGCGCGCAGCGCGAAAAACCGGCTGCAGACAAGATGTCTGCGCTCCCAGCGTCCCCAGCGTTATGGGTTGCTGCTGAGCGATTGCCGCAACTCCAGGCGATATATCCCGGCGTCTCACTCACGCCTCCAATCGTCGCACCGGAAAGCTTCGCGCAGACATCGTGGGATTTTGAAAGCGCGCTGGTGGAAGTTCTACGCGGACGGTTAGAAGGTCTTGGGCCGGTGACGGTGGAATCACTCACCAGTTCTTTTGGTCTAAGCAGCAGCGACATTGAAACGGGTCTGCTCAAACTCGAGGCGGAAGGCTTTGTAATTCGCGGACAATTTACGCCCGGCGGCACTGAAACTGAATGGTGCGCGCGCCGGCTGCTGGCGCGTATTCACAGCTACACGCTCAACCGTTTGCGGCAGGAGATTGAACCGGTCTCAACCGCCGACTTCATGCGTTACCTGCTGGCCTGGCAAAAAGTCGCTCCCGACCATCAGATGGAAGGACCCGAAAGCGTCCGCGCGATCATTGAGCAGCTTGAGGGTTTTGAGGCGCCTGCCGCCGCCTGGGAAGGCGAGCTATTGCCGAGCCGTTTGGTGGAATACGACCCGGCATGGCTCGATGCCTTGTGTCTCTCGGGTGAAGTAGTTTGGGCGAGGTTAACTCCGCCAACATCTTCGCGTGGCGCAACTGCGGAAGCTGGAAATGAACGTACGCGTGGCGCGGCTCCGGTTCGCAACACTCCCATCGCGCTACTCCAACGTAAGAACTTTGCGATCTGGAATTCAGTTTTTCCTGAGCCCTCATTAAGTGAAGTCGAGTTCTCCACCACAACGCGCGCGGTTCATGAATATCTGACCACGCGTGGCGCATCCTTTTTTACTGACATCGTCGATGGCACACGACTCTTGCGAGCGCAGGTTGAGGAGGGGTTGGCCGAACTGGTTGCAAACGGTCTGGTGATTTCCGACAGCTTTTCGGGTTTGCGTGCTCTGTTGACTCCATCAAGTCGCAAGACGCAGGCGGCGGCAAGACGCAAGCACCGGCAGCCCGCGTATGAAATGTCGAGCGCCGGACGCTGGTCGCTGCTGCAACGGGGGGCCGGGAGCGCGAACGCTGGGAGCGCAGACATCTTGTCTGCGTCCGGTTTTTCGCGCTCCGCGCTCACTGCAGACAAGATGTCTGCGCTCCCAGCAGCTGATCCCGAAGCCGCCGAAAAGATCGCGCGCATCCTGCTTAAACGTTACGGTGTTGTTTTCAAGCGTCTGCTTGAGCGCGAGGGCATTGCTTTGCCGTGGCGTGTCTTGCTGCGCATCTATCACCGTCTGGAAGCGCGTGGTGAGATTCGGGGTGGACGCTTCGTTGCTGGAATTTCCGGCGAACAATTTGCGCAGCCGGAAGCTGTCGGCATGTTGAGGGCTATTCGACGAACGCGCACGGGAGCGATGGACTTTGCTTTCCGTTCACCTGCACGCGAAGGAGAAGCCGGTTCGCTGGCTATCGGCATTCAGCCGGGATCGGCTCTGACTGGCGCGGAGACGGAAAGTTTGATTTCAGTAAGCGCCGCCGATCCTCTGAATCTCATCGGCATTATCACACCCGGAGGCCGCATCACTGCCCACACCTCCAATCGCATTCTCTATCGCAACGGAGAGCCGGTTACGGTTTTGGAATCCGGCGAGACGCGTTTCCTCGTTGAACTCAACCGCACAATGGAATGGAAGGCGAAGGCGGCGTTAATGCGTAAAGCTACACCCCCGCAACTTCGCACTTACCTGCGCCGCCCGGCGTAGAAAAGTCCAAAGTCCAACGGTCGACGATTTAGCCGCGGATTTACGCGGATACACGCGGATCGGACATGAATAGGAATTAAAAAAAGGAACTACAAATTGCGGCGTCTTCAGGCCAAAAATCTTTTCTGATCCGCGTGTGTCCGCGTAAATCCGCGGCTAGTTTCTGACATTGAACGCTTTTATACGGGATTCAGTACCACGATCTCGGCGCGTTCGCGAGCGCTATCGAGGAATGCGTCTGTGTCTGATTCGATTTTTGCTTCCGTAAGTGTGTTTTCAATTTCGCCGCGAGCCTGTTCGAGCGTCGGCACAATCTGACCCGGCGTGCGAGACCGCAAGCGCGGCACGTAAACGTCTTTGTAGTAATCAGCAATCTCTTTCTGCGTGATCACCACGAAGTTGCGAAAACGGAAGTCGAGATATTTTTCGATCCTGACGCGCTGTTCCAGAATCTCATCGAGCTTTTCGGCCGTTAGTCCCACGCGCTGCAATCGCAGTTGGAATTCCGCTGCTGAGGGAAATGCTTTTACCAATTCGTCACGTGCGCTCTTCAATTCTTCCGCAGTTGGCGCAATCGAAGGAAGCTTCTCCGCTTCCTGAAGAATTAATCGCTGGTCAGTGACCAAACGCAGCGCACGGTTGAGGTCAACTGAAGAAGGATTGTCGAGCGGTGTGTTTGGCTGCAGCGCGAGCTGCCAAAGCAGATCGGAATAGGTTATCAGGCAAATCTGACGACACTCCGGCAGAACACCGGCGTTAACGGTCGCTACCATTTTGTCGACGACTTGCTGGCCGCGCGCCGAGCGAGTGAGCAGTGAGCAGTGAGCAGTGAGCAGTAGAAACGCAGGCAGCAGCCGACACACAGTAGGCCTTAGTCCCAAAGCACGAACCCGGTCGCTACGGCTCCCGGTTCTGACTTCCTCTACGCACGGTAGAATAATTT
>DATLBQ010000146.1:0-3840 GCA_035526805.1 Pyrinomonadaceae bacterium
GTCCGAGCTTCGAGAGATTCTCGCGAAACTGGAACGAGAAAGAAATAAGATGTAAATACCCCGAAATTTGGGCGGCGTTGGATGAGCGATCGGAAAAAATTTTAGCCACAGAGAACGCAAAAAGCGGCACAAACAGAATCGAACCGTTGGGGCGATTAGCAATCCGCTCTGCTTTCGGAGGCGTTATGTTGGAGACTGAGGCGCGGCATTCTCAGATCGAGTCGGTGCAGTCGACCTTGAATTACATCATTCCAGGCGACGAAAAGCCGGTGACTCAGTCGAACTTGCCGGGGGAAGTTCGGATCACCAGCAATACTGGCAATTACCAGGCTCATCCGGTGACGATCCGCAATGGCCGGCTGTTTACTGGATTCTCTCTGGACAAAGAAGGCTTCGTTTTTGTCAGGCGTCAAACAAAAGTGAAGGATTTCTACAACGACGAGGAACTGAAGCGGGTCTACTATCCGGAGATCGAGCAACTGGTAAAAGAGTTAACTGGAGCAGCGCGCGTTTTGGTCTTCGATCATACATTGCGCGCGGAGAATGACGCCGTGCGAGAGGAAAAATTCGCCAGCCGACCGGTGCGCAGCGTGCACAACGACTACACCGAGTGGTCGGGGCCGCAGCGAGTACGGGACTTGTTGCCGGGAGACGAGGCTGAAGCTCTCATCCAGAAACGTTTCAGCGTGATTCAGGTGTGGCGCCCCGTGCGTAATCCGGTGGTTTCCGCGCCGCTGGCGATCGCCGATTCGCAGAGCATTGCTGTCCAGGACTTGATCGGCACCGAGAGGCGCTATCCCGACCGTGTCGGTGAAATTTATCATCTCACTTACAATCCCGATCATCGCTGGTTTTACTTTCCCAACATGCAAACCGACGAGGCGATCGTTTTTAAATGCTACGATGCGCTGAAAGACGGCCGCGCGCGCTGGTCCGCCCACGCCGCCTTCGACGATCCCACCAGCCCACCCAATGCGCCGGCGCGCGAAAGTATCGAGATGCGCACGCTGGCGTTCTTCGATTGATCGGATGTCTGACCACAAAGAGCACCAGGTTAATATAGTGAAAGAGTTCGGATTCGGAAGGTTGGCCGCAAAGTGTTGCGGAATGCGATCAGAATCGCCCGTTTAAGAAAACTTTGCGACGGGTTTTTTTATCAGGTCAATACGCGTTTGAAAAGCGTGCTGATGGCGGGCCGAAAATTGGCCAGTCAGCGTCAGGGGCGGACTGGAAATTTCGGAGCTAACCTGGGGGAAGTGCGCCTTCGATCTGGCAAACGTGGTTCGCGGGTTGTATTTAGAGGCCCCGGGACTTGTGCCACCCGTTTGCAGTGTCAATTAAGTGAGGTCGGGGATTTCCTTCGGAACTCATAGAAGTCGTCGAACATTTTAAGGAGCTTACTGAGGAGAGCCCGCGAATGCTCTATATTAGTTTTCCCTTTTGCGAGAAGCTCGCGGATCGTCGGGATCAGTTCGTTCGGTGAGTCGCCGTCTGAAGGCATACGAATCTCCACTCAACCAATATTGAACTCGCCCAAAAAAAAGCAAAAAATAGACCTGACCTGAGTTTCTAACATATTGTGCATTTATGCGCTCTTGACGATTTCGTATGTCGTCACTGCGTTGATGTTGGGATCCTTCCAAATTTCGGTGGGTCATAATTGGGACAAGGTGTGATCAGTGTTCGGGCTCGCCGATGTATTTGAGCCTTGGACGGCGCGGAAGTGGCCGCCGTAGCCGGCGCGGCTGCCGGTCTTCTTTGAGATCGACGGGATTGATTTTAGTTTGTTTCCGCCGTGCAGGACTGCCGAGCACTGGGTCCAAGCCGGCTGCCGGCGTAGCGCGGCGGCGAGTTGCCGGTGGCGGTGTGGAAGTAAGTGACGCGCGAATGGCTAAAAGAAAGTCGTCGTTAAGATCTTGAAGTCAAAAGTTTTCACAATTTAACGCACCCCTATTCTCAAACTCTTTCAAAGGACGCAAAGGACGCATCATGCTGCGCCCCTACAATTAAAATTCCAATTTTGCGAACTTTGCGTTTTTTGCGGCCAACCTTTTTCAGGCCGGGACCAACTCCGGATCGACCGGATATTCGGATAGAATCTCCGGGCCGTCTTTGGTGACTCGGAGCAGATGTTCGAGCTTGACCGGGTAGTGGTTGATCTCGCAGGCGACGATCATGTTTTCTTCCAGGGAGATCATATATTTCTCAGGATCGCCGCCACGCAGCCAGGGCGACTCATAAATGCACAATCCGACACCGTGGAAGCCGTCGAAGCCGGGCAGGCGCGCACTGGCGCTTTTGCCGAAGGATTGGAACGCCTCGGCGCAGGAGCCGGGACGAACGAACTGGATGGCTTCCTGCAAAGACCGATAGGCTTCTTTGTAGCGCTGTTTGGTTTCGGTCGTCGGTGCGCCGCGGCTGAAGGTGCGCGCGAAGTCGCTGTAGTAACCGCCAGGACCGGCGACGGTGGCATCACAGATCACCAGGTCCCCTTCTTTGACTACCAGATCGGCGCCCATCGGTTCGTTGTGCGGCCGTGAATCGATGGTCGATGAATCGTAGATCGAAATAAATTCACTGCCGGCTTCAAAGCCGTGATCCATTAAATAGTCGAGCATGACGCGGCTCAGCCGATCTTCGGGCGGATCGGCGTTGCGCAATTCACTGCGCACGAGATCGTAACCCTTGGCCTTCGCTTGTGTGGTCCAGCGGATCAGTTGCAACTCGTCGGTAGTCTTGACGGCGCGCGCCTGATGCACCGCCTGGCAGCCATCGAACAGTTTAATTCCTTTGGCTTTGAGTCCCTCGACCGCCGTCAAGTTCAAGTAATCGACGCCGACGCGCTCGCCGGCGACTCCGAGCTCTTTCAAGCCGGTAATCGCCTGATCGACAAAGTCCTCGGTCGCAATAGGAGGACGCATGGCGAACATGTAAGCATCGAAGCGCATATGGCGGTAATCGCTGCGCCGCGCCAGCTCGCGTTGGCAGATGATTGGCTCGCCTTCGGCGGGAATCAAGGCGAAGCGCTGAATGCCGGTGGCACGCAGGCCTAACATCATGACGGTATTGGTTGCATATCGAATATTCAAAAAATCGCTGAGCAAAAGCGCGCCCAGGCCCTGCTGCTTCATTGCAAATTGTAAGCGGGTTAAACGGTCGCGCTTCAAGCGCTCCATATCGACGCCGAACGGGGTAAGGTCTGGATAAAACATTTTATCTCCTTGAACTTTGCCGTTGGTACCGGCAATCCGGTTTAGTGTCAAGCCGCGCGTTCCGGCTTTGAGTTTCCCGTTTTAACTTTCGAATTCGAACTCAGAACCCGAGGCTGTACTGTTTCAGTTAGATCGAGATCTCTCAGTTCGTCAGACTGTGTGAAAACTCAGCGTCTCTCTAATCTGTCATCTCGAACGGCGTGAGAGATCTTGCATTTTGTACACATAGAAAGACAAGATTTCTCCGCTTCGCGTCGAAATGACAATTACCACACAGTCTGTGGTTCGAGATGACAGGCCGACTTTATCGCTGTCATTTCGAGCGGAGCGAGAAATTATTCTTAGCATGAGGACGTGTGCCGCACTCAAACTGAACCACTTTTGCGTCGCTGCTTGTCTTGACTTTTCCCATTGGATCACGTTGGTAAGAAGTAAATGGATACCACCCTACAGGATCTGTTGAACCTTGCGGAAAAAGGCAACATGGAACAACGCTGCGCGGCGCTGCTGGTGTTAGGCGCGCTGAAAATCAGCAATGCGGCGACCACGAAATTGGTCGCTACCATGCTCGACAGTGCCAACCCCGTGCTCAAGGATTACGCGCTGCGCTACTTCGAGGAAGTGCAGC
>DATLBQ010000147.1:0-3026 GCA_035526805.1 Pyrinomonadaceae bacterium
CGGCACGGGAAACGGTAACTTTTCCGTCTTCGAGTGGCTGGCGCATTACCTCCAGCGCGGATCTTTTGAATTCGGGCAGCTCATCCAGGAAGAGGACACCATTGTGGGCGAGACTTACTTCGCCCGGGTTTGGGAACGTACCACCGCCGAGCAGCCCAATGTCGCTGATAGTGTGATGCGGCGGGCGAAATGGTCGAATGGAGACAAAAGATTTTTCGGTATCGAGGAGCCCGGCAATGCTGTGAATCGCTTCCTCGAGTGAAAGAGGCGGAATAATGGTGGGGATACGTTTTGCCAGCATCGATTTTCCCGAACCGGGCGGCCCGACCATCAACACGTTGTGACCGCCAGACACTGCGACTTCAACCGCGCGTTTGACGTGTCCCTGGCCCTTAACATCTCCGAAATCGACGTCATAGCTTTGATGTGCGGCAAAAAATCCCGTCAAATCAGCACGCGTTGGAAGCAGGGAAGTTTCGCCGCGCAAGAACGCGAACGTCTGTCGCAAATTTTGCACGCCGTAGATGTCGATCTTATCGACCATCGCAGCTTCGAGAGCGTTTGCTTCTGGTACGAATAACGCGCGCTTGCCGCGGCGCCGGGCCTCCAATGCGACCGGCAAAACGCCTTTGACGGCTCGGATCGTGCCGTCCAAAGCGAGCTCACCTACAAAGCTGAAGTTTTCAAACGGCGAGCTGTCCAGTTCTTCCGTCACCGCGATCATTCCAAGGGCGATTGGCAGGTCGAAGCTCGGTCCTTCTTTTTTGATGTCGGCGGGCGCGAGATTGATTGTCGTGCGACCGCGCGGCCAATAGTAGCCGCTGTTTGCGATGGCCGTGGTAACCCGATCGCGGCTTTCCCTCACAGCGGCGTCCGGCAACCCAACAATAACAATGTTCGGGTCGCCGCCGGCGCCGTTAACCTCGATTTCAACCTCGTATGCGTCCACCCCGTAAACGGCCGCGGAGTAAATTTTTGCAAGCATCGCCGTGGCAGCGTTGCAGAAAATCGTTGCGTGGAAAAGCGTCAAATATCCCTCTAAAGTGGGAGGTCACTCACCCTGACAAATCTCGTAGAATATATGGAGGTTATCCTAAACAGCCCTAGGAACTACAGGGCAAGTAGGAACCTTTAAAAAGATTGAACAGGAGGCGTCCGGTCAGTGTCACTAATCAGAATATTTAACCTTGTTAAGTAGTTCCTAGGATGCTAGAACGCGTGATCGACAAGCCTGCCACGAAAGAGATGTACGGGAGGTTGTCGATCGACCCCCCAAAAATGATCAATGAAAAAGAGTTATATGGCTGCTGAGGATAGCGATACAGGAATTAAGATTTACCTGCGCGAGATTGGGCAAATCCCGTTGTTGACTCCCGATCAGGAAATCGAGTTGGCCGCTAAGATTAAGAAAGGCGATCGCGAAGCGCGAGCGCTGATGATTCGGTCTAACTTGCGTCTGGTCGTCAAGATCGCGCATGACTACGCGAATCTCGGTCTTCCGCTTCTCGACCTGATCTCAGAGGGGAATATTGGTCTGATGAAGGCGGTGGAACGGTTCGATCCGGCAAAGGGCGGAAAACTTAGCACTTACGCCGCCTGGTGGATCAAACAGTCCATCAAACGGGCACTGGCTAACCAGAGCAAGACGATTCGTCTGCCTGTGCATCTGGTGGACAAAATCTCCAAGATGCGCCGGGTTTCCCTGCAAATGAGCGAGGAGTTGGGCCGCGAACCCACTGATGAAGAGCTGGGGGATGAAATTGGAATTGCCAGCGGGAAAGTTTCTCAGCTAAAGACTGTGTCGATTCGTCCGGCATCGCTTGATGCCCCAATTAGCGACGATGATTCCACCGAGTTCGGCGAGATCGTTGGCGACGAGGACGCGCAAACGCCATTCGAGCTGCTGCGGGACAAAAACCTGCGCAACGAAGTCGGCGGTCTGCTTGATGTGCTGGATGATCGTGAGAAGAAGATCATTTTTCAGCGATTCGGACTGGACGGTGGCAAACCGAAAACGCTTGAGGAAGTGGGAAAGAAATTCGGCGTCACCCGCGAACGGATTCGTCAGTTGCAAAACATCGCGCTATCGAAGTTGCGCCGCGCGCTCGGCAAGAAGGAGCGTCCGGTCGATGTCGAGTTGCCTGTGGAAGCTTAAGCTGGATTAATATCTTCGGTTTAGAACGCGCGGACTTGCAGTCCGCGCGTTCTGTTTTCATTTCACTACACGCAGTTGGATTGAATTGATCGATGCCTTACCCATCCGCACGTCACTAATGATTACCATGCGGTCTCCGGGTGTAATCCACTTGTTCTTGCGCAAAAACTTCTCGGCCGCCGAAATCGTACTGTCTGGACCTCCTGCGAAATCGATGCAAGCGGGAAACGTTCCCCAGTGAAGCGCCAGTTGTCTGTAAACTTCCTCGTTAGGAGTGAAGGCAAAGATCGGTGCGCGTTGCGGCCTCAGATTTGAAGCATACCGCGCCATCCTTCCCTGCATCGTAAAGACAATCAGTTTTGAATCTTGCAGTGAGTCCGCCAGCGTGACAGCCGAAGCCACCATTTTCTGCCGAGTGTTTTCCAGTAGTGCGTTCTCTGCATAACCGGCGCCACCGCTGCGTTCGATACGTATTGCCACGCGACGTAAGACTTCGACGCAATCAACGGGGTAACTACCAATCGTCGTTTCGCCGCTCAGCATGAGAGCGTCGGCTTGTTCGAAAACCGCGTTTGCCACATCGGTGATCTCGGCGCGTGTGGGCAAAGGATTGTTGATCATCGATTCCAACAGCTGAGTCGCGACGATGACCGGCTTGCCCAGGCGGAGACAATGTTTCACAATTCGACGCTGGATGATTGGCAGGTCTTCCATTGGGCATTCAATTCCCAAATCGCCGCGTGCGACCATGATTGCGTCCGTACTCTCGATGATTTTGTCGATTGATCGCACCGCCAGTTGATCCTCGATTTTTGCCACGATCTGCGCCTTACTCTTTTTCTTCGCCAGAAGTTTTCGCAGCTGTTCGATG
>DATLBQ010000148.1:0-18980 GCA_035526805.1 Pyrinomonadaceae bacterium
CCCAGATCAACTGAGATATCGCTAACGACCACTTACTAACTCAGTTTCATGTCAAAGAACCGAACTATACCCAACCCAGGAGCGCTGTTGGCGTTACCCTTAAGTTGTGTGTTGACACCGGTCACCGTTTCATAGATGTAAAGCTATCAGTCAGAGCCGTTTCGCTCGCCGTTGTATTGCTCCAATTTGCGGTAGAGCGTCTTGCGGCCGATGCCAAGCGCCCGTGCGGCGTGGGTCTTGTCACCGCGGGTATAGTCGAGGGTTGCTTCGATTGCCTGCCGTTCTATCTCATCCATTGACGAAGGCACGGTAACTTCAAACGTCGTCGTACGCCCTTCGCTGGCGGCACGCGCACGTTCCACCTTGATCCGGTCCTGCTCATGAAGTGCAATCCTGCTGATAGTGTCCGGCAAGTCTTCCAACTCAATCTGGCGGCCGGAAGCGATGATCACAGCGCGCTCGATCGCGTTTTCCAGCTCGCGTACATTGCCCGGCCACTCGTAGGTGATCAGGGCCTGCAACGCGTCTTTGGAAATACCAGAGATAAACCTGCCGGTTTTCTGTTTGTAGTGTTCGATGAAGTGTATGACCAGGGGATGAATATCCTGCGGCCGTTCGCGCAGCGGTGGCAAAACAACAGGAAATACAGACAAACGATAGTAAAGATCGCGTCGGAACATGCCCGACTCGGTGGCCTGTTCCAAATCTACATTGGAGGCGGCGATCACACGAACATCAGCCTTTAACACTTCGTTGCCGCCGACGCGCGTAAACTCACCGTCCTGCAGAACCCGCAACAAACGCACCTGCGCGGACAAACTCATCTCGCCAACTTCATCAAGGAACAACGTGCCGCCGTTTGCTTCTTCGAATCTTCCCAGTCGACGCGCGCGCGCATCGGTGAAGGCGCCTTTCTCGTGACCAAACAATTCCGACTCGAGCAGCGCTTCCGGAATCGCGCCGCAGTTTAATTTGACGTAGGGTTGATCCTCTCGTCCGGAGTTGTAATGAATCAAGTTCGCCAACAACTCCTTGCCGGTGCCGGACTCACCCTGGATCAAAACCGTAGTTTGCGTGTCGGCGACATTGAGGGCCAACTCAATCGCCCGACGGATTCCGCCGTTTTGCCCGATGATGCGGTTTTCACCGTAGCGCTCGTGCAGCGCACTGCGGAGGTGCATCACTTCCGCCGAAAGTTGATCGCGTTCGAGTGCGGTGCCGCATTGATCGGCAATACCCTCGACTAGCGCTACCTCGTGATCTTGAAATCCCTGACGCGCCGCGCTCCACACCAGCCCGAGGAATCCAAATGTTTGACCAGCGACCCGAACCGGCGCAACCAGTGCAGCGCGTCCGCCGAGAATCGAATTGAACATTAAGCGAAAGGGAAACGGCAGATCCTTGTCCAGCAGACGAAGCGTTTTGCCGGCGGCCAAAACTTCCATGGCTGCCGGAAATTCGGTGACGTCGAGCGATTGCCCATGCTCGTCGATCAGGCCCTGAACGCCGTCGGTAGTTGCGTGTGGCGCGGCCCGAAAGGCCACCAGGCTGATGCGACCGCCTTTCGGATCGAGTACTCCGAGGGCTGAATAATCAGCACCAACCAGAGTGATCGCACGCTCGAGCACAAGTGTTGAGACTTCGCGAAACTCGGAGCGCGCGTTGAGTGCGTTGGCAATCTCCAATAGTGCGCGCTTGGTTTCAGCCTCCCGCTCTTTGTCGATATAAAGCCGCGTGTATTGATAGCCAACTGCAATCTGACGCGCAATCGATTCCAGAAATGAAACCTCATCGTCGAGCCATTCGCGGAGTGTGCGCGTCATGTGCAAACCGACCAGACCGAGCACGTCTGCGCCTAACGTCACGGGAACCACCAGCAGCGAACGCGTCCCCAGGCTCTTCGCCAGAAACCTTACTTTGTGGTCAAGCCCAACAGCCGAAGTGTCATCCATCCGGATGGGTTTGGTAATGTCTACATGTTCTGAAAGTTGATTGAGATCCAGCGGGAGGGCCGTGCCCAAACTCGACGGAACATCCTCGCCCGCTCGCCACTCATGGCTGATGCGTAACTCGCTTGGTGAAGTTAGTTGAATCACATCGCAGCGATCTACATTCATCATGCGTCCAAGTTCAGAGACAATAACGTTCAGAAATCGATCGAGATTGATAGTGGTCGGAAGGGTTAACGCGAGGCGGTTGATGATGCCTTCGCGCGCTTCCTGCATCTTGATCTTGCGCTCGAGAGAAAGAGATTTTGCGGTGTCTGACATGGAGTGTAATTCGAGCGAGATCATAACGAACCGTGCCTGAAGTTGCAAAGCAAGGATGTTTCAAGTTTCAGGTGTTTCAAGTTTCAAGGTTCGGGGTTCGCGGTTGCAGTTGGCGGCCTGCCGGTAAACAGGCGGTGCGAGGAGATAACTTGAAACTTGGAACCTGAAACTCGTTCTCATAAGCCCTGATTGCGTGGCTGACGCGTGGCCCGTATAATTTCGACGCTTCCCCAGTCAACGGAGCAATGAGTTTATGCCGATTTACGAATTTGAATGCCGCAAGTGCAAGGCGCATCTCGAAGTTTTTCAAAAGATGAATGACAAGCCGCCGGTGAAATGCCGCAAGTGTGGTGGGCGGTTGGAGAAACTTGTATCGGCATCGGCTATCCAATTTAAAGGCTCAGGCTGGTATGTAACTGACTACGCCGGTAACGGCAGAAAAGCGGCTGAGAAGGCGGAAAAAACCGAGAAAGACAGTGCCTCCTCCACGTCCGCAGGGGATGACAAAAAGTCTGAGAAGTCTGACAAGAAAACCAAAGAGAGCTCCCCGGCTAAGAAAACTTCCGAGCCAGCTTCCACCTCCAAAGTCTCCAAAGGTGAGTGAAGCCCGCGTCCTGCGGTGAGGTTGATGTACCACAAATTTAACCGAGGGCGTACTGTCTCAAAGCGTCGCCACCGTCTGAATTATGCGACCTCATTCCTGCTGCTTCTTGTAGGCTGTGGTCTGGCGCTGGCGCAGGCCGGGCGTCGACCCGCCTCGAGCGGTGAAGGTGGCGTAATGGTGAACGTTGTTGCTACGCGGACCAATAACCCTGGTACGCATGTTACAGCCAGGCAACTTTCCGTTTACGACAACGGGGTAGAACAGACGATACGAAATTTCACGCCGGATCCGTCACCGGCGCGGATTGTTTTGTTGGTCGATAATTCGCTGACTATCCGCGCTGAGATCGAAAAGCTCGAACGCGCCGCGCGCGAGTTTGCCTATGAAATCTTTGAAGGCGACAAGCTGCTGATCGTCGGCTACGACGAAGAAGCAGAGATCATTTCCGACTGGACCGATGATGCCAAGTCCATTGAGTCGTCCTTAAAACTTTTCAGAAAAAAAGGGCAGCCGCATCTGTTTGACGCGGCCAGCGCCGTCATCGAACAGGCATTGCACACTGCGCCCGGTCAGAAACACGTGATCGTTGTGATCAGCGATGGTCTGGATCGTGGCAGCAAGACGTCGTTTGAAAAGATTCTTGCGGAGATGCAAAGACTCGACATAACGGTGTACGCAGTGCAGGCGCAGGACCGCACTCGCGGCGCCATTCGCCGGGATGTACCGAAACCAAAGCAGGTGATTGATAAGTTGGTGGAAGGAACGGGGGGCGCGATTTTCTCGATCGAAGAACCATCCGTGGCAGCCAAGACTATTTGCGACGAACTGCGAAAGAACCGCTATGTAGTTTCCTATGTTCCCTCAAGCGCTCCCTTTGGTGAAGCGCGTAGTCTGTTGATTCTTGCCGATGAGGGGATTACAGTGCGATCGAAAACTGCGCAACAGCCGAATTAGTGAAGAGTGAAAAGTGAATGGACGGTTGACTACGGAGTGATTTTGGAGGACGACGTCGACCACGGGCTGATTTCGCTCCGTTAGGAGCGAGATGTTTATAGTATCGAATTTATTTTTAGAACCTTTGCGGGGGTGAGATGGCTGCCATCTCACCTCCGCAAAAAGACTTTTGGGCTGGTGTAGTCTATAAACATTTGGCTCCTAAGGGAGGCAGAGGCAGAAGCACTGCAATTCACCTTAACGTTTTGATGTATGAGAATACGCTTGCCCCATTATTGTTTCTTGCGTGAATATAGATAAAAAAGCAGCGCGATAATCCCCAGGACCAGGCTCTCCATAAAGATAAAGAACCGCGGAACGAATATCCCGTCCTCATCGTGAGCGTCTGAAAAAGCGACAAACGTCCCCAGCGCGAGCCCCGCCGCAAGCCAGATGAATTGTCGCTTCGCGTCCCACATATAGCAGTGGCCAGGGGTCAGTGGTCAGTAAAGGAAAGGAACGGTTGACTGAGATCCTATTTATGCCGATGACGAGGTTACTGACCACTGACCACTGGCTCTGGCAGAGAAGAAACCTCAACGGAAGTAATCTCAGCCTCGAAGGATGCGCAAGCCAACCCTACTCAAACTAATCTTTGCGCTACTTAAGCAAACCCGACAGCCAGTGCATGATGTTGAGCGCCAGTTGACGGTTATCCGTGTCAGGAACATTCATGCCGAAGGGTTTGTTATTAGTGCCTGTCACTTGCGCCGTCAGCATTGCGGCGTCGCCGAGCATCACCACTCGGCCTTTTCCCAGCCGAAAAGCAGTGCCCTGCGCGCGACCTGCGGCTGAAGTGGTTTTCCCGGGCGAAGGAATGTTTTCTTCAGCCGTCTCAGCTAATTTTAAAACCCCGTCGTTGCCTGACGGCCCCTTGAACGATTGACCGCCGAAAACAATGACCCGATTTACACGCTCTGCCGCATTACGCCCGTTCGTTATCGAATGTTCGCCCAACAGGCGGTTCTGTCGCGAGTACACAATTAGTCCGGGGGTGTTGAGTTCCTTATCCCCGTTGGCCGGATCGATAGTCTCGCGCTTGCTCATGTCAACTCCGAACCGCGTTGCTAAAACTTCCGCTGCGGACGCGAACGGCGCCGGGTCGATAATAAACAACAACGCACCACCGTCGCGTACCCAATCGTTTACTGCGTCGCATTCCTCGGGTGTGAATGCTGGACCATCAGCTCCTTCGTCATCCATGTCATCTGTGGCGAGAGGATTGGCGATTACCAGGATTTTGAAACTTTGGAGTGAGGCTTTGGTAAACGGCTGTCGGTTTACGGCAAGATGATAACCGTCGTTGAAAAGCAGATCGGCGAAAGGCTTGTAACGACCATGAGTGTTATCGATATTGTTGTGCGCCTCATCAAAGAGAACGCGAGGAAAGTTTTTTGTGAAGGCAGGGTTTTCAACCTTGGCGTCGAAATACGGGTCGGCAACCTGTTGCCCGTGTGCAGCGACGCCTAACAGAAGAATTATTAAGCAACTGAATGAGAAGGCGACGATTTCAATCTTCATCGTGTTCGGTAGCCAACCAGCGGGGCAAGCCCGCCTTCCCAACCTGAGAGCCTGTTCAACTGGCTCGGTGACTTCAGTCATGAAAGCCTTTCAATCAAGGATCAGAAGCCCCAGCCTATTCGGCTTCAGGTGGGGAAGGCGGGCTTGCCTCCGCTCTTAGGTTGAAAACTAGATTCGCAGACGAAGTTTTTCCAGTCGTTCAGCCGCGAGCTGAAGAGTTTCATCTTTCTTACAATAACAAAATCTAACCTGCTGCCGCCCACGTTCAGGCACGCTATAGAAACTCGATCCCGGCACACAGGCAACGCCAACATCACGAATCAGGTATCGCGTGAATTCCACATCGTCCGCGAATCCAAAACCGGAGATATCAGTCATGATGTAGTAGGCGCCGTCGGGAAGAAATGTTTTGAAGCCTGCGCCCTCAAGCACAGGCAAGAGCAGGTCCCGGCGTGCGCGATATTCGGATTGCAGCCGGTCGTAATACTCGCGTGGCAGCATCAGGGCGTACGCGCCGGCTGCTTGCAGGGGCGCCGCGGCGCCGACCGTAAGAAAATCATGAACTTTGCGAATCGCGCCGGTTATCTCCGGCGGCGCGATGCAATAGCCCACGCGCCAACCGGTCACTGAATACGTCTTGGACATCGAGTTGACGATAACTGTTCGTGAACGCATGCCCTCAATTTGTGCCATGGAGATGTGTTGTATCTCCGCGCCATCTCGTGGATAGAGAATGTGCTCGTAAATTTCGTCGGTAAAACATAGCGCGTCAAATTCCTGGCAGAGCTCGGCGATGAACTCCATTTCAGCGCGAGTGAAAACCTTGCCGGTCGGATTATTTGGATTGCAAACGATTATCGCCTTCGTGTTGCGGTTGAAGGCCGACCGCAGCTCCTCGCGATCAAAACTCCAGTGCGGAGGACGCAACGGCACATAACGAGGCTTTGCGTCAGAAAGGATTGCATCGGGTGCGTAGTTCTCATAAAACGGTTCGAAGACGATAACTTCTTCCTGCGGGTCCACAGTGGCCATCATCGCCGCGATCATTCCTTCAGTTGAACCGCAGGTCACAGTTAGTTCTGTTTCGAGATCAACCTCGAGCCCGAGATACCATTTCGTCTTGTGCGCAATGGCCTCGCGAAAATCGCGCGCGCCCCAGGTGATCGCATATTGATTGATGTCGTCTGCAATCGCCTGCATGGCAACCCGCTTAATATCTTCCGGCGCTGCAAAATCAGGAAAGCCCTGCGACAAGTTTACGGCGCCATGCTTGAGCGCCTCGCGCGTCATCTCGCGAATCACAGACTCGGTGAAGAGACTTGCTTTGCGAGATACGTGTCGATGCTTTGAACTAGCGGTAATAGTCATCGTTCCGATTATCGGTTCGTTTTAAGGGATAGCCGCCTTCATGGCCGCGGCAGGCGAGCGTAACTTCTTTGCCGCCACACGCAAAACCTCCTGCACCTGTGAATCCCAGTACTGCCATGAATGAGTGCCGGGTAGCTGACGATATTCGTGCTGAATCTTTTTCTCAACCAGCAGCGTGACAAACTGACGATTATCACTGAAGAGAAAATCCTCCGTGCCACAATCAAGGTAGAAGTAAGGAAGCGACTCAGGTTTAGCTTCGCGCACGAGCTTGAGGACATCGTTTGCGACGCGCGTTTCAGAAGTGGCCGGCCCAAATGTTTGCAGGACCGAATCTCTAATAACTCCTGGTTCTTTGATTTCCTGTTCCGTCCATGACGCAGCACTAAACGCCCCGCTGAGCGACGCGGCGAAGGCAAACTTTTCGGGATGCTTCAGGCCAAACTTGATGGCTCCATAACCTCCCATGGATAGACCGGCGACAGCACGCCCCTCGCGCTCGCTGCTGGCGCGAAAGCGCTTCTGCACATCGGGAATTAACTCTTGCACGATGTACGACTCATACTTTTCGCTCGGCACCGTCGCGCTGTCGGTATACCAGCCGTCGTTGCCTTCAGGAGTGACAATGATGAAATCGTAAGCGGTGGCGTAATCGACGAGGCGCGTTTTCTCCACCCAGTTGGTGTAATGCCCGGCCACGCCATGCAGCAGGTAAATGACCGGATAAAACTTCGTCTTAGCGGCGGGCTTATCGTAATCAACCGGTAAGAGAATGTTATAGGGCAGAGTCTTGCCCACCAGTTTGCTTTCAAATGGAATCGTCTGGACGCGAGCGTTTTTGGCCGGCGTTGCGTCGGTTTGAATCAGAGCGGCGGCTCTTGGCGCGGCTACGATGCGCTCGATGCGACCGTACGGCGCGGCAGCACTAAGCGCGACAATGCTACCGAGAACAAAAATCACAACGCCTCGCGAGTATTTACTCATGTGATTTCCTCGCCATCAGCATCGGCACATGCACGCCTTCGCTCTGTGCCTTTTGTTCCGCTTCTTCGTATCCCGCATCAACGTGACGCACTACGCCCAACCCAGGATCGTTAGTCAACACTCGATTAAGTCGCTTCGTAGCTTCCGCCGTGCCGTCAGCGACCGACACCTGACCCGCGTGTAACGAGTAGCCGATACCAACACCGCCCCCGTGATGAAACGAAACCCAGCTGGCGCCGCTGGCTGTGTTCAGGAGCGCGTTAAGAATGGGCCAGTCAGCCACTGCGTCAGATCCGTCCTTCATTCCTTCCGTCTCGCGAAACGGCGAAGCGACTGATCCGGTGTCGAGATGATCGCGCCCAATTGCAATGGGCGCCTTTAGGTCGCCTCGTTTGACGAGTTCATTAATCGCGTCGCCCATTTCAGCACGCTCGCCATAACCGAGCCAACAAATACGCGCCGGCAATCCCTGAAATTGAATGCGATCTCGAGCGAGCCGAATCCAACGATTCAAAGTTGTGTCGTCCGGGAAAAGCTCGAGAGCAAGATCATCGGTTTTTTGTATATCAGATGCGTCGCCTGACAATGCAACCCAGCGAAAAGGACCCTTGCCTTCACAGAAAAGCGGACGGATGTATTCGGGTACAAAACCGGGAATTTCAAAAGCGTCGGCACAACCGGCGTCGAAAGCCATCTTGCGAATGTTGTTGCCATAGTCGAACGTTACCGCCCCCGCGCGCTTTAACGAGAGCATCGCCTCAACATGCCGCGCCATCGATTGCATCGATTGGCTTATATATGAAGCAGGATCAGCCTGACGCAAATCCGCGGCTTTTTCGAGCGATATTCCGGCCGGGACATATCCGTTCAAGGGATCGTGGGCGCTTGTTTGATCCGTTACTGCGTCCACTGCGATTCCGCGGCGCACAATCTCCGGAAGTATTTCCGCGCAATTACCGACCAGGCCCACTGACACAGCCCGTTGCTGTTCGCGTGCATCCTGGAGAATATCCAGCGCCTCGTCTAGCGTAAACGCCATCCGATCGCAGTAACCGGTAAGCACGCGCCGCTCGATGCGCGCCGGATCGACGTCGATGCCGAGGAACAACGCGCCATTCAGAGTTGCTGCCAAAGGTTGCGCGCCGCCCATGCCGCCCATCCCGCCCGATACGACGAGCTTGCCGCTTAAATCACCGCCAAACTGTTTATCGGCCATCGCCGCAAAAGTTTCGAACGTTCCCTGGACGATTCCCTGTGTGCCAATATAGATCCAGCTGCCCGCTGTCATCTGGCCATACATCATCAGACCTTTGCGTTCGAGTTCATAAAAATGTTCCCAGTTGGCCCAGGCGCCGACAAGGTTGGAATTGGCAATCAAGACCCTGGGCGCGTATTCGTGAGTGCGAAACACGCCTACCGGCTTACCTGACTGCACCAGCAGCGTCTCGTCGTTTCCGAGCGACTGCAGTTCGCGCACAATGGCATCAAACGACGCCCAGTTGCGCGCCGCCTTGCCGGCACCACCGTAAACGATAAGCTCGTCCGGTTTCTCGGCGACGTCCGGATCGAGATTATTCATCAGGCAGCGCAAGGCGGCTTCCTGGTGCCAGCTTTTGCAGGTTAAGGTCGCGCCACGTGGCGCTCGAACAGTTCTGGAAGACATTACAGAATTTCGTTGTGAGAACCGCTTAGTCGCCGCCGCCGAACAGATCGCTGAGCCAGCCACCCTTCTCATGTTTGGTGAGTTGTTGCAACTCACCGGCGTCTAACCAAACGCCGCCGCATTTTTCACAGGTATCAATCGATACCTCCTCAAACTTGCTCGCTTTCAATGAACCGCCACATCTTGGACAGAGCATTGAAGATGTTCCCGCCGCTTTGGCTTCCTCGCCGACCTTCATCTTCTCGCGCAGTTTCTCAATCGCTTCCTTATTTTTGCGATGAAAGTATTCCTCTTCCAAACCTTGCCTCCGCTTATCAAACGCGTCAGACATCTGTTTTCCTCCGTTGCCCTCGTTAGTGTAATTTCTTGATTATGCTTCGCGTAGTTTCGTGGTCATTCTTAGATTCGATGGCGAACGGTGGTCGCGACAGGTCGCGACCGACCAAGAGCGCTGACAGGCCAGCGCACTCCAATACTCCCACATCCACTGCATCCCAAGACCTTCACAGCGAATCAAACTCAGAGTTGCGCACCGCTTCTGCGATCGTTTCGATCTCACGCGACATTGAACGATCAGCCGCCAACGGCGCAACGTGGGCGCGAACAATATCGTAAGCCGCTTTGACCCCGCGACCTGGCGCCAGCGGTTTCCGATACTCCAGAGCCTCTGCTGCTGTGATCAGTTCTATTGCCGTCGCCGTTTCGGCCAGGCTTACCAGAGCGCGCAGTTTAGTGGCCGCCGTCATGCCCATCGATACGTGATCTTCCTTGCCGCCATCGGTGGGTACGTTATCGACGCTTGCGGGATGTGCCAAAATTTTTGCTTCGCTTAGCAGCGCTACTGCAGTCACCTGCAGCATCATGAACCCGGAGGACGTTCCTGCCTGTCGAGTTAAAAAAGGCGGCAAGTCTTCATTTGCATCCGGGTTCACCAGGCGATCGACGCGACGTTCCGTGATGCTCATCAAGTCAGTGAGCGCGATGGCGGCGTAGTCGAACGCAAGTGCGAGCGGCGCGCCGTGGAAATTTCCTCCGGAAAGGACCTCGCCGCTAGCGGAAAACACCAGCGGATTGTCCGTGGCGCTGCCGGTCTCCATTTCAACAATTCCACGCGCATGTTTCAGCGCATCACGGACCGCGCCGTGAACTTGTGGCATGCAACGCAAACTATAGGCGTCCTGAACGCGTGGATCGTTTTGCAAATGAGATCGGCGAATCTCGCTGCCTTCGAGCAATGAACGCAGATGCGCTGCCACTGCAATCTGGCCGGGATGGGGCCGGGCCGCGTGAATACGTTCATCAAATGCGACCGGCGTTCCCTTCAGTGCTTCGAGCGACATCGCGCCCGCGATATCCGCCAATCGCGTTACGCGTTCCGCGCGATACAGTGCCAGTGAACCAACTGCGCCCATTGCCTGGGTGCCGTTCAATAGGGCCAGACCTTCCTTGACTTCCAATTGCAGTGGCTCAATGCCGGCGCGCTTGAGTGCTTCGCGGCTCGGCAAACGTTCACCTTCGTAGAATGCCTCGCCTTCGCCAATCGTGGCCAATGCGAGATGGGCCAATGGCGCGAGATCACCGCTGGCGCCAACCGATCCTTTTTCAGGTATAACCGGTATCACTCCGCGTGTGAGCATCGCCACCAGCGTATCCATTATGACGGGCCGTGCACCGCTGAAACCGGACGCCAAAACATTTGCGCGCAGCAGCAGCATCGCGCGCGATTCGGCCTGCGAGAGCGGGTTGCCGACGCCGCATGAGTGGCTGCGAACAAGGTTCAACTGCAGTTCGCGCAAGCGACCACGGTCGATACGAACATCCGACAGCTTGCCGAAGCCGGTGTTGACGCCATAGACGGTTTGATTCTGTTCGACGATCCTTTCAACAACCGCTCGCGAAGCTTCTGCGCGCGCACGCGCGTCGACAGTCAGTGTTACCTGTTCCTGTCCACTTGCAACAGCTACGACTTCTTCGAGCGTAAGTGGTTGTCCGTCGAGTTCAAGCATAGAAAGGCGTAGTCAGAAGTCAGCAGGCAGAAATCAGGAGATAGAGATCAGAAAACGTAACTGCGTTTTTTTGCAGGACAAAGGTAACTTCGACCGCAACGTGTCTGTCTTACGTCGCGCTTATTTCTGATTCCTTGACCTCTGATTTCTGTCTTCTGACGTCTGTCGGGTCTCTGTCGGGCGTATCGGTTATATCTATTTTTCTGAACTCACCTGTGGCCGCGCCGCTGCGTACGCGCTGCCGAGCGCGCTTCGCGCGAACGGTGGTACGCGCTGTTCCCGTAGCAACGCGCGTCCAACTGGTCATTCTCTTCAAAGGCCTGAGTGAAAATTGGTGCTGCGGCAGAACTTCGCCGGTTGCTTCACGCAAACGGACGGTGGCGATCGCAAAGATGGCAATGGCTGCATTGAATAAGACGCCCACCACAAAAACCGCCCAACCGGGAACGAGGCCCACTGTCGCGCGACCTATGAATGCATTGAAATCACGCGCGGGAAGTGGATGTAAATAAACTTTCAAATTCCAGCTCAACGCCAGCAAGGCAAAGATCCACAAATAATTTCGGCGCAGCCGTCTGCCCACGGCCTCCCATTCCGTAATAGTGAAGTGCGGCGTGATCAGATCTGCCGCAAGGTGTTCGGCCCATGCCTCGTCGGCGGGCACGCTCTCGGGCGCCAGCATCTGCGCAAAATAGCCGGTTTCGATCACGCGCACACGGCTCGACCATATTTCGTAGTAACGATAACGGCGCGCTTCCATCAGCAGGAAAATGGCTACCAGGATCGAGTTTATTGGAATAACGAAATGCGGATTGCTTGGAGAACTGAAGACGAACGAAAGCGTCGCGCCCGCCGTAAGCACCGCCCAGTTCGTCGTCGTATCGAGCCGGTTGCGCCAGGTGTTCGAGCGCTGCACCTCGCCGCGATAAAAGTGGATCATCGCGGTATTGAATTCCGCCGGCGCCATCCGGCGCATCTGCGCGGCAGCGGTATGTCCTACTCTTTCGGAAATAGTAGTTTCCGGCGATGATGCCGGTCGCAATCGGCCGCTCATCCGGTCGGTAGACAGTGATCCCGTTCCTTTTTGCTGAGTTTCTATGGTCATTAAATAGAACGGGACGGAGGGTTCGACGAATTGATAGCGCGGGTCCCGACTCCGAAAATAATATAGCACGCACTGACATTCATTCGTAGCTAAGTGCTTTAATGCCTTTTGGTTTTTGTAAGAATGTGACTCGCTTGACACTGTTTGAGCGAGCCACCTATAGTTAAATTCCCCCGTTGTTTGACGTAATTGTTTCCTGTCATGAGGGCTGCTGCGGAAAGCGAATCAGACGCGCGTTGGATGCGCCACGCTCTGGTAGCGGCGCATGATGCGCGAGCGCGCGATGAAGTGCCGGTGGGCACCTGCATAGTCGCCGGAGAAACGATCCTGGCTGTTGCGGGAAACCGGACGCGCACCGATGGTGATCCCACGGCGCACGCAGAAGTCGTTGCGCTTAGACAGGCCGCGGCAAAGGCCGGTAATTATCGGCTGGCCGACGCGGTGGTCTACTCGACAATCGAGCCTTGTGTCATGTGTGCGGGTGCGTTGATACAAGCACGGGTGAGGCGGCTGGTGTTTGGCGCGCTTGATGAACGAGCTGGAGCGGTCGTGTCGAGGTTCCGAGTTTGCGACACCGATTTTTTGAATCACCGCATTGAAGTGACAGCTGGGGTGCTTGAAGAAGAGTGCCGGGAATTAATGCACGAGTTCTTTCGCGCACGGCGGGAGAATCAAAGGATGAAGGCGGAAGGATGAAGGATGAAGCGTAGGCCGAGGGTTAATGAACGCTCTGCTCAACTGGCTTGAATAGAGGCTTTGAGTTCAACCGTCCGCCTTCATCCTTAGCTTTTGGAGAGGTCGCATAGTGGCTTAGTGCACCGGTCTCGAAAACCGGAGTGGGGGAAACTCCACCGTGGGTTCAAATCCCACCCTCTCCGCCAGAAATACAGTAATAAGTGAAAAGTGAAGAGTGAAAAGTCAGACGAACAACCGCGGCGGTCATACTTGTCACTTTTCACTCTTCACTTTTCACTGCGCTTGGAGAGGTGCAAGAGTGGTTGAATTGGCAGCACTGGAAATGCTGTGAGCGGGAAACCGCTCCGTGGGTTCGAATCCCACCCTCTCCGCCAGAACATTTATCGCCATGGATCAGTAGATTCGATGTTTAAATTAAATTTCCGCAAACTTCTTATTTTGATTTCGGTGATTGCGGTGTTAAGCGGCTCGGTCGCGGCTCAGGCATATCCGAAGCCTCGCCGGGCGAAAGTGTCGGCGATTTGTGGAAACCCGGCGGTTCGCTGTAACACCAGTGTGCCTTTCGAGCCTCACGACTTGCCGTTTCGCGTCCCCAAAAATGCAGTTATCTTCGATACTGAATTATTCTATGTGGTGATACTGAAGAGCGTTGCCGCGAACGAGGATGATTGCGACACATTCGTCGCTGAAAGCGAACGCATGACAGCGCAGGCCTTGTTTCCCGATCGTAAGGTATTTACATCTCGTTGCATGGAACCCGGCAATTTGTTTTATACGAACATCAGCGACAAGCACAGGATCATGGCTGTCTATGCGGGCAGCACGCTCGCGGAATCCAGGCAGGTGCTCGAGGCCGTAAAGGCCAGCGGAAAATTTCCGGGTGCCTTTGTCCGCCGCACGCGCACCGGCTTCAATGGAACGTAACATAACCGTCGCCTCAGTCTCGCTGAAAAGGGTTTACTTCGATCACCAATGCCCCCTGACACAGGCAGAACTTCCTGTGCTAATTACTAACTAAGATGAGCGTGAACGCTCGTCTGAAGGGGAGTTTCTATGGACGACAAATTAGCGGCAGATGAATCACGTCGGTCGGTGCAACATGAATCAGTCAAAGCGAACGTAGAAGGCGAAGTGCAAGCTGAGATTGCGGACCAGGCTCAGGCTCCGGTGGCAGGGGAGTCGCAAAAAATCCGGCAAGTGGCGGGAGACTTTCGCTCGAAGGCAGTTAACGAGGTAGTAGATACTGAGCGTGAAGTTGAGCGGGGCCGCGGCGCGGCGCGAGTTTCGCAGGTTGTCGACTACATCTTCTATGTGATTTACGCACTGCTCGGCATGCGCTTTTTGCTGGCGCTGATGGCGGCTCGTAGCACCGCTGGCTTCGTTCAGTTCATTGTGACAGTGACAAATCCGTTCTACGCACCTTTTAGCGGAATCGTTGCCAGCCCAACCACAGATCAGGGTCACACGCTGTTGTTGCCAATCGTTATTGCGATCATCGCCTACGTCCTGCTGCATCTTGCCATCAACGGTTTGCTGCGGATGCTGGCGCATCGCAAGACACAGATTTAATATTGCCGACTGCCAAATGCCGGTTACCGATTTGCCATTGGCGATTGATTAGATCAAAATCGCTTCAAGCATCTTCGGAGCGAAAGATCAATCGGCAATTGGCAATCGAATTCGAAATGCCTTGACAAGTTATCAGACTTCGGGCTCCGCACAACGCAGCGCCGGTGAACCCCGCCAGGCCGGGAACGGAGCAACGGTAGCCACGCGCGCGTGTGTTGCGGGTAAGTCCGGAGTCTGGCCAATTTCGTAAATCGTGAATCGTAAATAGTAAATAGAAGTCGCATTCAGCTCCCACCCTCTATTTACGATTTACGATTCACTATTCACCGCCTTTATGACCTACCAGGTAATCGCACGCAAATGGCGCCCGCAGACTTTCGACGAAGTCACTGGACAAGAACCGATCACGCGCACACTGCGAAATGCAATCGAGCGTCAGCGACTGCACCACGCGTATCTTTTTTCCGGCGCGCGAGGCGTTGGTAAAACGACAACCGCGCGTTTGCTGGCCAAGGCACTGAATTGCCACAAGGTTCAATTGCCAACCGCTACGCCTTGCCGGACCGACGACCCTGAGGCCTGCGCTTCATGTCGCGAAATTTCTGAGAGCCGATCGATTGACGTGCAGGAGATCGACGCCGCCTCGCACACCGGAATCGATAACGTGCGCGAAACAATTATCGGCTCAATCGGCTTCGCTCCGGCGCGCGATCGCTACAAGATCTTCGTCATCGATGAAGTCCACATGCTGTCTACCAGTTCGTTCAATGCTCTTTTGAAGACCATTGAAGAGCCGCCGACGCGCGTGGTTTTCATCATGGCCACGACCGAGCGCCATAAGGTGCCGGAGACAATTCTCTCTCGTTGTCAACAATTCGAGTTTCGCACGATCGCTACCGCAAAAATTTTCGATCGTCTGCGGCTGGTTGCCGCGACGGAAAATATTGCCGTTCCGGACGATGCGCTGCGTGAAATTGCCCGCTCCGGCGAGGGCTCGATGCGCGACGCGCAATCAGCTTTTGATCAGGTGATCAGCTTTGCCGGCGCCTCGATTACAAAGGAAGACGTGGAGCTGGCGTTGGGTGTTGCCGGCGCCGACATTCTTGTAAGAGTGGTCAATGGCATTGCCAACCACGTGCCCGCTGAGGCTCTAGCAGTCGTCGATGACGTGGTGATGCGCGGTCATGATCTGCGAAATTTCTGCCGCGACCTGCTGGCACACTTCCGCGATTTGCTGGTTACCAAAGTATCCGGCAGTGAGGAACTGCTCGAGTCGGCTATCTGTGAACCGGCCGAGTTAAAGCGGCAGGCAGAGTTGTTTTCGGAGGCCGACCTGGTGCGCTTTTTTCATTCGCTCGCGGAAACAGAGACGCTTTTGAAGACGGCGGCGCATCCGCGATACCAGTTGGAGATTGGGCTGGTGAAGCTGATGGAGATGCGGCGACTCGAAACTTTGAACCAACTGCTGCAGCGCCTCTCAGCTCTCGAGGAATCCCTGCGCACAGGTAAAGTTCCGGCGGCAAGCGCTCGCGGTCCTGAGGCGCCGCGAACCTCGACCGCCACTCGTTCCGTGGCCAAGCCAGACCTGGCCGCTACAATACCCGCGCCCGCTTCTGTTAGTCCTCCGCTTAAGAGCAACGCGGCGACGGGGTCTTATGCGGCTGCCGCAACACAGACTGCATTGCAGACAGAAACAAGGAGTGTCGCCGATCCGCAGGTGCATACCGTAGGAGAATCCAGGACCTTGGGTTCCGAGATCGAGCAAATCAAAGACGCACTGGGCCGGCGACGTAAGATGTTGCTGGTGACTGCGCTCGAAGGTGCGCGCAACCTGAGGCTTGAGGGCAATGAATTGTGCCTGGAGTTTGCGCCGGACACGCGCCACCTTCGCGATGCGCTCGCGAAAAGCGACAACGTGAAGATCCTGCGCGAAGTGTGTAAAGAAATCACGGACCGCGAGCTCGGCGTCCGTTTTGTAATCAGTGATGGAGAAACGGCGGAAGCTCCCCCATCAAAGGAAGAAAGCGAGCGGCGTGAGAAGCAGAGCCTGCGTGAGAAAGCTGAGAAAGATCCTACCGTGCAACAAATGCTGAAGACGTTTCGCGGCGAGATTGCCGACGTCACACGCCTGGACCACAGCTAGCCAACGGATTGCTCACTTCCAAGCTGGTCCAACTGATTCGTCGCATAAGAAATCGAGACCGGCACTCGGCCGAGTGCCGGTCTTCGTGTGCCACGCTCACCCTATGACGTGGCACCTTCGCGACACTCTAGTTTCCGTCGAAACAAAAGTGATCGCGGACCGAGGGACACGCCGCTTTTCGTGCCCCTGCGGCCATCAAGATTTTTCGGCCTTCTTTGGATGGGCCGATTCCCGGCGCGAGCGCCGGCGTATGGGAGTGCGCTCTGTCAGTAAATCCTGTTGCCGGGATTCCAGGATATATGCCAACGCCTGGTAACTCATCGACAACAACGCCGCCGCCCGCGTCAAGCTGCCATTCGCCTTGGCCAGCGCGCGCTGGATAACGCTACCCTCAAACTTCAACACCTCCCGCTGTAGATCACATGGCTTGTTGAGAATCGCATCAATTGGATCTTCATCAGCAACTTTGGTCGCGACGGATCCGACACGAATTTTTTCGACGACTTGTCTGGCAACCGCATTCAATCTTAGCAATAGATCCTGACTCTGGGAGTTCGCGAGCCAATCGCTGGCTCGATCATAGGCGGCGTAAAGAGCGTCGGTCGAAAGCTCCTCCAACTCTTCTATCATGGTCAGCGCGGCAATGCCGGCCTTGTTGAGCGCACCCACCTGGTGTGCGACCTCTATAGCTTTCTGAAATGCAAACTGGGCCGACTCGGCGCGCTTGAGTCGAGCCAGTGCGATGCCATGTGTGACTAGCGCGTCAGCCAAAAGACATTGATGTCCACTCTTTTCCAGAATCCGAACGGCGTTGCGCGAGACCACCTCCGCTTCTTTGAATTTCTTCTCAGCGATGAAGACCTGCGCCCGCGTGTCATCGATTTGAGCGGTTCGTGCTTTGTCCCTAACAATCGCGGTCAAGCGCTTAGCTTCTTGTAGGTATTTGTGCGCTTCTTTATACCTAGTGAGCTGGCGAAGAATATTTCCAACATTATTCTTGACGTCGGCCCGAAAGACCGGATTGTGGGCTACCTTGAAGTTGTGATCGGCTTGCTGGTATTCGATAACCGCTCGCCGAAGGTAGTCATCGTTGCTGTCAGGCGTTGCAAGCATGCGAAGCACCATAGCTAGCTGACTGTGGTAAGCTCCCCTAATCGCGTGATTTGTGATCTTATTAAAAAGAGCCACATTATCGGTAAGGTATTTTAAAGCAACTGTGTACCTAGAGGCCGACCACTCCACGACAGCAAGACCCAAGAGTGCTCTCGCTCTTGTATTTCCTTCCACTGTTAACTTCGCCAAAGCTTCTTCGAACATTATTCGAGCCTCGTTTAAAGCACCCTCGCACCAGTAACAGTAGGCGAGTTCCGAGCGCGCAGCCGCAACCTTTTTTGAATCACCCGTTGATTCAAAGAAACGGATGCTTTCGCCGATAAGATTCTTCGCAGTCTCTTGTCCTTTCTGCGCTTGGCGCCTACTACCAATCCAGCAGGTTAGGATTCCAACCGTAAGAAGAACTTCAGCAGCCACAGAAGAATGAAGCCCAGTACAATCCGGGGGTTCGCCAAACGCTCGCCACAAAGGCTGCATGACCACCTCAACGCCTCCATAATCGCCTTTGTCTTTTAACTCTAACGCGGTTTCACATCTGCGCAGAGCTTCGTCATTTGCATTCAGGTGCGAAGTGTCAAATTTACGTAAGGTTATCCTCATGAGTCGTAGCCCTTTCGCCGTGAGTGTAAGAGAGCTTGCAATGACGCGGGGGATATTAATGGTCTAGGGACGACCTTGCAACAATATCAAGAAGTTGCTCTATTCTTTCCGATGTAAGAAATCTTGCATCGTCAAAGGAGAGATACTTATGAAACGCATTTTGGCTGCAATTGCTATTACTTCTTTTCTGTCGTCCGCTGCTTTCGCAGGCGACATCCCCTCCGTACCTGGGCCGCAGTCGCCTGCGGGACTCGCAAGCGCGCCCACGCCCGGCCAGATACCGTATGACGGAATAGCGGAGCAACTCTCGGATGAGTCGCTGAGTACTTTGCTTTCAGCGCTGAG
>DATLBQ010000149.1:0-3482 GCA_035526805.1 Pyrinomonadaceae bacterium
TGTGCGAAAATCTGGTTCGTGCGATTCGGGTTATTCCTGCGCGTATCAATTTAATCTTTCGTGGCGTTCCGAAACGCAGCCGGTTGCTCCGGAATCCAATCCGCGCCTCGTCTTCGAACGCTTGTTCGGCACAGGCAAGGCGGGCGAGCGGCAGCGGAATTTTGACCTGCGTATTGCGCGGCAGAAGTCGGTGCTGGATTTCATTAGCGACGATGCGAAAAGCCTGCAGCGTGAGTTGGGTCGAAACGATCAGCAGAAGCTGGACGAATATTTGACCGGGGTGCGCGAGATCGAGCGCCGCATCGAACGCGCGGAACGCTTTCGTGAGTTGCCGGATCCGAAGTCAGACACTCCGTCGGGAATTCCGACGAGTTATGAAGAGCACATTCGCTTGATGGGAGATATGCTTGTGCTCGCTTTCAAAACGGATTCCACTCGTGTGGGCACTTTCCTGCTCGCGCACGATGGCAGCAATCGCAGCTTCAAGGAAGTTGGAGTTACCGACGGCCATCACAATTTATCGCATCACCAGGGCAAGGCCGAGATTCTGGAAAAGATCGCGAAGATCGATAAATTCTACGCCACACAACTGGCTTATTTCCTGAAGCGGATGCGCGAAACCAAGGACCGCGATGGCAAGTCGCTCCTTGATAACTCGATGGTTGTTTATTGCAGTGGACTTGGAGATGGAAACGCCCACAGCCATGTGAATCTGCCCTTTATTCTCGCGGGCAAGGGCGGCGGAGCGTTTCATCCTGGCCGCCATTTTGAACCGAGCAACAACACGCCGATGAACAATCTTTACGTGACCATGCTGCAAAACATGGGCGTGAAGGTCAGCGAATTTGGCGATTCGACCGGAGCGTTGACGGGCGTCTAAGCCAGTCCAAGGCCAGCGCCCACTAGACGTTTTTCAATTCTGGCGTGGAGCGCGGTGTTTTGCTGGCGGGCAGGAACGGCTTGCGGAACGTTTCCTCGAAATCATAGCCGCCCTTGAAATCGTCGCGGGTATCTTTGTCCGTTTTCTTCAACAAAGAGTTCTCGACCATGTTGAAAACAATATCGCCAATGTCTTCACAGCGGCGAATACCCCATTCCTCCAGGACGGTGAGAGTCATGGGGCCATATTGCTGCAGCGCGTACTCGCGCACGCCTTCGAGCAATTGCTGGCCGCTGACGTGGCGCGGGGCGTCTTCTTTGGACGGCTTGCCCACCATTTTCTGGGTATAATCGAGCGCCTCCCGCACAAATAAGTACGCCTCGCGCTGAAAACGCGCGTCTTTGGCAAAGATACGGCTGAGCTCTTCGTCGAAGTTAATTCCGTCCATCGCAGGGAACCATCGGCATGCGCGGCTCTAATCTCAAGATTTTTGCGTCAGGGCCGTTTGGGCTGGTTCAAAGAATTCTCCAAATCTCCGGTTGCGCGGAATCTTTTTCATGCGAATTTCCGCGACCCAAAATCCGTGAAGGCGCGTTCGTGCTGAACCCGCTTGGGCGGATCTCAAGGAGAACATTCTCCCGGTCCAGTGTAATTCCCCGCACTGGACCGGGAAAAAGCTTCAAAATACGACTCTGGGACAGGGCCAAGCTTCTCTGGCAGAGGGCGAAGGAAGCCCGCTGCAACCGCTTCCTCTACGTGTTTGCGGGCACGAAAACAGCCAGTGCTCCGACCAAATTAGTGCCCTCTGGCCTATGGAATGCTCTCACTCTGGAACACTTAACTGGAGTCACCATTGAGAATCCCAGGTGGGAAATTGCCGTTTAAGGGTGTATAGTCGGGAATCAGAAGTACGAAACGGAGGAGTGTATATGAAATCTACGCCAACCGTGTTGCTAGTCGAAGATAGCCCCGAAGACGCATTGCTGTTTCGCCATGCTTTGCATGACTGCAGAACCGAGGTTCAACTGAAACAAGTCACGGACGGTCACGCCGCGCTCGATTATCTAAAGGGGGAAGGCGCATTCACGGACCGTAAGGTATATCCGCTTCCCGGGCTCGTGATCCTGGATCTGCACATTCCCGGTTTCGGCGGACTTACGCTCCTGCGCTGGATTCGCAAGCAGCGATGGCTCGCTGGGCTGCCCGTCGTTGTTTTCAGCGGCAGTGATTATGGCAAATCGGTGGCCGAAGCCATGGAAAGCGGAGCGGACACGTACATGGTGAAAGGGCACGAATGCGACGATCTCGTTCGCTTGCTTGAGAATATGGACTTGAACTGGGCCAGAGCCGGTGAAGTTCCGCAGGATGGTTCTCGTTAGTGCCGAAAGCGCGCATCCTTATCGCTCGAAGCTGCCAGCATTAACCGCAGTTGGAGAAACCCCGCGGCAGCTACACTCGCGCAACCGTGGTGGACCTATTTCGCCTTTAGCCGCGTCCACGCTTCATCGTAGAGCCTCGTTTGTTTGCCCAGGTCGCGGAGGAACTCGAGTCGGCGCATCACATCGGCGTGGGGATAAATCATCGGATTGGCAAGATTGTTCGGATGCACGAATTTCAACGCCTCTTTGTTGGGCGTGGCATATTGATTGTAATCCGCCAGCCGAGCGCCGACTTCGGGGTTAAGGATGAAATTCAGGAACTTCTCGGCCACGATTCGGTTTGGGGCTTTGGCGCACACCGCGAGGTTATCCACCCAAATCTGGCTGCCTTCCTTGGGAATGAAGTAATACGTCTCGGCATCTTCCTTCATGCCGCGCATGGCATCACCGCTGTAAGCCATCGCGAAGTCCGCCGTGCGGGCCAGCACTTTGTTTTTTCCCGCCACGCCGCTTTCAAACCCCAGCGAACGTTTTTTTGCATTAGCCAGCAACGTCACGGCCTCACCGATTTCGATGGAGTTGGTGCTGTTAAGGCTTCCGCCCTTGTACTTGAGCGCTGCGCCGATGGTGTCGCGCATACCGTCGATGAGCACGAACGGACCGCGTTGTTCCCTGGCTTCAAAGAGCAGAGCCCAGCTTTCATTGTAGGGCGTCTCTTTCGGCTTCCGCGCGTAAATGCCCACCGTGCCCCACTGATAAGGGACGGTGAATCGATTGCTCGGGTCATACCACGGGCTCGCGAAGCGTTCATCGACGTGCCGGAGGTTCGGAATGTTGTCCTGACGCAACGGCGCAATCAGCTTGAGCTTGATCAATGCCGGGACGGCGTGGTCGGGAGGAACGATGACGTCGTATTGCGCTGCGCCGCCCCCCTGAAGTTTGGCAATCATGGAGGCCTCGTCTTCGTAAAGGTCGATGGTGACCTTGGTATCGAAGCGTTTCTCGAAATCCGTGATGATGTCCGGATCGATGTATTCACTCCAGATGAACAGGTTCAGCTTGTAATTGGCGGCCTGAAGCGAGAGCGCTCCCAAAACGAAAAACAGTGCGACGATGCGTTGCATGAGAAATTTGTAAGCGGTTAAGGCCAAGTTGTCATTTAAACCATTTCACCGCGGCAAAGTTGCAACCGTTCCCATTTGGCGGTGTTGATGCCTGCACGA
>DATLBQ010000150.1:0-2628 GCA_035526805.1 Pyrinomonadaceae bacterium
GAGCTTCGATGTCGCGCCACCATTCCTCAAAATCTTCGCGCGGTATGTAATGTGACGTGGGTGCTACCAGATGATCAAAAACAATCAGGTGTTGTTCCCGCCAACCGAAGTGGGAAATTGCGGTTAGATAGTCGTTGTAAAAAAGATGACGCGCCAGTCCGGATCTGCCGTTGCGGTTAAGTGGTCCGTAAACAAGTTTGGTCGCTAGATAAACCAGCGCGGCCGGCGCCTTCGACAGATGCAACAACGCGCGCCGGTTGATTCGCGAACTGAATTTTTCTCGCAAGGGATCGATTAGACCGGTAATCCATTCGTTGTTCTCGGCGCCATAGACCCAGGCCGAAACATGGCCCCCGTCCTTTACTTTTGAAGCAAGGGAATGGAAGCCGGCGCGCGGATCCGGCAGGTGATGCAAGACACCAATGGAAAACGCATAATCAAACGATCGCGAAAACGGCAAGTGATAAATGTCCGCTTGAACGATGTGCGCGTTCGGCAATTGGCGAGTTGCAGCAAAAGCAGTTTCCACTGCATCGCTCAAATCAACGCCTACCACTTCCCGCGCGCCCCACTTTGCAGCCAGTTGGGTGTGGCGGCCTTTGCCACAGCCGCCTTCCAGCACCAGCTTTCCGGCAAAAAAATCCGGCGTCACTGGAGCGAGCCAGCCCAGGAATTGATCCGCATAGAGTGCGTCGGTCTGCACAAAATGTTGCCACTGCCAGCCGAAGTTCTCGGCGGTGGCTGCTTTATCCGCTTCCACAGTTTCAAGTGCAGCAAATCTCGGGACCCCGCGAACCACCGGAAACATCCGCGCGCATGAATCGCACGCGAGTTGACCTTCAAGGATCTCGCTCGCTTCCGAACGTTCGACCAGCGCGAGCAGAATTGTTCCGGCGCACGATGGACAGACCAGGTATTCGAGTAACTTGCGCTTCACGGACCCAATGTATGTCAGTCAACAACAGCTTACAAGATGCGAAGTCGAATTGAAGATGTGGAAGAACGCAAGATTTTAATATGCGGGACTTATTGTGAGCACTCCGACGAGGTAGGCAAGCTCTCCAGAGTTTGATTGCAGACGAAGCGTGTAATCTCCCGGCGGAGTATTGTCGGCGATCGTCACTTCAAAACTAATGACCGGCGTGGAATTGTAGAACTGCTCCCGCGTCAAACTGGCAGGATCAATTGTCATGAAGGGTGAACTGAGTACCAGACCAGTGCCCGGAATCTGATCGACGCCTTCACCCCCAACGTACAGAGTAATCTTCTTGCCTGGCCCAACCGGGACGGACACCGTTGAGAGTTCACCATCGATCCCTACAAAACGAGGGTTCATCGCCGGGGCTGAATTTTGCGGTGGCACCATAACGTAATTCAATGGCGTCATCTTGTCTGCAAGCACGCGCAAACGGCTGCGAATTTCCACGCTGCGGAAAGCCGGCTGCCGCGCTGCTGCTCTCCGAGCGACCGCACTTAGGGCTTCGGCATCGTTAATAGGAACCTCGAGATACTCGACCATCGCTCGATAGTTGCCGGGAGCGATGCTGTTAATGCTGAACTTCCCACTGGGCGCGGTTACACTGCTCGCCATCACTCTGCCTGTTTCAAGGTCTTCGATCCACACGTGCGCGGCGCTGGCCGGTTTTAGATTGCCGTCAATGCTGTCAAGAATTCTTCCTTCGACTGAACCGGTCCTTTCGGTGAGCCCATAAAGACTCCTAATTGCGGTTTGATCGGCTTCGCTCAAACTTCGTTCGGTGATGGCAGGCACGCCATAGGTTCCATTGAGTGCCTGGGATGCTTGCATGGTAGCGCCTATCACGTGGGAATGATCGAGCCCTAGGAAATGGCCGATCTCGTGTGCCAGAGTAGATTCCAAATCGTAAGTACCGGGAGTGCCATCAGTAGAAAACTGCAGGGCGGCGCCTGCTTGAGAATAAGGATAAGGGTTTATGACGATGTCGGCTTCGCTGATCTCTCCAGTTTCAGCGTCAAAGAAGACGCGCGTACGAGCCGTCGTATTTCCTTCACCAAAGAGGGCAAGGTTGTCGCCGGTCGGGGCGATGGTGATCAAATTAATGCCATCACCTTTTGTGGTCGGACTAATGGATTCGGCTATTGATTGAACTTCAATGAACGTGACATTGGTTATTCGTGCCCAACTGGCCAGGGCTCGGTGCACAGCGCCGAGTACGTCACTTTGCGGTTTGATAGCGGGTGAAGGCGAGGTCAGCGAAGTTGAAAGCGCAACCTGAATGGTTTTTGCCGACCATTTTATTTGGCGTTCCGGCGCCGCAGCGAGCGGCTCAAACGACGAAGGCAAACTGGACGCAACAAAAGCCAGTATCGCCATTAACGCCAGAATCGGATTTGGACGTCGCATTCGTGAGTGCGGATTATGAAAGTTTAGGGGAAAGCCGTCGCGTTATATGAAGCGCGCGGCGGGACGAGCTAACGAGGCAGATAGTATCACTTTCGGGGCGCTCGTGATGCAAAAAAGAACCCCGCACGCAATAACGTTACTGTATAGACCAGGGACATGCTAAACACCTGATCGGGGACATGGTGAACACTTTTGACAGGTTATACCTTGCGACCGAAGGGAGTCGAAGGTATGCCTTGGAGAAT
>DATLBQ010000151.1:0-13797 GCA_035526805.1 Pyrinomonadaceae bacterium
GACTTCTTTAACGATAACGCTCATCTGATCCGAAAGCTTGCTTAGGCGCTGGGCCAGATCAGTGCCCGAGGTGGCGAAGTCGTTTACGGTATTCGCGCTGGCGGAGCGCAGAATGTCGTAATCTTTTACCTGTGGCGCCAACGCCGTGCCGGGACTGATATTTATCAACATCTCGTTTCCCAGCAAGCTCGGAGATCCTTGTTGCGCCGTGGAGTCCTGGCGGATGCGCTCAGTGGCTGGGCGGCCGTCAATAACCGAGTCGATGGTCATCAATGCTTCTACGCGTTGCGCTGTCGGTTCAGTGGACGGCGGCAACAGGGTGATGTCGTCGACTTTTCCCACTCGTACCCCGGAGAGACGAACTTCGGAGCCTTTACGCAAGCCATTTGCATCAGAGAAACGCGCCTTCAAATGTAATCTCTTCTTAAACGGATTGATGTCGCCGGAAGCATTTAAGATGAGAAAAATAAGGACGACTATTGAAGCCAGCACGAATAGGCCGACGCGTAATTGGTTCATACTTACGGTCTTGGTTGATCTTGGCATGGCGCTAACTAAGGGATGAGGGATGAAGGATGAAGGCTGAAACGGACGGGCGTACTAAGCTTATACCCGTCGTCTGTCCTTATGCATCCTTCATCCTTCCGCCTTCATCCTTTCATCTAATGTCCGCGCAGAAACTTTTGAATATACTTATCTTCAGCCTTACGAAGCATTTCATCGGTGCCGCTGAAGATAATTTTACCTTCCTTCATCATCATCACTTTGCAGTTCGTTAAGCACAGTCTTTCGCCTTCACGTTCAAACACCACCTGTCCTTCTTCATTTACAACCGCGTATTCAGTACAGAGGTAGTCGAGATTGTTCATCTCGTGGGTAACAAAGATCGAAGAAACGTCTTCCAGATCGCGTAGCTTCATCGCAAGCTCGCAGATCGTTCGGGCGGTAGGCGGATCAAGTCCGGCAGTAGGCTCGTCGAACAGGACGATCTTCGGATCGCCAATCAGTGCCCGCGCAATACCGACGCGCCGTCTCATGCCGCCGGAAAGTTCAGCCGGCATTTTATCTATTGCGTCTTCAAGATTTACGAACCGAAGCATGCGGCGGACCTCGGGTTCGACTTGCTCTTCGGGCAGTCCCTGCTCATGCAGCCGATAGGCGACGTTATCGTAAACGGATAAAGAATCGAAGAGCGCGCCCTCCTGAAAAACCATGCCAATTTTCTTGCGCACATCTACCATCTGGGCTTCGCTGTAGTCCGTAATGTCTTCGCCATCGACCAGGATTCGTCCCTCATCGGGCTTGAGCAGGCCCAGCACCAGCTTGATGATGGTAGACTTGCCGCCTCCCGATCCGCCCAAAATGATCTTGGTTTCACCCTTGAGTACTTTGAAACTAAGCTTGTTCAGGATTACGAGGTCATCAAAGGCGAGTACTACATCGCGAAATTCAATTGCCGGAATCGTGCGATGACGATCATCCACCTCTGCGAAGGTAGAGCCGGCAGCGTCACGGCTTATTTGTTCCGGATGCGCAATCGCGTGTGATTCAGTTGCTAAGAAAGCCATAGGTTCCTGGTTAACTCGTGGGCATTCCCAGTATGTATTGAAGAGCTCTGGCGAGGAAGAAGTCCGCCACAATGACTACGATCGAGGCCGTCACTACTGCCCTCGTCGTTGACCTCCCGACGCCCACCGTGCCGCCTTCAGTGTTCAGCCCTTTATAACATGCGACCGCTCCGATTATCACAGCAAAACAGGTTGGCTTAATTACACCGCCAAGAATATCATCGGTAGTAATTCCGTCACGAACCGAAGCCAGGAATTCACCAATCGACAATCCGTAGAGGCTGGTGGCGGCAAAGGCACCGCCGCCAATCCCTACAACGTCAGCCAGGACGGTGAGTAGCGGCAGCGTGATGAGCAAAGCCAACATCCGTGGCGCTACCAGCTTTCGGATAGGATCGGTGCCGAGCGCTCGCATAGCATCGATCTGCTGAGAAACCGTCATTGAGCCGAGTTCTGCCGCGATGGCCGAACCGACGCGACCTGCTACCATGAGCGCCGTCAGTACCGGTCCTAACTCTCGCACAAGTGACACCGCGACCAGACGTCCCGTTTGGCCTTGCTGTCCCCAGAAAGCCAGCGTAGGAAAGGTTTGTATCGTGAGCACGCCGCCTGTGAAAAACCCAGTCAACATGATGATAGTCAACGAACCCACACCAATCGCATCCATCTGGGCAATGGTCTCAGCGAGATAGCGCGGCCCTTTGAAGAGGCCCGCAACCGCTCGCGCGGTCATCAACGTGGTCTCTTGCAACTCGAAGATAGAGCGCGTGACGAAGTTCATTTGGGAAATATTAGGGAAGCTGGCTAATCAGATGTCCGACCGGTCTTCGGTGGACTCTGCCGGGCTGCGATTGCGACGTCTGAGTACAGTGCCGAGATTTTTCTCGTTAAAAAGTAAAGACTGCTGATAGACCGCTGTGACATCTGAAAAGAGCGGCTTATCATGCGCAAAATTTGCGGGATGCGTCAAGCTTCAACTAAAACCGTAGTGTCTTAATTTGGCTTTTCTGGAACGCAAACTGTTAGTTTGCGGGCGCGTTGAACGCCACTCGGCATCGCAAACTAACAGTTTGCTTTACAAACTGGGACACTACTCCAAACCGTGGGTCATGAGAAAAGCCCGCCAGAGTTAGTCTGGCCGGCTGGATGGGAAGGAATGTGACCGCATCTTCGTTTGGAATTACGGCCGAGGCCGCCGTTGGTTTTCGCGTCGACGCAAAAGCGGGCCGAGTCCGTTACGCTGATTTTGTAAGGCGCGCGATCGTTCCTCGCGACGCTTTTGTCTTGCCTCAGAATTGACCTGCAGCCGTTCGCGGCGAGTCTCCCTGGCTTGCTGCTGCAATGACCTCAGAATATTTCGCTGTTCCGCCGTTAGAACGCGTCGGATTCTGATCTCAGTCAAAACCCTCATGCGCGTGGCGGCAAATTGTGCTGCAGAGACATCATGAAGACGCTTTTCTACCGAGGCTTCATCGGGGTTGTCGGAGTTCAGCGCCTCTTCCAGCGCGCGATTGGCCTCGCGAAGTTGCTGGTTGAGCGCGGCACGTTCCACTTTGTTGTCTTCGCGAATGGAACGTATTTGTTCGCGCTGCTCTGGAGTTAAGTTCAGTTGCTGGATAGCGTCATCACCAAAAGCGCGCCGTTGCGCCTCCACTGTGGCGGTGGGTTGTGTCGTAGTTTGTCCTAAAATAGAGGGGACTGCTGCCGGGAATGTAAGCACGGTAAGTAGCGTCAGTAGTCGACTGTAATGTTGTTTCATAAGCATCTGAGTTTCCGAAACTTCTACCTCGTTTATAGGAGCGCTATTGATTAATTGTATCCTGCAGCAGCTCGAGATCGCTGTCATTGTTTGACGAAAGTAATCTCAAATCCGCGGCCAACTGCTCGCGCTCAGTTTTCGAAAGAGGACGCCGCGCGCTGTAAACAGCACCGTGGGCGCCGGTACCCCTACCGGCGCGACTCAACACCTGGGTGGAGTCGTTCGTAACAGCAACAGTAGCCTCCGAGCTCCTGGGCTGCTTGAGTCGCGCAAGCTCATCCTGCACGCGACGGTTGACGATTGCGTCGATTTCTTCCTGGGAATGAATTGCTGGAGTTGGACCTGCTACTACCACGACTGGCGGTTTATCCCGTAACCCCGCAACCGCCATTATGGCAAGCACGCAAAATACGACAGCAGCAAAGGCTACCGCCCCTTTCATCCATAGCGGTGAAAGGTTTAGGAATTCTCGCATAGCCGCGAGAGCTGAACGGTTCCGCCGCACCAATGGCGCTGGGGAGAAACGTGCGCTGTGTTCCGATAAATTGACCTTGCCAAGCGACTCGTTGCGCCAGGCGACGACAGATTCACGCACACCTCTAAAGCCTGAGACCTCCATGCTACAACCAGGGCACTGATTTAGGTGACGCTGAAACGCCAGCGTCTCAACTTCATTCAATTCACCGTAGAGGAAGCCAATCAACTCATGTTCTCGTGCACAACTTTGGCCGTTCGCTTCTTTCATTTCACTTAACTCCCAGTCGTCACATTCAGTGTTCAATTGAACTTCTGCAATCGCATCTGCAGCTGCTTAAGCGCCGTATAAAGGCGGCTCTTTACCGTGCTCAACGGCAAGTCGAGCGCGTCGGAGATCTCTTTAAATGTGAGTTCCTCAAACTCCTTCATTACCACGATCTGACGCAGCTCTACCGGCAAGCTGTTAACTGCCAACCTTACAGCAGCCGTGGATTCGCGCCCTTCGACCTCTCGCGCCGGTGAATACCTAATGGGCGCGGCAAAGCTCGAAGCATTCTTGTCCTCTTCCGTCTCAAGTGCGCTCTCGTTTCGTACCTTGGCTCGACGCTGCCTGGTAATACATTGATTGACGGCAATGCGGTGCAGCCAGGACGACACCTTGGCCTCGCCTCGAAACGCACGCAGGTTGCGAAATGCCGCTAGAAACGTTTCCTGGGTGGCGTCGCGGGCATCCTCCTCCCGTCCGAGCATGCCAAAGGAAAGCGCGAAGATCCGTCGCTCCCAGCGCTGAACAATCTCGCCGAAAGCTTCTGCGTCGCCGGTCAAGGCCCGCTGCACGATTTGTTCGTCGCTCGTAGCCGTTTCCATCCTATGTGTTTACAAATGCGGGCCGCTCGTTTCGGTAGCCACGACGCGCCGTGGGCTTTGGCCAACATCACTTTAGACGTGATCGGTGCTGTTTCAGTCTATAAAAATGCCGCCAGTTTGCTCTCGGAAGGCCCAGTTTCGCGCGCCTGCAGTCTCCTGGTCAACCCAGTTTAACAAACGCGTTGACAGCCTTAAGCTTACTAGACATAATGACTAGCGGTCATTTCGGCCGTTCTGCTTAGGCCTCCCAGGAAACCGCTACTCAAACTGATCCGCAAACATCGTCGCATAATGGAAAAGATTGGGCGAATTCGCCTGCTGTACATCGTCCTCGCCGTCCTGCTGGTTGTTGGCCTGTTGCCATTAGCCTTCGCCGGGACCCTGCTTTCGAGACGAAGCGCCGACGAATTGCGGTCAGTCGAAGGTCGTTATCAGGCTCAGTTAGTGCAGGACAAAGCACGGCAGATCGAACTCTATGGACAACGATACCGCGACGTCGTAACCGGCCTCGCGCGCGCTTTCGAGATAGCGGGAGGAATCGACGCGCTCAATGACGCCGGTTACGATTCTCGTCTACAGAAGACTTTGGAAGAGGATCCCAACCTAATTGCGCTGGCGATCTGGCCCGTGAACGGCGAACTGCATAGAGCTTTTCAGCCCGATTATATTCAACGTGCGGAACTCGACCAGCGCGTCAGCGAAGTGCTGGCGAAAATGTACGGTCGCGGCATGGTTGTAAGTCGGCCGCAGATCATTCGTTCGGGGCAGGAAATGGCAATGACAGTTGCCGCGCCGGTGATGGGAGGCGGAACCGGACACGACGTGGTGGCCGCAGTAGTAGCCATAGTTTCGTTTCAGGAAGTATTCAAAGCCGTCCATCAGTCGACCTCAAAGAGCGAGCGCGAATTGCTTGATGCGGGACTGCCGGTAGTTTTCGTAGTTGACCAGAACGGCCGTGCGGTGGCACATCCGGAGGCGAGTGTCGCATTTTCAGAGAAGCCGATGACGGACCTCAAGGTGGTGCGCGACTGGCAGGAATCAGGCACACAGGTACAGTCGGCCCTGGAGCCGTTCACCTTAATACGCGATGGCCGCGACATCGTTATGCTTGGATCGTATGCGACCGCCGAATTGGACAAGAACTCGCGGCTGGGAGTAATTGCAATTCAGGATGAATCTGCAGCCCTTGCTTCGGTAAGCGACATGCGACGGCAGACACTTTGGATCAGTATGGTTGCAGCGATGTTAACTCTGCTGATCGGATTTTTCTTCGCGAAGAAACTCTCGCAGCCGGTCCAGGAGCTGGCTGTCGGTGCGCATCGGATCGCATCAGGAGATTTCTCACAACGTATCGTCATCAAGAGTAGAACCGAGCTGGGAGATCTGGGTGATTCATTTAACCTAATGACGGATCGCCTCGAGACCTATATCAAAGATTTGCAGCAGTCTGCTGCGGAGAATCGCGAGTTATTTCTTGGCACAGTTAAAGGTCTGGCGGCCGCCATCGACGGACAAGATCCAGACACGCGAGGTCATTCAGAGCGAGTATCAAGAATGTCAGTTGCGATAGCGCAACGCCTGGGACTGCCGGAAGAGGAATGCGAGAAAATCAGGATTAGCGCCCTGCTTCATGATGTCGGAAAGATCGCTATCGATGACAACATTCTCAAGAAACCCGCGGCGTTAACTGACGAAGAATTCCAGGTCATGAAACAGCACCCGCAAAAAGGGTACAAGATAATGTCGCAAATACGCGCGATGAAGGAATTTTTACCTGGCATGTACATGCACCACGAAATGGTCAATGGCGAAGGGTATCCTCAAGGACTGAAGGGTGATGAGATTCCCTTAATGGCCAAGGTGGTAGCGGTAGCCGACACGTTTGACGCGATGACCACAGACCGTCCCTATCAGCAGGCTATGAAGTTTGAAGACGCGATAGCGCTGATAAAAAATTTCGTCGGCAGTCGTTATGACGCGAACGTAGTATCCGCATTCGTTGAGGCTTGCGAGGAGGGACAGATTCGGCCGGGATCGGTCAAACTTAAAAGTCGCGCTGCGCTCGAATCAAAACTGCCAGTCTCTCCCCAGGAGATGAGCGCCGACCGCGAGCCCGTGCCAGTTTCTTAGTTTCTCAACTCGCCAAAGCTTCTTAAAGACAGTTACAGATCGTATGGTAGCCGACCGGTCGTCAGGATGGGCGAACATGTCGCTTCCTCACCAGTAGCATGTCCTGAAAGGAGAGACCGTCAACCCGCCCGGTCCAGGTACCGTAGAAGGCCGGTTCGCTGAGTTCCAGCCCATGGTTGCGTAGCATGCCCAGGACGTGGGTTTCGTCGAACGCGACCGCACTCTCGGGACTGTTCCGATAAACGTAGCGCCATACTCCTTCTCCCTGTTTAAAGTCGAGCTGGTTAAGACCGCTTCGCGCCAGTTCTGCTTGAACTTCGTTAAGTAGGAAGAAGGTCATCAGGCATCGCGCGTCGTCCGATAGGATCCGCGAGATTTGTCGGAGGTAGTTATCGACTTCCGCAGGGCGCAAGTGCGTGAAAACGGATTTTAATAACACCAGATCGAAGTGGCGATCTTCGAGGTCGAAAGAATAATCTTCGGCCGCGAATCGTCCTCGTGCGTTGTAAGCAAGACTCCTCACGTCCATAAAAGCGAAATTGAAGTTTGGATATTTCGCGAAGTATTTTCGACACCAGCGGATCGACGGACGATGGATATCCAGTCCTGTGTAGCTACCTGTAGCGTCTAGGTAGTCTGTGAGGAATAGAGCCATCAGACCGCAGCCGCAGCCGATATCCAGCAGGCTTTCGGTTGGACGGAGCTTACATAAAAGCCGGAGGTAAGCCATGAACTCCGCCCCTGACATTTCAAACGTGCGTAGAGGGCCGACTTGTCTCCTGAGATAGAGTGGCGGAAAGTCTGACTTACCGTTAATAAGGCGGGCCAGGTAATCCAACGGTTCCAGACCGATGTAGGCGAGTTGGCGTGTCACTCGCAATGCGCTCACCACCAACGCGGGGAGAGATTCTTTAACCACACTTCACCTATATGAATTTCCGAATCGAGCCCCGGTGCATATAAAAGCCAGCGGCAACCACGGACCCTGCTGCACTGTCGCCGCGGTAAAGTACCCGCTTAGTCTCGCCAATCAAAGAGTAGGACAGACATTCCTGTCTGTCACCTCGACCTCGGCATTAACTGAGTTTCCAGTTGCGTTGCTGGCCCACGAAATACGGCTACGGCACCGCTCGCGGATCGGTAGTGTCTTAATTTGATTTGTGCCCTTTCTACCAGACAAAAGCAAACTACGAAATCACACCAAAACCTTCGAAAAAATAAGTAGTAAACGTTTCGTGTGTGTTAGTGGTATGGCTTGACCCGCGGTTCTAAAATTAGGACGCTACTGGCGGATCGCCCTTTTTGTGAGGATGCGGCTGTTGTGCATATAATCGACATTTCATTATTAGCACTAATTAATGATGGACCAAACCTATGGGGCTTTTTTGGAAACGTAAGAGCGGCGATCAGTTTGTGTCGCTGAGACTAAATGAACCGCTGCCTGCGGGCACCGCCGCGGAAACGACGCAAAAAACTGGGGTCCCGGAACGAGAAGCCGAGCCGCAGACATCTGTTACTGAAGCGATAGCCCCGCCAGGGTCGTCGAGAACCTCAGCTCCGGCGCCGGCGCTGGAGCCTGTTTCGACGGGCGCCGGGCCAACGCCAGTTCCCAGCGAAACCTCAGCAGCCCGAACTGCGACTGTTGAGCCGCAGCGGCAAGCTCCCCAGCGCGGAGCCGACGCGCTCGCAAGGAAATCTACGCAGCACAAACCCGTCGCTCCCGTGCCTTCACGCTCGCCTTTTGCGACCTCTGTGCTTGGCCTGAATCTGTCGATCGAAGAGTTACAGGCACAGGAAGCGGCACTCGAGCAGGAATTCTCGGCGCGTTTTCGCCGGGCCGTATCGGCCACGCGGGAAACACTTTCTGAGCGGCTCGATACTGTTTTCCAGGGTCTCAAACAAATAGATGAGAACTTGCTGGACGAACTGGAAGAGGCTCTGATCGCAGCTGACATAGGCGTCGCCACCACGCAACAAATTCTGGAGATTGTACGACGCGGCGTGGCCCGCAAACAGATCAACGATTTGGACGCGCTCAAAGCCGCCATTAAAGACGAGCTTCTGAAAATTTTGCGGCAATCGGAGAAGCACGGTGTCGCTTCCGAGACTAGTGTGGCTGCCAACGTGTCGCCCTATGTGATGATGATCGTGGGGGTGAATGGTGTGGGGAAAACAACGACCATTGGAAAGCTGGCCCAGCGGATTAAAGCTGAGGGTAACGACGTTTTGATTTGCGCAGCCGACACATTTCGCGCGGCGGCTTCGGATCAACTCGCCATTTGGGCGGAGCGCACCGGTGTCCCTCTAATTCAACAAAAGCACGGCACGGATCCCGCAGCCGTCCTTTTTGACGCTTTGAAAGCTTCGAAGGCGCGTGCTTCTGATGTGCTGATTGTCGATACGGCCGGTAGGCTACATAACAAATCCAATTTGATGGCCGAACTTGAAAAGATGAAACGCGTCGCTGCCAGGGAAGTGGAAGGCGCGCCACACGAAACGCTGCTGGTGGTGGATGCAGTGACCGGCCAAAACGGGCTCGAGCAGGCGCGACAGTTTCTCAAAGTCGCCGGCGTCACCGGCATCGTCTTGACGAAGCTTGACGGAACGGCTAAGGGCGGAATCGCGGTCGCTATTAGTGACGAGCTCGGTCTGCCAATTCGCTATGTGGGCATCGGAGAAAAAGTAGACGACCTCGTCGTCTTTGATCCGGAACTCTATGTCAACGGCCTGTTTGAGTAAACTCAGAATGCAACCCCAACACCCCACCGCGACAGTGCAAGACATCGTCAACGACTGGACCCATTTGGATCGGCAGCTGATGACGCGCGGGTTGCAGTTGGCTGCAAAGGGCACGGGACAGGTCAGTCCCGGCCCACTTGTCGGTTGTGTCATTGCGAATTCTGAAGGACAGGTGTTAGGTGAGGGCTTCTATGTTTTCGAAGATGTAAAACATGCAGAGACTTATGCGCTCGAACAGGCAGGGACGCGCGCAGAGAGAGCGACTGCGTATGTTTCACTTGAGCCACATGCGCACCACGGTCGCACACCGCCTTGTACTGATGCCTTGATCGAGGCGGGCATCGCGCGCGTCGTGGCGCCGATTGAAGATCCTAATCCAAAAGTTTCGGGGAAGGGATTTGCCCATCTTCGCGCCGCCGGGCTCGAAGTTTCTGTTGGTTTATTAAGTCGCGAAGCGGAAAAGCTCAACGAGAAATATTTGCATTTCATGCGTACAGGTAGGCCGTTCGTTCACTTGAAACTCGCCGCTTCGCTGGACGGGAAGATTGCTACCCGAACTGGGGACTCGCGTTGGATTACTGGTACTGAAGCGAGGAGGAGAGTTCATGAACTGCGGCACGAGTATGACGCAATTCTGATCGGTGCCGGCACTGCGCGAGCCGATGATCCCTTGTTGACAGATCGTTCCGGCAAGAAAAGAAGACTGCCGTTGGTGCGTATAGTGCTCGACGAAACACTTGAGCTCTCCGCAGAGTCGCAGCTTGTGCGAACTGTAGACGATTCACCGGTATTGATTTTTGCTGGGCATTCCATCCGCGAATCTGCCGCACTGCCACCGCAGGTCGAAGTGATTCGCGACAGCGCGGTCGGGAGAAACCTGACGGCATTGTTGGCGGAACTTGGCAGGCGCAAAATCCAAAGCCTCCTGGTTGAAGGCGGGGCGAAGGTTGCGGGGCACTTTCTCGACGAAGGCCTGGTGAACAAGGTTTCATTTTTCATCGCGCCAAAGATAATTGGTGGGCGCGACGCGCCTACCGCGGTGCAAGGCACAGGCGCGGAGAAGTTGAGTGAGAGCATTGAACTTGAGGATGTTGAGATTACGCGGTGCGGCTCCGATGTTGAGTTCACCGGCTATCCCATCACGAAAAGGATGAAGTCGGAAGGATGAAGGATGAAAAGAAGCCACAACCTTCTGCCGTTCATCCGTCGCCCCCAATTCCTCACCATCCTTCCAAACGTTTCGGTCAAAACTTCCTCACCGATCAACGCACTATCCAGCGCATCATTGATGCGCTGCAGCCTCACGCTGACGAGACGATCATCGAGATCGGCCCCGGCAGAGGCGCGCTGACTGTTCCCCTTTTGCAGCGTGCGGGTTCGTTGGTAGCTATCGAGTTTGATCAAAACCTGATTCCGCTCCTCACCGACAAATTCAGTGCTCAAGAAAACTTCAGATTAATCCAAAGCGACGCCCTGACTGCAGATTTCTGCGCGGCCATTCATCCGGCGGCGTCGGCGCGCGTCGTTGCCAATCTTCCCTACAACGTGGCGACGGCAATTCTGCAGAGACTGATCGAACAACGCCAATGTCTCAGTGAGATGGTGTTAATGCTGCAGCGCGAAGTTGTGGAACGAATTACCGCTGGCCCTGGTTCGAGTGAGCGTGGCTATCTTTCGGTTTTTGTTCAGGCCTATTGTGAGACGGAGAAATTGTTTGACGTAGCGCCTGGTTCGTTCCGTCCAGCGCCAAAGGTTTGGAGCAGTGTCGTAAAGTTAAAATCGCGGCCGGGGCCAATTCCCGGCGTGAGAGACGAGAAGCTGCTCTGGCAAATTGTCAGTGCCGGTTTCGCGCAACGCCGGAAGACAATTCTCAACAACTTGCGAAGAGCACCGGGTCCAGTGCAAGACGTCATAAAAAACCACGGCGGCGCAAGCATCGTGCTTTGTCGGGCTGGGGTTGAGTTGCAGCGCCGCGCGGAGACGCTGACGATCGAGGAGTGGTTTCGGCTGGCGCAAGTGCTTGAGTAGGCAGTTCTTGCGTCAATCTGCTGGTGCGGTCGCCGTCTAAGGCGGAAGGCTTCGACCGCCAATCATTAATTAATCTCAACTCGCGGCTTTGCCGCCGCACAGTGCGGAAAGGCTCAGCGGCAGGCTCCAAAGTTCACCGGCTCTTTACTACGACCTTAATGCCATCCGCTGGCCGCAGCGACATTGCCGGCATCAAGGTCACCGCCTGATCAGGCACCAGCGAGAAACGAAACCGCTGCCCGATGGTGGCCAATAACAGTATTACTTCCATCATCGCGAAGTAGTTTCCAATGCAAGCGCGCGGGCCGCCACCGAACGGGAAATAAGCATACTTTGGCAGGCTGGCGCTAAACTCCGGGGTCCAACGTTCCGGCGCAAAGGTTTCCGGCTCGGGGAAAAAACGGGCGTCGCGTTGGGTTGACCACTGAAACATGAAGACCTGCGCTCCCGCGGGCACGCGAAAGCCGCCAATTTCACAATCGTTTATGGCCTCGCGGCCCAGCGCGTATGCGGGCGGGTAAAGACGCATCGATTCCTTCGCAATCATCTCCGTATACTTCAAGCGCGGCAGGTCTTCCATCGTCGGCAATCTTCCGCTGAGTTCGTCGTCCAGCTCGGCATGAAACTTCTTTTCAGTCTCCGGGTTTTGGGCCAGTAGATACCAGGTCCACGACAGTGTGAGCGCAGTTGTTTCATGTCCGGCCAGAAAGATTGTCATCACTTCATCACGCAGTTGCTGGTTGCTCAAGCGGCTGCCATCTTCGTCAGTTGCTTTTAGCAACATCGAGAGCAAGTCGCCTTCATCGCGTTTGCTGTTTCGACGCTCATCGATAATTCGGTAAACGATTGCATCTATATCACGCGCGTCTCGATTGAACCGTTGCCTTGTGGCTGTGGGCAGTCGATTGTCCATGATCCACTTGAGCGTTGCCTGTCCGGCAAAGGGCGTCACGATACGCGAAAGGACCACTCCAACTTTTTCTGCATCCGCAGATACGTCGGCGTTGAACAGAGTCTTGACTACGATCTCGAGGGTCAGGCGCATCATGTCACGATGAATGTCGCGTACTTCGCCTGCTTGCCAGTTCGACACTGTCCGCGCGGCGTAATCGACCATTGTTTCGGCGTAAGTATTGATCCGATGGCGATGAAACGCTGGTTGCGCCAGGCGCCTTTGCCGCTTCCATTCTTCACCATCGCTCGTCAGCAAGCCGTTGCCGACCAGACGTTGGAACAGCGGGGAGCGTTGGTTTCGTGATTTGATGAAGTTCTTCGCGTTGGTTGATAAAACGTATTCGATATCGTCAGGGTGATATAGAAAATAGGCAGTGAGATAGAGGAACCGCATTCTCACGACGTCGCCATAATCGCGGCAGCGTTCGATAAAGGCGAACGTGTCACGACTGAAGTCCGACATGACGCCCAGGATGGGATGTCCTTTGGGCCCAGGCGCGCGGCGCGTGCTTAGTTTCAGGCGGGACTTAGTAGGACTGACTTCATTCATGTATAAGCATTATTTGCGCCCGCACCAGCAACCCGGTGACCGCATAGGCTGCTGCTACTTTAAAAGCTGCGTATAGATCCCAGGGTCGCTATCAGGGATTACTACCGCGCCAACGAATCTCTGGTAAAACTCGATTGGCCCAGCCCGGCCAATAATGCCGTAGACGTAACCCAGTTCACGCAGACCGAACAAACACGCCAGCAGTAGCGCCTTGCCAACGCCGCGGCCACGCATGTTTTCTACAACTCCCGTTGGACCGAAGAAGCAACGCCGCGTACATTCGTAGGCTGCGAAACCGATGATTTCTTTTTCCGCGGTGGCGATAAAGATAGACACCGGTTTATTTGCAAAGCCGACCGAGATTTCATCGGACCACGCGGTTGAGAACTCTCGCTCCACAAACCTTCGCACCGGCGTAATCTCAAAAGGCTGTGCGCGACGAACGACAACGTCCGCCTCGGCAATTGCCGGGTGGACCGATTCGAGCGACGGCAGTCTCAAGAGATTCACTAATAGATCAGGCATCACTTCCAGGGCCTAATATAAGCTTAATTGTTGAGAGTAGATAAGCGGCGGGGAACTGGATTACGTAAGAATCCGAACACGGCGAATCGCAAACTGTAGGTTCGTCTTAGGGAACGCACGACGCGACCTTACCGGCGAAGCGTCAGCGTGTGGTTAAGGTTAGTTAACTGAGCGGTTGACGTCCCTACTTGCAGTGTGCG
>DATLBQ010000152.1:0-3540 GCA_035526805.1 Pyrinomonadaceae bacterium
TCGCCACCTCCGTCGGCTGTTTCCGGAGTGACCAGATCGGTAGTCGCTTTCACCTGCGGCCAGTTACTCAGGAGTTTGCGCGCCCGCTCCAGCCAGGAAGTCATGTTCAAGGCGCCACCTACGAAAGCAACAGTGTTCTCAAGGCTATCCGGATCCCAACGGCCAATACCCAGACCATACTTAATGCTTGCCCGGCGATCGCTCGACGTTTCACCGTTTGTAGTCTCGTTGCTGGTCAGGAGCGCGCCAAACTTTTGCTCGAAGGCTAATTCAAGCTCCGCCAACTCCGCGTCTGCTACACGGAAATACTCCGACTTGATCAAATCCGCCAAGTCGGCGATTCTCACTTCCGACTTTTCGGCTCGCGCATCGTCTTCGAGCATTTCAAAAAGTTTGCGCGCCGCACGCACCGCCGGAATCTCGGTAACATTGACCCGCAGCTCAAGATTGCTCGGAATAGATTCGTCGCGCATGACGCGCGCGATCGTGTCGGCATAAGAAGCGCGCTCGCGCACCACCAGGGCAATCTCGGCGATTCGATAACCGTCCTCAACCACCAGGCGCTTCACCTCTTTGGCAATTTTACGAATCTCGGTTTCACGATCGGCGCAAGTAAACAACCGAATGTTTTCCTGCGGCTCGCCGCTTTCATCCTGCGCTTCCACCCCATCCGGCGCCGATGTCTCCGCCGATCTAAAAAGATTTTCACGTAGATCGGAAAGAGCTCCTGCTGCGGCCGCGCAGTCAGTGCCTGGTTCGAGTTTGAAATCCGCGATGCCTTTCAGTTGCTCGATGGTGCTGCTGAAGGGTTCAAAGATTGCCGGGTTACGCGAGTCGCTTTTCAGATTCACCACCACGTCAGGGATAATCGGAATTAGGTGGCGCAACATCTCGCCCTGCACTGGAGTGAAATCGAAAAACCCGTCGAGGATCAGGAGCTGGACATTTTGCAGCCAGGGCAAGTGAACCGGCTGCCCATCGAGATCTCCTTTCAGGATCGCGAGCGCGCGTAACTGGTCTGCATCCGCTTCGGTGAATTTGTTTTGCCGCAAAATATTTACATAGGTCGAATAGATCAACGCGACATCTCTGTCGAAGTCGATTTGCGAATAGAGCGAATGGAATTGATCGGTCTCCCGCTGAACAGCAGTTCCTCGCTGAACTCCTTGATTAAGATCAGCGATGCGTCTGGCAACAATCTCAGAAAAGTCAGACGGCGTCTTTCCCGCGCGCTGAATCTCGCCGACGAGAGTGGCAACCGTATTAACGCAACCCTCGCGATTTGCCAGCGCCTTAATGCCCGTCAGTTGTCCCGAGGTAGCCAGCTGCCGGAGGATCTGGGAGACCAGACTGCGCTTTAACGGAAGCTCTTCCCGATCGACAGGAATGCGGGGCGCGAGCGTGTGACCTGTCTCGTCGACGGCAGTGGTCAGCACTCGTCTCACAAAACCGCGAAAGAGATAGACGGGAAGTTCGCCCCAGACGCCGCAGTTGTCGAGGCCATCGAGTAGGCCTTGAGTAACGATCTCAAGTAGCGGATGGGAAGCAGCGAGGTAGAGGAAACTATCAGACTTGCCTTCTGAGACAAACTGCGAGCAGCGTTCAATCAGACGCCCGCGATTGTTGCCGAGGAGAGGACCTAACCAGATTTCTTTTGCCACAGCATTGTCCACCGATTACGCAGATTTCACAGATTCAAAATATCCCGGAGATCAACCGCGATTTCGGACTCGTTTAGGCTCTCACTCTTTCTCAGTATGTGGAATCTGCGTAATCTGCGGATAACGGGTTTATGGCTCACTGCCGGTGGCTGCCTTCACATTCAGCAACGGCAGAGTTTCATCATCCGGTTCGGCCTCTGCGGCTACCAGATCGGGAAACAACCCGCCTTCGTCGAGACTGAGCGCGCGAGATGCTTTATCGAGTGGCTCAAGTATCTCGATATCATCACCCGCAATGGCGCCGCGTTCTTTAAACTTCCTTGCCGTTCTCAGCACGCGTCCTTCAAGTGAACCAACGCCGCGGTTATACGAATCAAGCGCGCGATCCAGACCCTTGCCGATGTCGCCGAAATGATTTGTAAATACTCTCAGGCGATCGTAGAGAGTTTTACCCAGTTCACTTACTTCCCGCGCATTTTCAGCCATTTGCTCCTGACGCCAGCCATACGAGACGGCCTTGAGCAAGGCAATCAACGTGGTCGGCGTGGCGATGATCACACCCTTACCGACGCCGTCTTCAATCAGTTTCGGATCAATTTCCAGCGCCGCGCTGTAGAAGGTTTCTCCCGGCAAAAAGAGCAGGACAAACTCCGGAGTGGGTTGGACCGACTCCCAATAAGATTTCTTGCTCAGCGATCCGATATGCGTGCGCACAAGCCGAGCATGGTCCTTCAAGCGCGCGCTGCGAATCTCGTCGTCTCTGGTTGAGATTGATTCGTAGAAGGCGTCGAAGGGTACCTTGGCGTCAATAACGATGGTTCGATTTCCTGGAAGCCGGATGATTACATCGGGACGTATGCGGCCGTCGTCGGTGGCCACCGTAGTCTGTTCATCAAAGTCGCAATACTGCAGCATGCCGGCCATCTCGACCACACGGCGCAACTGAATTTCACCCCAGCGTCCGCGTATATGGGGCGCGCGTAAAGCGGTCACAAGGTTTCCGGTCTCCGTTTGAAGCTGCAGCTGCGCTGTTGCCAAACCTCTTACCTGTTCGCGCAACTCTGAATAAGCTCCGGCCCGTTCTTTTTCAATCTCACCGATTTTGCCGTCTACTCTTTCCAGCGATTCCTTCAGCGGCTGGACCAGCTGATCAATCGCTTTCTGCCTTAATTCCAGATCGCCCTTGGCAGTTTCCTGAAACTTCTCGAGCGTTGCTTTGGCTAACTGGAGAAACGATTGGTTGTTGTCCTTCAGCGCGTCCCGCGAGAGGGCTTTAAACTTTTCCGACAACTCTTCCGCTGCCTGCTTGAATGAATCTTTGCGTTCCTGGGCGGCGCGCCGTTCGCCTTCGAGTGCCGCGTTGAGTTGCACACCCTCTTCTCGTGCGCGTCGATGCTCAACGACCTCGCCATCCAGTGCCGCGCGTAGTTTTTGTAATTCCGACTCCTTACCTTCAAGGCGCTCTTTTAGAGTTGCCAGTTCCGCCGCACTCACCGCAGTTCCCCGGGTCTTCAACAGAAACCATCCGGCCACGGCGCCGAGACCCGCGCCGGCCAGAAAAATGATCAGGGTTAAGAGCTGAGTGTCCATCTATTTATTGGAGTCTAACAAAATGTGTTGCAAATATGAAACGGCAGCCCGTTCACGGGCTAGAAAAGAATTACCGGCCACGGATAAACACGGATGACACCGATCTGGAGCGGCGCAGAAGTTTGTTGGGCGGAATCCAGTCTGAATCCGTGTCGATCAGTGTTCATCTGTGGCTCGTGTTTATGACTATCTTCCGAAACACCCAACCATCCGCTCATAAAGTTTGCGCGTCACCCGCACGTCGTTGAGGTTGTACTCTCGTATCGCGGCCAGCTTTCCTGCCTGATAG
>DATLBQ010000153.1:0-7209 GCA_035526805.1 Pyrinomonadaceae bacterium
CGAGATGGTCAAGGCGTTCATAAGTTCGAAAGAATACAGGCAGCGCTTTGGTCTGTAGGAATCCGGAAGCTCGGTTTCGGGACAGAGGTTCCGGCACCGCACGTCGCAACAAATCTTCGCGGGTTTATTTTTGTAAGGCAAACATGCATTCGCTATTGACTAGTTAGCCTTGTCAGAGATATTGTCGTCAACGCTCGTGCATGGCCAACTACGCTCAATCAGTGAACACCAGGTTGTTGCACCAATAATCTTGCTTTTTTTGTGTGAGGCTATCAAGTGGGTCCCGGATGATAAATTCAGTAATCCGGAGTGGGAATACTATCGGCGCTACGAGCTTCCAACCGCCCGGTGAGAATTCAACGATAGATTTGTAAGTTTGCAATAAGGAGCAGCACATGGAAAAGATGCCGCAAGCGCGAAGAAGCGGACTCATAATTCAGGAAGTTGACAGCGAGATCCTGATTTACGATCAGGAAACAGATAAGGCGCACTGTCTTAATCAAACGGCCGCAAGAGTTTGGAAGTATTGTGACGGCGAGACCACCTTATTAGACGCTTGCAGCGCCTTGTCCCGTGAGCTGGAAACTGTCGTTGATGAGAAACTCGTATGGTATGCAGTTGATCAATTCTCCAAAGACAATCTCCTGGAGGAAGATATCGCTCCGCCGGCCTTCATCGTTGCCGGCATGACCCGAAGACAGATGGTGCGTACGTTGGGGCTGGCCGCCGTTGTGGCTGTGCCGCTGGTAACCTCGATAGTCGCTCCGACTCCTGCGCAAGCCGCAACTTGTCTTCCGCCCGGCGCTTCATGCGGCACCAGCGCCCAATGTTGCAGTGGCCTGTGCAGCGGTCCTGGTGGCACGTGCCAGAGCCCTTAAATTTCTGCCGATTGGCGTCAGTTCTGACGCACGGTTAGCGGTGATTGATTGATTTCCGGCTGGCGAGACGCCGGATCAGAATGGCTGCTGGTGACAATCGGCGGCGGCGGCGGATTTGCTACTAACACTTCAAGCGCCGAATCGATCACTTCACTTATTCCCGAGACAAACACAATCTGTAACTCCTTGCGCACGTCTTCCGGCAAGTCTTCACTGTCAGCCTCATTGCGCGCGGGCAGAATGATGCGACGAATGCCGGCACGATGAGCCGCCAGAATTTTCTCCTTCAAACCGCCGACGGGAAATACCAAACCGGAAAGCGTAATCTCCCCCGTCATCGCCGTATCCGGACGCACGCGGCGACCGGTGTAGAGCGATGCTAACGCCGCGGTAATCGTCACGCCCGCGCTCGGTCCATCTTTGGGAATCGCGCCCGCTGGGACGTGCAGGTGAACGCCGTAATCTTTGAACATTTCGCCAGGTATCCCAAATTCATTCGCATGAGACCACAAGTACGACTGTGCAGCACGCGCCGATTCCTGCATCACCTCGCCAAGTTGTCCGGTTATTTGAAGCCCTCTGCCACCGGGAAGTAGTGTGGCTTCGATGAACAGCACTTCGCCGCCCATCTCGGTCCAGGCCATTCCAGTTGCCACGCCCGCCGGCAATTCCTTGCGTGCCTGCTCGGGATAAAATCTCGGCGCGCCCAAATAATCGTTTATGTCAGCGGCATCTACACTGACCGTTTCCGCCTCCCCCTGTGCCACCTTCAGGGCAACCTTGCGGGCCACGCTGCCGATGTTCCGTTCCAACTGCCGCACGCCGGCTTCGCGCGTGTAGCGCGTGGCCAGCAACTCTACGGCGGCATCGCTGATTGTCAGTTGTGCCGGCTTCAGACCATTTTCCTCAATTTGCCGGGGAATCAGATATCGCTTGGCGATCTGCAGCTTTTCCATGTCGCTGTAGCCTGCAATGTTGATGACCTCCATGCGGTCGCGTAGCGGGGGCGGCACGGGTCCCAGTTGGTTCGCGGTAGCGATAAAGAAAACACGCGAAAGATCAAACGGTAGATCCAGATAATGGTCTCTAAAAGTGCTGTTCTGTTGAGGATCCAAAATCTCCAACAGGGCTGAAGACGGATCGCCGCGATAGTCGTTGCCGAGTTTATCAATCTCATCCAGCATCAGAACCGGATTGTTGACGCCCGCGCGTCGAATGGATTGAATCACTCGACCGGGCATGGAGCCGATGTATGTACGGCGATGTCCGCGCAACTCGGCTTCGTCGCGCATCCCGCCGAGTGACATGCGTTCGAACTGGCGACCCAGCGCGCGGGCGATGGAACGGCCTAGGGAAGTCTTGCCAACACCCGGTGGCCCAACAAAGCACAGAATCGGGCTCTTCGTGTCGGGCCGCAGTTTAATGACTGCAAGGAATTCCAGAATGCGTTCCTTAACATCATCGAGGCCGTAGTGATCTTCGTCAAGAATTCTGCGTGCTTCCGTTAGATCCAGTTTATCTTCCGACGATTTTCGCCACGGCAACTCGAGTACGTATTCCAGGTAGGTGCGGATGACATGATAGTCAGGCGCCGCAGCCGGCAGCTTCTCCAACCGTTTAAGCTCGCGTTCTGCTTCGGTCGTGACTTCGTCGGGCAAGTCGGCGCTGGCCAGGCGCTCGCGCAGCAAAGCAGCTTCAGCTTGTTCGCCACCTTCATCGTCACCGAGTTCCTTTTGAATCGCTTTCATCTGCTGACGCAGAATGTAATCGCGTTGAGACTTGTCCATCTCAGATTGCGCTTCAGTGGCAATCTTCGAACGCAGCTGAATGATCTCGAGTTCACGGGCGAGGTAGCCGTGCGCCAGTCGCAGCAGTTCGTCCGCTGTCTCGGCTTCGAGCATCTTCTGCTCCTGCTCGACACCGAGGTTAAGAATCGAACCCAGAAAGTAAGCAAGGCGTACCGGTTCGACCGACCCGAGCATTGCTACGCGCACTTCAGGCGGGACATTCGGCAGCAGCGCCAGCGCTTCCTGGACCATTGCCTGAACGTTGCGTTTTATTGCCTCAACTTCCTCCGGGTCCTTTATCTGAACGTCCGGAAGAATTTGTACCACCGCGCGCAAGGATGGTTCCGTTTGTTTCCATTCAATTACCTTAACCCGGTCTGTGCCCTGCGCAATGATGTGCATGGTGTCGCCGAGGCGTTCCATGCGCTTAATCATAGTGAGCGTTCCCACCTGGTATAGATCCTCTGACCCGGCATCCTGGCTCGTGTTTGTGGCGTCGGCGCGCACAGTGATGCATGCCAACAACTTTTCTTCGGTTGCCAGAGCGGCCTCAACAGCCGCAACTGACCGCGGTCTGCCTACAGCAAGCGGGACGACGGTTTCCGGAAAAAGCGTTGTGTTTTGCAACGCCAAGACCGCAACCTCAAATGGCTCGCCAGCTTCGCGAGTGGCGGCTGGTTGCTGCGGAGCCGGGGCGGGCTGCTGAGCGGTGTTAATCTCAGGAGCTAAGTTTGCTTTGTCCAGTGTTTCTGACATTGTTATTCCATCGGCGGTTTCGGAACCCCTGTGCCTCGTTCAAATGAAAGTTGGCTAGCGATGTCGGTGCGTTAGCGCTGTACTCCAGGGTGATATCCACGATACGCAACGCAAAGTCGGAACCGGGAGCCGTAGCGACCGGGTTAGTGGCAACATGAAAGGTCAGGCTGCTGGTCCTAAAGACCCGATCGCTAACGGCTCCCGGTTCTGACTTTGTATTATCCCGATTTCAAGCCTAGTCCCTTCGGTCCAGCCCATTCTGCTACTTACAGTGCAAGTGAACTATCAAAAACCCATCGCGATAATCCTGCTCGAGTGATGCTTCTTCGATTGTGCAGGGAAACTGAATGGTCTTCTGAAATTGGCTGTAGGTAATTTCCATTTGTTGATAAGTAAAGCCGTCCCTGACCACCGTGTCGCGCCGGCAACCGCGGATCTCGAGACTCGAAGAAAACAACTCGATCTGCAGATCGCTCGGCCGAACGCCGGCCAGATCAACTTTTACTAACCAGCCATCGGGGCTGCGATAAACGTCAGCGGCAGGGTTCCACAAGCGGCCGGAGGGTCTGACGCGACGCCTGACCGTCAGCAGCGCAACCTCGTGATTTGACTTGGGCATAATGTAACGCAAACTGTGGGTTTGCGATTGGTGCTAAGCTTTCTTCTGTCGGTGGTAACGCAAAACAACAGTCTGCGTTACAAATAATTTGAATAGTTACAAGGATAAGGGAAACCTGCAAAGCTGAAAAGGGGAGGACTGGTGTTCAATCCTCCCCCGAGCGCCGATTGAGCGCCAGCTTCCATCCTCTATCCAAAGAGCCTTCCCCAGAACGATGATTCGCGGGAAATATCCTCGAGCGCGTCCGCCAGTTCACGATCCGCTTCGGTTTCTACTGCGACGTCTCCCATGGAGACAATGCCAAGCAGATTTCCATTTTCATTCGTGATCGGTATGCGTCGCACTTGTTTGTCGCCCATTCTCCTGATGACGTCAACAACGCGTTCGTGCGGCCGCGCCGTATGCACGTCAGTCGACATCACTTCTTCAGCCCTGGTGGCGTTGCAATCTTTGTTCTCAGCGACTGCGCGTAAAACTATGTCGCGGTCGGTGATCAGGCCCAGCAACTTGCCATGACTGTAGTTTGAAGTGTTGAGCCGGGTTTCATTGGTTTCAGTTCTTGCGTTGCCACCGTTGCCGCCGTTTGAGCGGAATTCAACTACCGGAATAACACCGGTGTCTTCTTCCTTCATCATCCTGGCAACATCATGCAAGCTGGTGTCGCGCGTAGCGACAGCCAAATTGCGCGTCATTATGTCGCGTACGCGAAGTCTTGAACGAGCAGCAGCCTCTCCGTAGCGTGAACGTGGTTGATAGTCCATGTCTGCGCTGCGGTATCCGAGTCCGCGATCTCTTCCTTCGTAAGACGGTCGGCCGCGGTAATCTTCGCGAGCGTATTGGTCGGAATATTGATTGTATCTCGGCTCGTCGGTCTCGTATCCGGCGCGTTCACCGAATCGTCCCTGGCCGAAGTCGCGTTGTCCGTAATCGTCTTCAAGGCGCCCGCCGGAGTATGGGCGGCTGTAGTTCCAAGGTTGTTCGCGTGCAAACCGGTCCCTACGGGTGCGCAGTTCGCGTTCATCATCAAAGTCATTGAAATGTCTTGCCATCTTTTCTCCCCTTCCCTGGTGTTTCAAGAGAAATAAAGACTCGCTTGAAAGGAGCGAGCATTTAGAAATTGCACGGGGGCTCTGGCGATGAACTATAGACGTTCGTCAGACGTTCATCGCCTAATAATAGGGGGAAAACTTGCCTGCAGAGGGAACTACGATTGATATTATCCCTAAACCTGTCTCGTGCCTAGGGGCGCAATCAATGTCCGACCAGCTTTAGCTTGTCGTACGCTGAGACAAACTAAAGTTTATCTGACATGTCAGCGCGGTCCCGCCTCGATCTCGGCGATTAACTGGACGCGCGAAGTTATGTCGAGCGATCCCACTTCGATGGGCGTCGAGGCGGCCATGGTTCTCATTTGTACCTGGTCTGCATAAATTGGTCGTGGCCTTTCAATACCTTCCTCCTGCACCTCGACGATGCGAACCACCCGTCCTGCCAACGCAGTTGCGATCACTTGTGCTTTGCTCAGCGCTTCGCGAGCAGCTTCCGCTAAAGCCTGATCGCGCGCGGGACGATCCTTTCGCAACGTGAAGGCTATTCCCGCAACATCGTTCGCGCCCGCCTGCGCGGCGGCGTCAATCACTGGACCGACTTTACCAAGATCAGACATGGTGACCGTGACACTATTGCGCGCTTCATAGCCGGTGATAACTGGCGGCTGACCTTCTTTGTACACGCGGATTGGTTGCAGGCTGTAGCCGCTCGTCTTTACTTCAGCGCCCGTCCCGGCGGCGCTCTTCAGTGCTCGCACTACGGCGTCGGTCTTAGTGGCATTATCCTGTTGGGCGTCCAGGGCGAGACGCCCCTGGGTCACCACAGAGACTGTCAGGATAGCGGTGTCCGGCTGCGCCTGAACAATCGAGTCGCCGGTTACCAATACTTTGGTTAGACCTCTTAACTCGTTTTGATTTGCGCCGGGACCGCTCTCTGCCAAAGGGCGCATCGCGCTCACTTCAAACGGAGTGCCTTCCATGTAAATTGTCGCCACGCCGGATTTAGTTTCACCTACAGCCTCAACCTCATTCGGTTCAGCAAACCACTTCTCACTTTGAAAACGTTGCGCATTCAAAATCAAATATTTCTGATTGCCCGAAGTTATCACCCAGCCGCCGGCTTCGACTGTCCGCTGCAATCGACCGCGGACTATCAACTCTTTTGCAAAAGCCTGGCTCGTAAAAAGCACAATTAGCGCCAGGACGCCCGATATTGTTAGTAGTTTCCGTGTCATTTGTTTCCCTCTTTCTGTGTTTCTGGCTACGCGCCAAACATTCTGCGCGTGCCCCACAGAACGAACGGACCAGAAAGATCTTGCCGTCCTTTTCTCGCCTCGGCGAGGCGAAATGTCTATCGGCCGAAGTCTCCGCTCACCAATGCGCTTCCGTGGGTGCGAAACGTTAGTTGCGCTCCCTCAGAGTGTAAAAGTAAACCACTATGTTCAGTTACATACAATCGACTCCTCCAGAGCCGCGTTCTTTGTCCTTTGAAACTGTTTTGTTACGATTCATGCAATGCAATCAATCGATACTCACAACATAAATTGCGGGCAACCGACGGATGCCCGAAGAGCTCTTGACGCTGGTCGAGTCGAAGACTTACCTGACGGGAGTCGCAAAACGATAGAACTTCCAGCAGGGCGCGAGCTTGCTCTCTTCAACATCAACACGGCGAATTCTATGCCACCGAAAACTTTTGTCCTCACAAAGGAGCACCTTTGACGGAAGGCACCCTGTGCGAGCATGTAATTGAATGCGACTGGCATGGTTGGCAATTCGACGTGCGCACGGGCGACTGTCTTACAGTGCCTGAGAAGCTATTGACTTATGAGGTGGTGGTTGAGGATGGAGCGATCAAGATTCTGTGGTAAGACAGGCATCTCTACCTGTTTGCGTTGACTATTTTTCAATCTGGAAGATAAGAAATTTTCCATTTCTCATTTCTCATTTGCCATCTTTCATCGCCTGCAATAGCAGCCAGCCTTTAGAAAACGGACTGGTCCGTTAAGACCAGCCTTTTAAAAGCGGCGTACGCCTTCCGTGGGAGGGACGCAATTGCCCCTATCTAAACACGTGACCAGAAACTCTGGCCCGATAAATGAAAAATGGCAAATGAGAAA
>DATLBQ010000154.1:0-3664 GCA_035526805.1 Pyrinomonadaceae bacterium
TCAGTCCGCCGATTCCACTGCTAACGAGGACGCCGAACCGGTCGCGCTGTTTCAGATTGGCCATATCAATTCCGCTGTCCTCAAGCGCCATTTTCGATGCTCCCATCGCGAGCTGTGAAAATCGATCTGAGCGGCGGACATCTTTGGGGTTTTTGAAGAATGGCTTCGGGTCGAAACCGCGGACTTGCCCGCCGATTTTGCAATCGTATGCCGCCGTATCGAACGCATCGATCGTGTGAATACCGCTGACGCCGTTCTTGAGATTGGACCAGAACGTTTCCACGTCGTTGCCGACCGGCGTGAGAACGCCCAGACCAGTGATAACTACTCTGCGCTCGGTCATAATGGCGATGAATCGTTAAAGCGTGAAGCGTTGAAAGGTTAAAACGTTAGCTCGTTCCCATTCCAACGCTTTGAACTGTTTGAAAGAGCTTTCCTTCGGTCTTGATGGAAGGCGCGATGATAATCTCGGTTTGTTGAAACTCCGCAATATTTCGAGCACCGACATTACCCATGCAGGTAGTGACCGCACCGACCAGATTTTGGCTGCCATCGTCAACTTCTGCCGGACCAAACAGGATCTGTTTTAGCGAGCCGGTGGCTCCCACCTTAATCCGCGTCCCTCGCGGAAGATTGGCGTGCGGCGTGGCCATCCCCCAGTGGTACCCTCGGCCAGGCGCTTCGTTCGCTTTGGCAAATGCACTGCCCACCATGACCGCGTCCGCGCCGCAGGCGAGTGCCTTGCAAACATCACCTCCTCTGCTCATTCCACCATCAGTGATGATTGGCACGTAGCGTGACGTTTTTTTGAAGTAAGCATCGCGCGCTGCCGCGCAATCGACAGTCGCGGTGACCTGCGGGACACCCAGCCCAAGTACACCACGTGAAGTGCAGGCCGCTCCCGGCCCAACCCCGACTAAAACCGCAGCCGGACCACACTCCATAATTTCGAAGGTCACATCGTATCCAACAGTGTTTCCGACGATCACAGGAATGCGCATCTCGCGGCAAAACTTCTCAAGATCGAGCGACTTGTACTCCGACGAAATGTGTCGCACAGTCGAAACCGTGCTTTGCACTACGAAAACATCCGCGCCGGCTTCTTGTGCGATTTTGCCAAATTCGGCCGCCCGCTGAGGAATGGAACTAACTGCGGCTAATACGCCGCTGTCTTTGATCTGGCGCACACGCGCCGCGATTAGATCTTCCTGAACGGGTTCCTGGTAAATTCGTTGCAGCAGCGCTGTGATTTCGGATTTATCGGCTTCAACAATCTTTTGCAGTACTTCCTGTGGATTTTTGTAGCGCGTTTGCACTCCCTCAAGATTCAAAACTGCCAGCCCGCCCAATTTGTTCATGGCGGCGGCGAAGCGGACATCGACAACGCCGTCCATGGCACTGGCAAGAATGGGAATTTTCATTTCGAGTGGCTCCGAATCCCTGCGCGGCAAGCGAAAGGTGATATCGACTTCGTTTGGATTGATGGTCACGCGTCCGGGTACCAGCGCGATTTCATCAAATCCGTACGTCACGCGTGCTTTTCGATTCCGGCCTATCCACATTCCCATATTAAATTGGCTCCATTCTAAATCGTTCGTTTAAACTTCCGCAGCGCGGGCACCGAGGAAGCAGGGCGTCGGTTCGATCCTCAAATTCGAACGCGCAAATCACACAGCGCAGCCGATACTGCAGAGCCCGTCGCTCCCGCCGCCGGCGATTCCATTCTCCCACTATCCAGAGGAGAAAAACCGCCGCAAGAAAAAGCAGCAAATAAATCGTGACCAGGGCGGCGAGACTAACTCGAATCACGGCGTAGTGCTGACTGGCTGTCTTGCCTGCGGGCGCGCAATATCGCTGCCCCACTCAATGATTGCAATTCCCCAGGTTAAGGATGCGTCAGGCTTCCCACCGCCCAGCTCGCTTCGAGGGAAACGGCAACGCGTGAGATAGAGTCGGGCCTGTTGGTCCAGACCCGGGTCGCCTGAGGAATTCATAGGAAAACAATATCTAATTTCACCAAGTTTGTTTATGGCCACTCGAAAACGAATTGCCTCAGGTGTTTCTCCATTCGAAGAGACGAACTTCGACTCAGGCAATGTTGCAGGCCCCAAAGCATTGAGTTCCTTTGAAAACGAAACAGATGTTGGGATCGACCCTCCAGCAGAAGCGCTCTTCTCGCGCGTGAACGGTACCGCGGCCGGCGGTTGAGAGTCCGGGGCGCGCGAATCGACTTCCACGGCTGGGAGTTCCTTAAGAGTTGGTTCCATCGCATGATAGGAAGGTACGTGCTCGACGTTCGGTAGAGCGCGGAGCCTTGCTTCCGGCGGACGATGGGTTGTAAAAGCAACCGCGGGATCTTCTGCGTCGATCCAGCGAAGCAGCGTACGGCCTTCTTCAGACGCAGGCGTTATCAAAGCAACGCGGGCAGGGGGTGGCAGAAGCGTGACCGTAGGTGGATAAACAATTTGAAAAATATAAAAGCAGACGGCGTGCGCCAGTAAGGAAACCGCCAGAAAAGCCAGAAAGGCAGCCTGTCGACGCCGAGGCGAATCCCAGGTGAAGAGCAGTGGTTCTGTCGCAAGCTCAGGACTAAGATCATTCATCGCGGCGAAGCGGCAGCAAGTGCCACCGATGTGATGCCATGTTCAAGAGCAGCATTTGTTACACCGGCAACCGTTTCGTAAGAAGTGGAACGGTCCGCCTTGATGATGATTGATTGGCCTTCGCGCTTGGCCGCATCCAGTAGCGGGCCGAGTTGCTCCATCGTGACACGCTGGTCGCGAAAATAGATGGCTGGGACTGCGCCGCCGGTAATGCTGATAATCTGCTGGTTAGTTTGTGGGCCAAGCGTAAAGCGGGAGAACGGCATCGAAACGGAAATCCCCTGTTGCAAAATAAAATTGGAACTCAGCAACAGAAAAAAAACCAAAAGAAAAGCGATGTTCATCAGTGCCACGAGCACAAGCCAGCCGAAGTTATAAGTAATTGTGCGCTCGAGTTTCATGGAGATGACAAACCGTTCCGAGTTGAAGACGTTACAAGGTTAAAAGGACATGCTAATGGTACTGAAAAGAACAGCAGCCAAGCGCTATACTCTTTAACTCTTTTAACGTTTAACTCTCTTAACTTCTCCCTTTTCGATTATAAATCCGGGCGTGCTTCGAGTTCCCGTGCACTCTCATTAGGTGGTTGAAAGCTGATGATCCCACTGATCGGACGGCTCTCAGTCAACATATGTACAATTTCGATCCCTGCCCGTTCCATGTCATGGAGCATGTTATTCACGCGAGAAGATAGGTAACTATAAGCAACGAAAGTGGGAGTAGCTACAACCAGACCCGCCGCAGCCGTCAGCAAGCTTTTATATACACCACCGGAAAGCTCAGTCACCGTGGCATAGCCGCCGCTTGAAGCGATGGTGGCAAATGCGTCAATCATTCCCGCGACCGTCCCCAACAACCCAAGCAATGGCGCCAGGAAAGCGATCGTAGCAAGTACCGGGAGAAACCGTTCGAGCTTCGGCACTTCGAGTTGGGCGGCTTCTTGTACGATGTCGCGCAATTCTGTACGAGGTGCATCGTGCCGAATGATTGCGGCATGAATCACACGGGCTACTGGCCCTGGAGTCCCAGCTGATTCATGGAGCGCTTCTGCGAATTGCGGC
>DATLBQ010000155.1:0-7098 GCA_035526805.1 Pyrinomonadaceae bacterium
CTAGTTCTACCGATAAAGAATTTGTGTGATGCGACCCGGTGGCTACGACCGAACGCATGAGGACGTATCAATGAAAGTTGCGCTTGGGTTGAAAGCTCATTCCGGTTGGGCAGTGCTGGTCGTCGTCGGTAGTGCAGGTAACGAACCGCAAATCATCGACCGGCGGCGCATCGAGCTTGTTGAAGAAGGCGCGGCATGGGCGAAGCAACCGTATCACGCAGCCGAACACCTCGACCCGAAAGAAGCAGGCCAAGTCGTAAGGCGTGGCAGGGAATCAGCGTATCGAATCGCGCGTCGGGAAATAAAGCTGGCGGTAAAACGCTTGCGTGAGCAGCAGCACGAAATTGTGGCTTGTGCGGTTCTGGTTGCCAACCCGATGCCAGACTGGAGCATCGAGGAAATTCTGGCGGTACATTTTCGCATGCACAAAGCCGAGGGTGTGCTGTTCCCGGAGGCGCTCGCCCGAGCTGCCGATGAATGCGGATTGAATCTGATTGCGATCCCCGAACAGCTTCTGAAAGAACTTGCGGAAGAGAAGTTGGCGACGCCCTGGGCCGACGTAATGAAGGAAGTAATTACGCTCGGCAAACGCGTCGGCGCTCCATGGGGCAAGGATCAAAAGAATGCGACACTCGCTGCGATCATTGCGTTACGCGGTAAGAATTAGACGTCAGCATTAATTGGCCGCGGATTAACGCGGACAACGCAAATCTGATTTGAGAACCAAGACGGTACTATTCAGATTAACGTGATCGGCGTAAATCCGTGGCTGATATTCCCAAAAACGAAACCCGCTACTTAGGTACGAAGCGCCGGCGTTCCAGCGGCGGCGCGGCTGCGGCCATGGTAAGCAGTAATGCATCAGTCGCGGCCTTGCGATTGATGTTCACGATAAGCTGTTCGCGTATTTCTTCGATCTGCGAGATCCAATCGGCAGGGCGGCGGCCATCCAGGCGCCCGCTTATTTTCCTGAGCTCAGGCAGAAGGTCCTCGTTGATCACGGTGGCATCTGGCGCCTGAAGCGCCAGCATCCAGGCGTCGCGAATTAACGCCTCGAGAATATCGAGGCGCGACTCATACTCGTCCTTGTACCGTGCGTCATTAAATTCCTCGGCTGATCGCAGAAGTTGCACTCGATCGTCGTTCAACGCCAGCGCCTGCAACACCGCCAGCATCGCCGTGCGCTGACTTACATAATCGTCGAACTCCTCGTCGATGGCGCGACCCAAACTGCCTCGCGCAACTCGCGCGCGAATGCGAGCCTCGCCGGCAGTAGCGATTTTGTTTGCCAGCAAGTGAGTCTCTATTTCTTCCGGCGAGACGGGAGAAAACCGGATCATTTGGCAGCGCGAACGAATCGTCGGCAGCAACATCGCCGGACGCGACGTCAGCAAAACGATGTGCGATGTGTGTGGAGGTTCTTCCAAGACTTTCAGTAACGCGTTCGCCGATGCCTCATTCAGTTTGTCTGCGTCTTCGATCAAAAAAACCCGCGCACGACCTTCGAAGGGTCGATAGTTTGCTTCACGTTCTATCAGACGCATTTGCTCGACAAGCAACACCCGCTTCGGGGCCATCACCATTCCCACGTCGGGATGATCTGTCCAGATGATTCCTTTCCAATCTTCCGAATCGCTGCTTTGTGGATAATTGAATTTCGCGATGCGAACGCACGAAGGGCAATGTCCGCAACCTTCAACGCCCTGGGGCGTGCGGCAATTAAGAGCTCTAGCGATCTCCAGGGCGAACAATTTCTTCCCGATGCCGTCTTCACCGGTATAAAGCATTGCGCCCGGCACACGCCGCGCTTCTAGTATTCTCCTCAGGAGAGTCTTGACGCGCTCGTTACCAGTAAGTTGATCCAGCATTGATTCTGTTTCAGGAGTTCGACATGGACAAACTAAACCTGCAGTTTGAGTCAGGCAGTTCACAGTTCAGCCGTTAGGCTGCGGGCTTGACTGTCAATTGTCAACACTAGCTAAAGCTTGAACTCGGAACTTCTAGCCCGCTCATAATTGCAAACGTGACCTCGGCTCTGCAGGAATGGGAGGACGATTTCTTTCACTCGCTCGTGAGTCAGCTCCAGCGGCTGATTAGTGTGAACCACCTTGATGCGTTCGGGCTCCGCCTGCGCCAGCTGCAAATAAGCCTCACGCACGCGTGTGTGAAACTCAGCGTTCTCGGAATCCAGCCGATCCCCGCGTTGGACGCCGTTTGTGCGGCGTTGGGTGCGCGTTGTCGAGTCGTCTACTGAAAGATCGAAGAGCAACGTCAAATCCGGCTTCAGTCCTTCCGTAGCCAACTGAATGATTTCTGAGATCAGCTCGGGTGAAAATCCCCGTCCTGCGCCCTGATACGCCGCCGTGGCGTCAGCATAACGATCCGAGAAAACAACCTGGCCCAGTTCGAGCGCCGGACGCAGAACGCGCCGCACGTGCTGTGCGCGATCGGCTGCGAAAACCAGTAGCTCCGTTAGCGGGTCGACCTCCTCCTGCGCATCAAGCAATGCGGCCCTGAGACGATTGCCGACCGGCGTGCCGCCCGGCTCTCGCGTCAACACAACGTCGCAACCAGCCTGCTTGAGAAAGTTCGCGAGCAGTCGCAGTTGCGTGGATTTGCCGCTGCCGTCGATTCCCTCGAAAGTTATGAAAGTTCCTGACACTTGTTTCTCATTACGGATGGGAACCGAAAGAAGAGCGGAGAAAGCCTCCCGCGGTTCTGGACCTTGCATAGCCGACACTGAGTCGTCCTGTCACTTCTGAATCTGGCGGCAAGAGTTTAAAGGAATGTCAGGATTCGAGCGAGTCGTGCGGTTCGAAGGTGGGAGCGGCGGCTTGTTGCGCGACTGGATTTACACTTTGGGCGGGCGGCTCGTTAGCGGAAATATCTGCTGCAGCCTGCGTGCGCAAGTCTCCGCTGGTCCGTCTTGTCTGGGAAATTGTGGAAATGGCATGTTTGAAGATCAACTGATCGTGCGGCCCTGATTCCAGCAAAATGGAAAACTTGTCGAAACTTCGGATACGACCGATGAGCTTGGCCCCATTGACCAGGTAGATCATGACCGTGGTCTTTTCTCGACGCACGGTGTTTAGAAAGGCATCCTGAATATTCTGCGGGGCAGGCTTTCCGTCGGACATGATTGCACCTAGAAGATTTTGACCGGAGGGCGGGGGCTTCAGCCAGAGTACCGCAGTGGTTGGGCAGTGACAAGGGAATTGAAGGGACTAATGTCACATTTTTATCTCGCCGTTACTTCTGCGGTCCGTGATCGAGCTGCAGATGATTGGAAAGCAGCTTTAGCACCGCATTCTGCACGTCTTCGGCCTCGCCAAAACCCTCGAACCAGTGGCCGCCAGACTCTCGACGGAACCATGTCAACTGCCGTTTCGCGTAGTGGCGCACGTCCAGTTTCGTCTGCTCAATGGCACTCTCAAGGTCGCGTTTGCCGTGCAGGTACTCAACCACGCGGCGATAACCGTGAGCGCCCAGCGCGTTCGAAGCCGGCGGAACTCCCTGGGCCAGCAATGCTTTTACCTCTGCGACCAGTCCGTCGGCAAAATGCTTTTCCGTACGCTCATTGATGCGTTGGTGAAGAGCATTACGCGGAGGGTTCAAAACTATCAGACACAGATTTCCAAAACTCTGGTGCGGATCTGGCCGCGCGTCTTTCTGCATTGACATCGGCTGGCCCGTTTGCAGTCGAACTTCGATCGCGCGTTGCACGCGCGGCCAGTCGCGTGGATAGAGTTCCAGAGCGCTTTGCGGATCGAGGCGCCGCAGTAAACGGTGCAGGTGCTCAGCGCCTTGACGCTCGCGCAATTGGTTAAGTCTGCGGCGAAGTTCTTCGTCGGTCTGCGGACTCGCAAAGAAGGGATTGCGCAGAGCCCGCAGGTAAAGTCCGGTGCCCCCAACTAATATCGGTACTCGTCCTCGTCGCTGAACGTCGTCGATCACTTCGGTGGCTTCGCGCGCCCAATCACCCGCGGTGTAATTAACGTGCGGCGACACGAAATCGATCAAATGATGAGGAACGCCGCGACGTTCCGCGGGAGGAACTTTAGCGGTTGCGATCTGGATGTCCTGATAGACCTGGACGGAGTCGCAATTGATTATCTCGCCATCCAGCGCCAGTGCAACTGCGATCCCCAGGGTGCTCTTGCCCGAAGCTGTTGGGCCAACGATGGCAATTACGCTGCGGGTGTTATGCTGGCGTTGTTCGGATTCGTTTGCGCTCACGCGCGAGAGGATAGCATGCGGAAGATGACCAGCATCCAGAGCAGTGTCAGAAGAAGCAGCGCGCCGATTATTTGATTGCGGGAGAAGCGCATCGTCGCCTCATAAAAGAAACTCAGCTAACTGTTTATCGGTCGGCCGAACCAGCGCTTCGCCGCGGGCTTCAAACACCGGAACAAGTCGTTGTTGAGTTAGTTCATACATAGCACGCAGGGCTCCGAAGTTACTCTTCACATCACGTTCGACGTAAATAATCCCGTGTTCCGTCAGCCACTCGCGCGCGTGTGCGCACAGCGGACAATCCGGCACGACGTAGAGCGTCACCGTGGTTGGTCCTGATTTGTTCGCCATCGTTGGAGCGGCTTTGGTTCCGGTTAAAGATTGAAGATGGCGCTCACTTCTAGTCGAAACCCGGGCAGGATGGGCGATGAAAGCTCGTCCTCGTGATGAAGCGTAGCGACTTCCTCCAGCGTTTGCTTCCGCAAATAAAAAACTAATACCGATTGATTTTCTGAGTCGACAATCCAATACTCTTTTGCTCCGTATTGGGCATAAAGCTTGCGCTTGGCGGATAGATCGCGGCGACGGTTTTGACTTTCGGGAGATAAGATTTCGATAACGATATCGAGCGCTCCCGTAAACTTCTCGCCGGTGACAACTTGATCCCAACGTTCGTTGCGAACGAAAGCCAAGTCGGGAATCACAGCGTCGTAATCGCTAAAGATAGCACCAGCGCCTGGAACCAGGATGCCGATTGGATGGTTTTTCAGGTAATCACTAAGCCCAATCTCGAGGTTGAGCAACACGCGTTGATGCGGAATACCGGGAGCGCGAGACACGAACAGTACGCCTCCCATTAGCTCATAGCGGTTTCCGTCGTCATCAGGGAACGCATCGAGGTCGGCGACAGTCAGTAGCGGTTCGATCTTCGAGGCCATACGAAATCCTTGTCCAAGCGGGGTCCAGCCGCAATTTATCACAGAAGATGCGGCAGTTAATACGGGGCGGCGGGACCGCACGGAACGTAGCCGATGCAAGAACTCTTCAGTAATAGAAACGGTTAGCTTATGGGCGGTGGTTCGTGAGGACGGTGACTGTGTTAGTACATTCGCGTGAGTTCGATGCCCGTATAATAAGCCTTCAAAATTTGGTCGTAGGTGAAACCCTGTTTAGCAAGGCCGTAAGCGCCGACCTGGCACATGCCGACGCCGTGTCCCCAGCCGCGACCGAGAAATGAGAAGCCGGTAATACGCCCGTTGTCGTCATACTTGCGCTCGATCACAAACAGTTGCTCCCGCAGACCCAGTGCCGAGCGAATGCGCCCGCCCAGCACGTGCCGCGTGCCATCTGAACCAACAACCTCCAGGTCAGTTGCTCTTCTTGAGCGCCCGCGCGCAACGACGCGCAGATCCGTGAGCGAGCCAATGCCGCGCGCGAATCGACCCAGCCGCGCCTGTGCCTGACCTAACGAGAGTTCAGTGGTCCAATTGGTGAACGGAGAGAAGCGATCCGCCGCGGCGCCGTTGGGCGCGGGCCGCACCTCCAGGTAATCAACTTTACCGGCGGCGCTAACATGAAACACAACCGGTTCGCCACCGACCAATGCGACTGAGCGAACCGGAAAAGTCATTTCGCCAATCTGACGAAACAGAAACGCGTCGTCAGCAACCTTGATTAGCTGGTCTTTGCCTTTCGTGCTGCGAAGGATGAGGTTATCGTCGGCGGTAGGCCGCGCGGTAGCTCGCTGCAGTTGCAGCAGACCTCTGGGCTCCAATAGACGCGCGATTGAGCGCAGCGCCCGACCACGCGAGAGCGGCTCACGCGGATGCAGCGTTCCGTCCGGAAGCATTGATAGATACCCGTCTCGGATTAACATCGCTACGTCGGCGCGGTTGCTTTGTGGAATGTCTCCCGCGTCGCGCATAGCTAAGAAGTATTCGACATCGGCATTATTGAGCAAGGTAGCGGCACGACTTTCACCATAGGCTGCCGCGCTGAGTGCGGTTGCAAACGCGGGCGGTCTATTCACGTCTTCTGTTACACCTGGGGCGATTTGATGCGCGAGTATCGCGACGGACGCCAGCCAGCTGCGAATCTCAGAGACCTCTGCATCATCCTGCAGCCACGAATCAGAGACTTTGTCGCGCAGGGAAGCGAAATTCATAATCGTCAGAAGAGCAACATCACGTGCGAGCGGCACGTTCTGCGCCTCTTTCAGAGCGGCAGGGTCGCGAGTAGTCCTGAGAGTAAAGCTCGTGAAGGCCACACGGCCTTCGGCGGCACACTCGCGCGCCTTCAGGTAGGGAACAGCACCGTTGAAAATATTTTCCGCATCTTCAGTGCGGCCGCCGCAGGTTGAAGTGTAGAGCGCGTTGACGGGCTCGCCATCGTAGGTTGCGATGATGCCGCGTGTTTCATCAACTGCTCGCGATGAGAGCGCATTCTCTGAAACCAGACCGCGATAAACTTGCGAGCGAGTAGTGGGAAGTAAGTCGTAGCCTTGCGCCATGAATTGTCCGCGGTTTCTCAGCGCGTACGTGCGAGCCGCAATTGCCTGTGCCTTGTGGGCTTCGAGAAGCGGAAAGCCGCCGGCGGAAAGTTCGTTCGGCACCACACCCTTAACATAGTCCTCAAGTCCGAGCACGTTAACAACGGTTAGCGCGCCGCGCGTGTTTGTGAAAACTTCTATGCGACCACGATAAGGACGATTTTCGAACCGCACCGGCGTCGTTTCACTATCTGAAGCGAAGGTTACTGGCGCGCTGGAACTGAAGAGGCGGCCGACGCCGGGGGCAGACGCCACCACTTCCCGCGTCGTCAAACTGAAACGAGCCGCGGTACGGACGGTACGAGCGGACGGCGAAT
>DATLBQ010000156.1:0-6630 GCA_035526805.1 Pyrinomonadaceae bacterium
TATCGTGCGCGCGCAGCAGAGTTAATCCCTGTTCGATCACGTGCTGCTTATACTGATCCGCCATTTTGGGCTGGCCCATTTTAAGCAGCTTGATTACCCAACGTGGATCGAGATCGATCATGAAGCAGATGCCGCCGCGATACTGAGTCAGGTGTTCGACCGCCAGCCGCAGACGACGCGGGCCCGTAGGACCAAGCGATAACCAGTCGGCGCCTTTGGGGAAAAATTCATCCGGCAGGGTGGCACTGAAGGCCTCATAGTCGATGCGAAAGTCCTCGATGTTGATCCGAGATTTTGGAACGCCCGTACTGCCGCCTGTCTCAAACGTATAGATAGGACGATCGGCATAAGCCTTAGGCACCCACCGCCGCACCGGCCCGCCGCGCAGCCACTCGTCCTGAAATGGACCGAGTTGAGCCAGATCCTCGTAGATTTGAATCCGTTCGCGTGGATCCCAGCCGAGATTCTGCGCGTAGTTCAACCAAAACGGACAACCAGTCGCAGGGTCGAAGTGCCACTGAACGACTTCACGAACCCAGGCGTCGAGTGCTTCCTGCGCGGCTTTGATTTGCGTTGATAAAGCTACTTCAGCAGTAGACATAAGTTTCGATGTAAGACTTACGGTCCCTCATAGCAACGTTAAAATAGCAGAGCAGGTTTCAAATGATAATCGGGCGGAACTCTTTGGCAGTCAACCGGTGAGGAACTGCTCAGCGCCTTACAGGGTACCGCGGGCGTAGTCCCGCCCGCCTGCATCGCAAGGCTCATGTGATTTCTGAATAGATCGACCTTGCGACATGTTGTTCGCGCTACGCGCTCATTGCGGGCGGGACGCCCGCGGTCCCAGTTAAGAGCTGGCCTCGCCCAGCGTGGATCCGGGCTTGTCACGTGAAGAGCTTGTGTCGCCGGCGAGCGCGGCGCGCAGTGTGGCCGGTATCTCTGTAGGCTTACCGTTCTGCAAGACCACGACAGTCATTGTCCCTTCAATCGCCAGCTCGCCGCCGGCGTCGAAGACCTGAAAGTCGTAACGATATGAAGTGCGACCAAGTTTCCCGACACTCAACCGGAGTCGAAACGGCGCATCGAGTTCGATAACACGAAGGAACCGGCACTCTACATGCACACGCGGAAAATCGTAGCCCAGGCTGCGGTTCATCGGCCAATCGATGCCGCGGACGAGTTCGCTTTCAGCTTCCTCGACGAGTTCGAAGATGCGCGGAAAATGCAAACGTCCGGCGGCATCTGCATCGGCCCAACGCAAACGTCGCTCGAGTTCTATGAAAGCCGGCATGCAGTAACCTTTCTACTCGATTCCACTAGTCGTAATTACAAGTTCATTGCGGGAAAACTTGTACCTCAAAAGCAGCTCCCAAGCGAGTGATGCAGCAAAGTTACAGACAAAAACGGGCAGCTAAACATGCTGCCCGAAAGTTTTGTTTTCATGTGATCCTGGAATTAATCCTGAGCGCGGTAGAAGTAATACTCCGCCGTGTAAGGCACCTCTCTCATTTCGCCAAAGTTTAAACCGGAATCGGAGGGAGGCGTACCACCTGTGGTATTAACCCGCTGGATGTAGGTAACTGAGCTGAAAATGCCCGAGCCGCTGGTTGACACCTTTTCCAGCCGCAACCAGGCGATGGCGCTCGGATCCGGAGTGCAACCCGTACCTTGTACTCGCCGGCCCACCACTTTGCTTCCGCTCTTGCTCTCCCACGTGGGACCCACATAGTGACTGCCGACTTCGCCGAAATAATTTGCCTCAGCGAACAATGCCGCCACTGGCGCGACAAAGTCCCAGGTGGCGCCATTCCATCTGTAGATCTGCACTCCACGCGCGTACACATGGAAGGCGAACTTATTTCCCTCGGGTACTTGCAGACTGTCGCACAACGGGGAAGGCAGGTTGACTGTGTGGCCGGTTTGCGCCGCTCGTATTACAGGGATGGGCTGGAGCGCAACACTAGTGATGCCAAGTAGAGCAACCAACCGAATTACGCGTTTAATCCTGGTTTCGTACATCAATTTTCTCCTCCTAATACTTGAATCGGTAGTTGAGGGTTAGTGTCAGAGATGAGTTATCAACGATCCGAACTCAACTTTTTAATCGACTGACCAACTAAATTGCTCACTGACGCCAGACAACGTCCGTGCCCAACCGCAATTAAATTGCCGCTAACTAACGAGGATCCGTTAGCACCGGATTCTGTCGGCAGGCTCTATGCCGGCCTATTTAGAAACGCGTAGAAAGATTACGAAAAGGGTCGTAGAAACTTATGAGAGTCTTTTTTTTCCGCAGCAAACTGAGTGGTGAGGGCCGAGCATAGTTTTTATGCGGAGGTGGGTTCAACCGATCTGACGGCCTAAGGCGATTTGGTTTGGTTAGAAAGCGCGGCTTAACAACGGACGTCGAATGCAACCATATATAGTTCGGCGCACATGGTTCGGAGGAAGGAATGACGGCAGACAAACAAGGTTGCTAGAGACGAGAGTTGCTTAATGTGGTTTCATGGCAGTTGTCGCCGAGCACAATCTTGGGCCCCTACTACCCCGTCGTCAGGCCCATCGAATCAGCGGGCGAGCCGAGCTGCGTGTCACCCAGTTATTCTCCGGTGGCGAACCACTGAATAATCAGGATTTCGTCTTGCAAGGTGTTCCGCGCCACCGTGAGAAGCTGATCGTCGATCTTCTGGCCCCACCGCCGGATGAAGATCCGCTACTCGGCTCATTCGTTGGGACTTTGTTCTGCGACGAGGGTGAATACAAGCGTGCGCCGCCGAATCGAAACTATTACGGCATCTTTCGGATCGGGGTCCCCTGGCCCGCCACTATCAACCACTTCCCGCCTTTCTTAACAAACACGTCAATCCAGCGGTAGTCGCCGCTGATGTCCTGTTCCTTGTACTTACCCTTATCAGTTGTTTTGTAAGTGACGATAGCCACGTCGCCATGGGTCTGCACCTTCATGTCGTCAATCGTAGAGGATTCGAGCTTCAAAGCACCCGATTTCACATCTGCCTCTAATTGGGCCTTGGTATTAACCATGCCGCCCGGATCCGTGAGCGTAGCATTATCTGCCAAGTGGCTTCCAAAAAACGCCATGTCGCCTTTGACGATCGCGTCGGCTAACTTTTGTTCAAGTTGCATCAACTCCTGTTCAACGTTGCCACCAGGGGTCATCTGCTGAGCGGCTGGTTTGTCTTGAGTGGGGGGCTTCGCCGGCGTCTGCGTCGGTGTTTGACCAGAAGCTAACGATGACGCTGCTATGGAGAGCACGGTAAGGGCAAGAATTCGTTTCATGGGTTTGGCTCCTTTTTAAGCGAAAGTTGGAACGTAATATCGCCAACAAGTAAGGCTTGCATCCTGATTTCCGCGGCAACTCAACGGATACTTTGCCTTATGGGTCATTTACAATGTTGAAAGATCAAGCCTTCGATTATTGATTTTCAAGCCTGACTACCAGCGGGGGATTTCGTGGGCGCGGCATTTCTATACCAATCACCGAGGCGGAGTCAATAGCACTCAGTCACTACGTTGCAGACTCTTAGGAGTTGGAGGTGGTTTTGGATTCCGCGATCAGTCGTGTCACTTCGGCTATCAACTGGTCGCCGTCTGCGGGCTTAACCAAGTATCCCTGAGCACCCGAAACGCGAGCTTTTTCCCGGTCGGCTTCGTACGCAGCTCCTGAGTAGAATAGAACGGGTGTCTTTAGATCGAATTGACGTAACTTTTCGGTAAGCTCAGTGCCCGAAAGACCGGGCATCCAATTATCTACCAGATACAGATCAAACTTTTGGGTTTTTGCCAGATCAATAGCCTGAACGTTGTTTGCGGAGCAGACTACCTCATAGCCATATCGGGTTAGGACAAAATCAATTAGTTCGCGGGTATCAACGTCATCCTCAGTGCAGAGGATACGTCCTCTTGTGGATCTCATGGAGGAAGCCTTTCAGTGTTGCTCGTTTCCGAGCGGGTGGCCCTTGGGAATGGATGGGTAGAGTATAGGGCTTTTGTTTGCGCGGTCTGTGCGTTAACACACTTAGCGACTGGCAGAAACAACGGCAAAAGGTGGTTGGAATGGTAAACCCGGACAAAGGGTATACCATAGACCGCATTCCAGATTTCAGATTAGGACACTACTCAGTCACTGCCAGGTCGTCTGGTCCGAAGCGTCGCTGGCCACAATATAGATGACTCGAACTGTTAGCGTTCCCATTTTAGTCCCTTCTGTTTTGCCAATGTTTTTTCGACTGACCGCTACTGAGTTCAGCCCAAAAATTTACCTGTTGATTACCTAGGGTGGCCCCAAGTCTCCGAACGTACACTCATTTGTTTGCCCGCCCTGGTCTTGATCTTTAACCAGGCTCGCGTCCGACCACCAACGTAAACGCTGTCTGCCCGGTTCGCTACGTCCCTTCTAATTTGCGCTTTTCTAATTCTTGAAAGAGATGCTCGCCTTCGCCGGCGATATGTTCGGTGTAGCGGACTCTGCCCGTATCCTGCCTCGACAGAATTCGTTTCAAGATGGCTTTGCGTTCAACGACTGGCTTCTGAGTAAGGTTCGTCGCCGTTGAGGTAGAGTAAATCAAAGGCATAAAAACTATTGCGCATTCGCTGGCCCCTTTTCCCGGAACGCAGTCGAAACTCAAAGCAGAACAGTACCCACAATCATTCAGCGTGTTTGATAGCCTGGGAGACGCTTATGTCGCTGCGGGGAATATGGCCGAAGCATTGACAGTGGCGCGTGAGCAAGCGGGGGTAGATAATAGTCAGTGGGATTAATGAAGCAGCAAGCCGCGTGAGAATACGCAGTCTGCATCACTGCTTCTCAGATCCAACCCGTGGAAACGCTACCGTGAGTAGAGGCCATAATGGCAGCAATGAGTCTCGCGGCCAAACCTATCGCGTTTGCCGAACCTCTCCCGACGCTTTCGGTAAAAGATGCCGTGGCAATGATCGTTGGTATCGTCGTCGGGGCCGGCATTTTCCGCGCTCCTTCCCTGGTTGCCGCCAACGTGACGAGCGAGACTAGCGTCTTGTTGCTTTGGGTGGCCGGCGGCGCAATCTCACTGGTGGGTGCGCTTTGCTACGCGGAACTTACCACTACATATCCACATACGGGCGGCGAATATCACTATCTCACGCGTGCGTACGGCAATTCACTTTCATTTCTGTTTGCGTGGTCGCGCATTACGGTAATTCAGACCGGCTCGGTAGCTCTCCTGGCGTTCGTTTTTGGCGATTACGCGTCACAGTTGCTACGCCTCGGACACTTTTCTGCATCAATTTATGCCGCGCTTCTCGTTATATTGTTAACCGGCTTGAACATGATGGGCGTGCAGCAAGGCACGCGAACGCAAAATCTCCTGACGGCCGTGGAAGTATTCAGTCTGCTCCTGGTCATCGGCGCCGGATTGTTATTGATCGAATCGCCCGTGGCGCAGACGAATCCGCTTCCAACCCCACAAGGCTCAAATGCCGGCATAGGTTTGGCTATGGTCTTTGTGCTGCTCACCTACGGTGGCTGGAATGAAGCTACTTACATTTCTGCGGAGATGAAAGGACGACGAGATGTGGCGAGAGCGTTGTTAGTTGGTATTGGCGTGATTACCGGACTTTATTTGCTGGTTAACTGGGCCTACCTACGCGGGTTGGGCCTTGCCGGGATGGGGGGTTCTGAAGCCGTTGCGGCCGACTTGATGCTAAAGGCTACCGGACAGGGCGGAGCGCTATTCGTCAGTTTGCTGGTCGCAGTCTCCGCTTTGACTTCAGCAAACGCCACGGTGTTTACGGGTGCACGAACAAACTATGCCCTTGGCCGTGATTTCCAGCTGTTCAGATTTCTTGGACGCTGGCATGGGGCTGCTAACACTCCTACCAACTCCTTGATCGTTCAGGGAGCGATCGCTTTAGCACTCGTCTCGATTGGTACAGCCACCCGCAAAGGCTTCGCGACGATGGTTGAGTATACGGCTCCCGTCTTCTGGCTTTTCTTTTTTATGGTGGGCCTGTCGTTGATTGTGCTCAGAATAAGGGACTCCGAGACGCCGCGTTCGTTTCGCGTTCCGCTATACCCGCTGACACCGGTTCTGTTTTGCGCGAGCTGTCTTTATATGTTGCAGGCGAGTCTCGCTTACACTGGGATTGGAGCTCTAATTGGAGTTGCCGTGCTTCTGACGGGCTTGCCGGTGTTGTTTGCCGCGCGCTACTGGCAAAGCCACAAAACCAAACTCGACGCGAGTTCGAAAGGCGGTGAATGATTCCAGAGACAACGCGGCCTAACCACTTCGCTGGTTGAAGCGAGGTGCTGAAGAATTATGGCCAGATATCTAGTTGGATTCGTGCTTGGCTTGGTGCTCGTGGCATCGCCCGCTTGTACGCCCCAACCTTATTCCGAGTTAACCGGGGCGCCACAACGCTCCGAAGAGAACTTCGCAGCACAGCGACGCAAACTGGTCGAGTTGCTCAAGTCGGAAGGAATCACAAACACAGAAGTCCTCAAGGCGTTGCTAAAGGTACCTCGTCATAAGTTTGTTCCGGCCTCACACCAAAACCTCGCTTACCAGAACCGTCCTCTGCCTATCGCCCATGAACAGACGATCTCGCAGCCTTTCATTGTCGGTTACATGACCG
>DATLBQ010000157.1:0-34155 GCA_035526805.1 Pyrinomonadaceae bacterium
TAAGCGGCATCGTCGCTGCTTCCTTGCCTTTTCTCCACGTCTGGTGGAAACGAAAAAAACGCTTTGAACAATTTCTTGAACTGCTGCCTGATGCGCTCGAATTGATGAGCCGAGGGCTGAGTGCAGGACACGCGTTTTCAGAATCTTTGCACATGGTGGCGGAAGAGATGCCGGAACCCATTGCCGGTGAATTTCGAAAGACGTATGAAGAACAGAACCTCGGACTTTCTCTGAAACTAGCCCTGGAAAACCTCATGGAGCGCATTCCTCTACTGGATTTGAGAATGTGCGTCACAGCGGTTTTGATCCAAAAAGAAACAGGCGGCAATCTGAGTGAGATACTCGAAAAAGTCGCCTACACGATACGTGAACGCTTCCGCATCATGGGCGACCTGAAGACGTTGACTACAAGTTCGCGTCTATCCGCATGGCTGCTTTGCGGGTTGCCGATATTTGTTGCCGTGGCGGTAACTTTCATGAACCCGGAATACATGGCCGTGCTATGGAAGGATCAGCGTGGCCACTATCTTATCGCCGCGGCGATATCTATGCAGATAACCGGCATGCTGATCGTTAAGAAGATATTGAACATAAAAATTTGAAAGATGTTAGCAGTTAGTGGTCAGTGGTCCGTCTCAGAATCCAACCTGATACCCACTCCCACAGACGTGCTGGCTACGGGGCCCCCCTATCAAGCAAATGACCGACCTTTACGACGGACCACTGACCATTGACTACTAACTGACGGGACTGAAAACGACCATGCTTCTGATCATCGCCATCTCAACCTTTATTTGTATTACGCTCGGAATGGTAGGCGTCTATTGGTTGTTCATGCGACCGCAGAGCGCATCTACTGAGCGCTTGAAGAGGCTTGCCAACGTGTCCGGCAGCGGCTCGTCTGTTTCAGTGTCGCTTGATGAAGAACACGCGGGCGAAAGATTTGCGGAACGCATCGCCACTCCGCTTAATCGTTTGGTTCCGGCCTCCGCCGCAGAGGTTCAGAAACTACAGAAGAAGTTGATGCAGGCGGGTTTTAGATCCAACCATGCGCCAGTCATCTACCGGACGATTCAGCTGGTGACGATGGCTGCTCTGCCCGCGATGATTGCGTTGACGTGTGCGATCCTGGCCCGACCATTGAGCAGTGCAGTGTTTTGGATTCTCGCGGCCTTCGTCGTGGCTTTCTTCGCACCAAGATATATTCTCGGTCGCCTGATTCGTTCGCGGCAACTGCGCGTACGCTGGGGACTGGCTGACGCGCTCGACTTAATGGTTATCTCTATTGAGGCGGGACTTGGCTTGAACGCGGCCATGATGAAGGTCAGCAGTGAGTTGAAGCATGTTCACCCGGACATTAGCGAAGAATTTGAGCTTGCAAACCTGGAAATCCGTGTAGGCCGGGAGCGTGATGAAGCGTTACGCAACCTGGCGGAGCGCACTGGTGTCGATGACCTGCGCAGTTTAGTCGCGATGCTGATTCAAACCGACCGATTTGGCACTTCAATCGCGAAGGCTATTAGGGTGTTTTCTGATTCACTGCGGACAAAACGGCGGCAGCGTGCTGAGCAGGCGGCGCAAAAGGCCGCGGTCAAGCTGTTGTTCCCGTTAGCCTGTTTCCTGTTCCCGACGTTGTTCATCGCAATCCTGGGCCCCGCTCTCCTCCAATTGATGGATACTCTCGGCAAGATGTAAAGGAGTTGGACCATGAAAAAGCGCAGACTGATTGCAATCTTGATAGCGTTTGTTCTAACCATTGCTGCAACTGCCATGTGGAGTGCAGCTACCATAGAGCGGGAGGGAGATCCCGACGCAAATGTGCTGGAAGACTCTGGCTCGGAAACTGGGACAGTTGATGCGAAAAAAAAGGGCGGCAATAAAGTCGTCCGCGTTTTGGCTGCCCCATTCAAAGCGTTCGGTAAGCTGTTCAGACACAAGGACCGAATTGAACGCATGAGTGAAAAAGACAGCGACAAGTTTGCGACCGTAGGAGTCTCTCGTACAGAGGACAGCCGCTATCCGGAACCTGACAAGACAAGTACTTCGGTAACTGCCAAAGAACACCTGGCGGCCGGCCGCGAATTTTTATTGGCCAACCGTCTCAATGAGGCCATTACCGAACTTTCAACTGCCGCTTCTATCGATCCCAAGTTAAGCGAAGCTCACAACCTACTGGGCGTCGCCTACGACAAAAAAGGGTTCGCAGATCGAGCTAAAGACTCGTTTCAGAGCGCCATCAAAGTTCAACCCGAAGATCCGGAAATACTTAACAACCTGGGATTTTCGCTATACCAAAATGGGAATTATCGTGCCGCAGTCGATCGCCTTAAACGAGCCGCGAAATTAGCACCCAACGACACACGTATTTTGAATAACCTCGGACTGGCGCTGTGCCGCCTTGGGAAGTTCGATGATGCCTACAAGCATTTCGCCCGAGCGACTGGCGCCTACACGGGCAACCTCAATACCGCGCGGATGCTCGAACGGTTTGGTCGCGATGACGATGCAATTAAATATTATGAAGCCGCTCGGAGTATTGAACCGAACTCCACGCTGGCGCTGAAACGTCTGGCCGATCTTTACAAACGCACCGGGAAGAGCGATCCGTCGCAGGCGGCGAACAGCGCCCCGATCGCTGTTGTGGCTGCGAACGCGGGTCGCTAGTAGGACAGGCATTCCTGCCTGCCCGTTGATAATTTAGTAACGCAGATTGTTAGTTTGCGATTGCGTCGAGACGAGTCACATAAAGCAAATCGCAAACTAACAGTTTGCTTTACATTTAAGAAAGAGAAGACAGACAGGAATGTCTGTCCTACAGAATCATGACGCAAACAACCATACTTTCGCGCATTGAGCTGGAATCGATGGGTCCTCCCGTGGCCGAGGAAATAGCCGACCTTGGCATCGCTGAAGGGTTTCTTTGTGACCTGGCGCTGAAGCATGTTGCGATGCTGCCTGAGCCGACGACCACTGCCGTCGCCGAGCGGCTGCACCTGCCGCGCTCGCTTACGGAAGAGCTGCTGGAGAAGCTATATCGAGAGAAGTTGATCGAAGTGCGCCTGCAAACGGCGGTGGGTTCGACTCGTTACAGCATGTTGGACCGCGGTTGGGATCGGTTGCTGCGATTGTTGTCCATGTGCGGCTACACCGGCGCGGCCCCGGTTTCACTTAACGACTACGCGCACATGATGCGTTTGCAGTCCATCCCTTCGCATCCGGCTTCGCTGGAGACAGTGCGTGCGGCGTTCCATGATCTGATTCTGCCGGATTCACTCTTGCAAACTCTTGGCTGCGTTATAAATTCCAGGCGTTCGCTTTTTCTAACGGGTCTGCCTGGTACGGGGAAGACGGCGGTGGCTGAACGCATTAACAACGCGCTGCCTGGAGCGATTTGGATTCCTTATGCGGTCGAGATCGATGGACAGATCATTCGCGTGTTTGATTCTCATTGTCATCGCCCGGCATCTGCCGATGACACACCAGTTGAATACGACAGGCGCTGGGTATTGATCAGACGGCCGCTCGTCGTGGTCGGTGGAGAACTAACCCTGGAAAATGCCGACTTGACCTGGAGCGATGCAGCGAAGTTTTACGAAGCACCGTTTCAGATGAAATCAAACGGCGGCACGCTCGTGATCGACGACTTTGGCCGTCAGCGGGTAGCGCCTCAGGACCTACTTAACCGATGGATCGTGCCGCTCGAGCGCCGCGTTGATTATCTTGCACTGCACACCGGCAAAAAGATTGAGGTGCCGTTTGAGCAACTCGTAGTCTTCTCAACGAACCTCGACGAAAACGATCTTGCGGACCAGGCGTTCCTGAGAAGGATGGGGTATCGCGCTCGTGTGGAGCCTCCTACGGCCGGCGCTTATGCTGAAATTTTCAAGCGACAGGCTCATACTCGCGGTTTTCGTTACCAGGAAGCAGTGCTAGATCACGTGCTTAACAAATACAAGCTTGAGCACCGCCAAATGAAGGGTTGCGAGCCTCGCGACCTGCTTGATCGCGCGACCGACATTTGCTTGTTTGACGGCCAGTCGCTCGAACTGACACCTCAAATTGTTGACATTGCGTGGCGCAACTACTTCGGCTCATCCCACAGCTTCGACGATTCACACAGGTTTGTGTCGCACGCAGGGTCGTTAAATGATCCCAGCTTGGCTGATCCGCTCGAATTGTAGAGATCCTGTTGATCAAAACGCGGTGACAGGTAAGCAAAGAGCGGACTTGCCCCCGCTGTCAAGATTTTCAAATCGAAGCTGCCGATGAAGAATACCCTAACCACAATTCAAACTGTTGCGATGACAGCGCTGTTGCTATCAGCTTCTGGTGTCTATGGACAAAAGAAGCCTGCCGCTGCATTACTTACACCTGCTGAAGTTTCAACCTCGGTTCGCCTAAAGCTCGTCGACGGGAGCAACATTTCCGTTGATGAAGCATGGGAGACAGAGCAGGGAATTTGGTATCGACGCGGCGGCATGAGTCACCTGATCACGCGTGAGCGCATACAACGAGTTGAGCGCGACTCGAGAGCCAAGACGAAGGGTAATCCCCAAGTTGCCAAAATAGCAGTAGCGGACGAAACCGATCCTTCGGTACAGCGGGATACGGCGGAGACTAACGTTGGTCCAGTTTGGATTTATCTTGTAGGAGGCGCTCGGGTCGAAGCTGATGGCGTTACGGAATCGGCAGCCGGGGCCTGGTACCGGCGCGGCCCGTTATCCGTTTTCGTCGAGCGATCTAGAATAGATCACATCGAACGAGAGGACCTAAATACTCTGGCTGACGCTTCTTCCAGGAAAGCGCGCGGTTGGACCACGGGGAACGCGAAAATCGACAGCTTAATTAAACAGAATGGCGCGAAGCATGGTGTCGATCCTTATCTAATCTTTTGCGTGATGGAGCAGGAGTCACATTTCAACGCGCGGGCACTTTCGCCCAAGGGTGCCCAAGGCCTGATGCAGTTGATGCCTGGCACCGCCGCTCGTTTCGGCATCAGAAAACCGTCCGATCCGGCGCAAAATATAGCTGGCGGCACGCGTTACTTGAAGCAACTGATGGGACAGTTTAACGGCCGGATCGATCTGGTGCTGGCGAGTTACAACGCGGGAGAAGGCGCAGTCATTCGGTTTGGCCACAAAGTTCCGCCTTATAGAGAGACGCGCGATTACGTGAAACGAATTAGCTATCGATACCGTAGAGCAAAACCTGCAACGCCTGCAAAAGGCGAGGTCACCATCGGCGACGGCCTCTGAGTTTCGTTACTGCTGAACAACAAATGAATCAACTATCGACGAAAAGAGTCCTTCTTCGCCTGGCCATAGTCTCACTCCTGCTGTGCGTAATGACCGGTGCGGCCCGCGCACAGCAAGGTGAAGCTCCGCTTACGAATGCGGCGGTAGTTAAACTTGTTCGCGCCGGATTTAAGGAAAAGACCGTCATTGCAATCATTCACAATCGTCTAAGTCGATTCAATCTCGATCCTGACAGGTTGATTGAGTTGAAGCGCAACGGCGTGAGCGAGAACATAATTCTTGCCATGCTGGCACGAAACGAATCTTTCGTTTTCACTGAGGACGATTGGATGGACGACTCCGAGTTTCGAGCGAACCGGTCAGGCAGTTTTGATCCAAAAAATCAATCCGGCAGCTCTGACATTTTTGGGAGTAGCTCGGGTTCGCGAAGTCAGTCAAGCGGCCGCGGGATGCGGGGTGGAAATGAGGGTGAAACAACGACTACCGGAAGCGCCACGGTTCGAATTCTGCGTCCACCTACGGAAGCGGGCGGTGCACCGCTGAAGTTGGAAAAGACACCCACTTTAACTAATGAGGCCGTAATACAGCTGGTAGAAGCAGGATTTTCAGAAGGCACGATCATCAAGCGGATTGAAGCTTCACCCGTCGACTTCAATCTCTCTACAGAGAAGTTGGAAGAACTGCGGCGGCGGAGAGTTACTGAACCGATAATTCTCGCGATGACGGCCGCAATGGCGGATGACGCAAGTGATCCGCAAGGCGCGCCTCGAGGCACTCCCAATAGGATTAGGGGGAACTAGTCTCATGGCTCCGGTTGGACTGGTGCGCGGTCCTCAACTGCTCCGCGCAACGTTGTTGCTGACCCTAGCGTTTGTGTTCTTCTCATCTGTTGTCTGCGCGCAGTCCACCTTGCCAACGCCGACACCTCTTCCGAAACAAGATGAACAGGAGATCGATCCTGACGATGTCATCTCCGTCAATACTACTGAGATTCTGCTGCCCGTGACTGTCCGAGACACGTCCGGCGTACTGGTTAGCAGTCTTACGCGGAAAGATTTTCGGATCTTCGAAGATGAAGTCGAACAATCGCTCAGCGATCTAAGCCTGCGAAATGTTCCCGTCGACGTTGCGTTGATCGTGGACGCGTCATCTTCTGTAGCGGAAAATCTTGAAGATTTCCGCAAGGCAGCGGAAGGATTCGCCGCTCATCTGGCGACGGACGATCGCGTTAGTCTTATACAGTTTGATGACCGCGTAGTGATGCTGCAGGATTGGACCGGAAACCTGGTTCAGTTGCGGCGAGCTCTGAGGCGAATTGTGCCGGGAATGTTTACCCGTTTTCACGACGCGGTGCTCCTGGGCGCTCGCGATCAAAGGGCTCGAACGAATGCACGGCACGCGATCATAATACTTACTGATGGCATCGACAGCGGGCGAGGAATCAGCTTCGACGCCGCTTTGCGAGGCGCGCTGCAAGCACAAACCACAATCTACGTCGTTAGCAATACGCAAATAGAAAGGGCACGCAAACAGGAGGAGCTGTCAACGCTGCTTTCCGGTTCGGATTCAGCTGTTCGCTTTAATCAACTTCGCATCGATGATTTGCGCCTGGGACTAGTGGCGTTGAGTGATAGTGAACGCCACCTGGAACAACTAACGGCGGCTACCGGCGGCCGGCTATACAAGCCAGCCAGCTTCAATGATCTAGAACGAATCTATAAGGAAGTAGCCGACGAACTGCGACATCAATACACCCTCTATTACTCACCCCTGAATTCTAAACGTGATGGACAATTCCGGCGCGTCCGCGTGGAGACAAACAATCCTGCCCATCGCGTGGCCGCTCGAATAGGCTACTACGCACCAAAGAAGTAAGAACCCTCGCTAGCCAACCAAGCAAACTCCCGCGCGAAATTAAGAGCCTGTCTTAACTTAGTCGGTAATGCTCGTGCCGGCGGCATAGCTCGACCGTGTGCTGCCGGTCAAAATGCTACGCACTTCCTTCGCAACCGGAAGCTGAGTCGTGTTGACACGCCAGAGGAGATGCTGTAACCTGCCGTGTCTTGTCGGTCTCTCAGTTAAGTCCAACTATTTATTCGCTTAGGTGGATCGAGAGCAGGCGGCATGGTCATTGCCAACGAGTAATTCAGTTCTGCGAGGTTACGTGTATGTTCCCCTGCCTTGTGAGCGGCAATTCTAAGACAAAAGTTATTTAGAGGAGAGAGAATGCGATTAATTAAGCGCGCCGAGAAGGGCCTCACGTTGGCAGCCGGCGGTCTACACGATGCTATCCAGTCAGTTAACAAGTACAAGCCGAACCCGTCGTTTACGCCTAAGTGGTCCGACAAGCCTTTGCTGAAATCGTGGCAAAAGAGCAAGCCTACCCTCGGCTGGCCGCGAACCACGGATTCACTTTGTCCCACCTGCGTAATAGAAGCACGCGAGTCGATTATTTCCGGCAAACAGGACGTGAGTGTCTTAATTAATGAAAAGGTGGGTGAAATCAAGGCCCAAATCATTGAACGCGACGGTGAAGTGTGGATGGTGAAAGATTGCCCGATTCATGGGCACTTCGAAGACATGATGGCCATTGACGTCAAGTTCCTGACGCACATCGAGAAGATGTTTCCAGGCCGCGACATCGATGCTCATAACGACGAAAAGCTGCACAACCACGGCACCAGCACTATCAAATATGGCCGCGGCGCGGTTCTGACAGTTGACCTTACTAACCGCTGCAATATGATGTGCGATCCCTGTTTCATGGACGCGAACCAGGTTGGGTTTGTTCACGAGCTGAGCATGGACGACATCAGGGAAATCCTGGATAACGCCATCTCGATCAAGCCGCGCCGGCAGATGTCGGTGCAGTTCTCCGGTGGTGAGCCGTCGATTTCGCCGTATTTCATTGAGTCGATCAAGTATGCGCGCAAGGTTGGTTATAACAGCGTTCAGGCTGCGACTAACGGAATCGAATTCGCCAAGAGCAAAGATTTTTGCCGGCAGGCAGCAGAGGCTGGTCTGCGCTACGTTTATCTACAATTCGACGGAGTTGGTAACGACGCCAATAGCCATCGCCAGGTTGGTAATTTATTCGACGTGAAGATGCGCGCAATCAACAACCTGCATGAAGCGGGAGTTGAGATCGTGCTTGTGACGACGCTGGTAAACGGCATCAACAACGATCAGGTTGGATCGATTATCAGGTTCGCACTTGATAATCCGAAGAAGATCGCCTTCTTGTCATTCCAGCCGGTTTCGTTTACTGGTCGCGATGAGGAGATTACGCCGCAGCGCCGTCTGCAACAACGTTACACGCTGTCGCATCTCGCGCATGACGTTAAGAACCAGGTTGGCATTACTGAGCCGACGCGCGATTGGTTCCCGTTATCGTTAATGGGCGCCTTCGCTGATTTCGCCGATCTCGTGCATGGACCGGATGCGGACTGGGGCCAGGTGTCGTGCGGTTGCCATCCCAACTGCGGAGTAGGTACAGCGGTGATGGTCGACAAGGAAACTCGCGAAATGCGTCCAGTGCCGGAGTTCCTGAACATTCCCGGCCTGGTGAAAGACATGCAGAAGATCACTGATGCAGCCCGCGGGAAGTGGATGTCGAATTTGATGATGGGACTGGCGTTGCTCAAGCACTACAACCCCTACAAATCGCCGTCGCAGTTCACACTCTACGAGCTCTTCAAGAAATTTGATAAGTCATTTGGTCTGACCGGCAAAGACTACGGCAAAGTCAGCGGCGATCGTTCGCAGGATGATATTGAAAAGCGTCGTGCTGATCGCTGGAACTTCCTGTTCATCGCCGGAATGTGGTTTCAGGATTTGTTCAACTACGACTTTCGTCGTACAGAGATGTGCATTATTCCTTACGGAACTCAGGAAGGCGAAATTTCATTTTGTGCCTATAACACCGGCATAGGGTGGAGAAACATCATCGAGAACATGCACCAGAATGCGACCGTGGCCAAGTGGTATGAGGAACATGGCCGTCATGAAATTTTTGCCCGTGGTAAGGAAGTTGAACTGACTGATAAGGTGCACGACATGGTCTTGAATCCAATTGACCTGACGCGTCCGAACAAGCCTGAAATGGAAGGTCCAAAGACGGCGCATGAAGAGGCAGTGGCGATGCGCAAGCTCTATCAGGAGATTGTCCTCAAGAAGCAGCTCGACACCAAAGAAGCGGACAAGCCCGTGCAGATCAAAGGTCTTAGCCGCAAGAAGCAGGAGACTGCAGAACCGGCGCTGGTTTAAGTTCCTGTTCTTTAGTTCTTCAGTGAACCCCGCGAACGACCCAATCGTCGCGGGGTTCCCTGTGTGATAGTGAATCGTAAATCGTAAATAGTATCTGAAACCTCTGGCCCGGCCTGCTTAAGGTCAATCGTTCTATTTACTATTCACGATTAACGATTTACTTGCTACGTACTTGACCAGTGACGATTCAGGCGTGTTAAATAGCTCGGCAAAAGGTGGACATCAATCATAAAGGAAAGACAGAAAGCGAATGGCTATAGTTACTATTAATCAGGGTGAATCGATTGAAAGCGCATTACGGCGCTTTAAGCGTAAGGTGATGACGGAAGAGATCATCAAGGATGCGAAGAAGCACGCATTCTTTATTCCTCCCGGCCAGAAGGCCAAGCTCAAATCTGCTCTTGCTCGCAAGCGGAACAAGAAAAAAGGCCGCATGCGCACTACTCCCAGAGACTAACCGGATTAGTAGAGCCAACCTTCGCGGCTTGCCTGGCAGGCTGCGTCTCCAGTCGTCAGCCCTCACAATCAGTTGGTCGCCCTCGGTGTGTATTGGATCGCTGGTTGTCAGGTTAACCGGCAGATTGAGACGTGTTTCGCATGACGAGAATTCTGCTCACAAACGACGACGGCATCCAGTCGAACGGTCTGATCAAGCTTGAAGAGGCACTCAGAGAAGTCGGCGATGTTTATGTTGTCGCGCCAGCTTCGGAAATGAGCGGCGCCTCTCATAGTCTTACCCTCGCGCGCCCTCTGCGCATCCGGCAAATTGATGAAAGACATTGGACCGTTGACGGCACGCCCACGGACTGCGTAACGCTCGCGCTTAACAAGATTCTGCCGCCCGAAGAATTACCCAATATTTGTGCGTCCGGGATTAATCATGGTGGTAATCTTGGCGACGATGCGACCTATTCAGGTACAGTGGCCGGCGCCCTCGAAGCAACTATTCTCGGAGTGCCAGGCCTCGCGTTTAGTCTCGTTGCGCGTGAAGGGTTCGACTTTCGCGAAGCCGCACAATTCGCAGTCGTCGCGGTGCAGAAAGTATTAGCGGAAGGACTGCCGGAAGGAACCTTGCTAAACATCAACATTCCCGCCAAAGAGATCAAGGGTGTTAGAGTCACGCGCCAGGGAATTAAAAATGCTCGACCGGTAATCAGCGAACACATTGATCCACGTGGTAAACCCTACTTCTGGATCGGCGAAGAATACTTCAACAACAGCGCCGCGGCCGGAACTGATTATAATGCCATCGATCAGGGTTATATCTCGGTTACTCCGTTGAAGAGTGATATGACAGACCACCGAGCGCTCACAGCGATCGAGAGCTGGCGTTATTTAAAAGATCCGGAATTGCTTCACAAGGGTTAGGCAAGTCCGCGATTCGCACATTTGAGTTTTGTGCAAACTACTGGTCAACAGCAAGCGAATAGAAGTCAGGATTATTCCATCCCCCGCGAACGCATGGTCGAGCGGCTTCGCGACTACTATCAAATCCGTGATGGCAGAATTCTAGACGCAATGCGTGCGGTGCCGCGACATGCGTTTGTGCCGGAAGCGTTGCAAGCACGCGCGTATGGAGATCACGCGCTGCCAATCAGCGGCAGCCAGACGATTTCCCAGCCGTACATTGTGGCGCGTATGACAGAATTGCTGGAGATTGACTCCGACAGTCGCGTACTTGAGATCGGAGCTGGCTCCGGATATCAGACTTCGATCCTGGCGAAGATTGCAGGTCAGGTTTATTCGATCGAACGGATCGCGAACCTGGCCCGAGAAGCACAAAGCCGAATCAGACAACTGAACATTTACAACGCAACGGTTAAGTGTTTTGACGGCTCGCTGGGTTGGGCAGCAAACGCTCCTTACGATGCGATACTGGTTGCCGCCGGCGGCCCAACGGTTCCCCAGCCGTTGGTGGCGCAGCTAAAGGTCGGTGGACGCCTGGTGCTGCCAGTGGGTGAAACGCGCGAGTCGCAGCGTCTCATGCGAGTAATCAAGGCTGAAACGGGATACAAACAAGAAGACCACGGCGCCTGCGCGTTTGTTCCATTGATTGGCCAGCACGGCTGGTCGACGTAAAATAGTCTCACGTTCCAAGTTCCAGGTTTCAAGTTTGGAATTTGAGATTCCGAGAAAGAACCAAGGTTGTCAGGGCATCTGTGAGACTTGAGCATGAGGTCAGTACCACCGCGCGGTGGCGGGTGGGCCTTACGTTTTGCCGCACTATTGCCGGATGAAACAGCAGACCCACCCGCTACCGCGTGGTGGTACTGACCTCATTTCCGAACTTGAGACTCGAAACTGAATCCAAATGATCGCACGAATAATCGAAATCCTATCCGGCTTCATCGTCGCCACCATTTCATTGATGGGCTACTCCGGAATTGTGTTGCTGATGGCAATCGAATCGGCATGCATACCATTGCCCTCCGAGATCATCATGCCGTTTTCCGGATACCTGGTGTCTACGGGACAGATGAATCTTTGGCTTGTTGGCATCGCCGGCGCCGTCGGTTGTGTATTGGGATCGCTGGTCGCTTATTGGGTCGGTAGCAAGGGCGGGCGTCCTCTAATCGAGAAGTACGGACGATATGTACTCGTATCTCGTCATGACCTGGATATGGCGGACCGTTGGTTTGCGAACCACGGCGAGATAATTGTATTTGTTAGTCGACTATTGCCGGCGATCCGCACTTTCATCGCTTTTCCAGCTGGTGTGGCGCGAATGAACTTAACGCGATTCGTTATTTATACGTTCGCGGGATCCCTGCCCTGGTGTCTCGGGCTTGCCTACGTTGGGCAGAAACTCGGCGAAAAGTGGAACCAGGACGACACCCTTCGGACGTGGTTTCATCGCTTCGATTTTGTGATCGGAATTATCGGTGTCTTATTGGCCGGCTGGTGGATTTGGCGACATATAGGTCACTTGCGCAAGGAAAAAGAGCAAGTTCTAAATCCTTCAGAATAATCGCAAGCACTCTGGCATGCCGGCAATGCAGCGGGGGCTGGCTGGCCGCCGTACTTCTCCCCCGCGAGGGCGAGTGCCGCTTACGGCAGTGATCATTCCGAATGAGCAATTACAGCACCTGCCGCATGCGACCTATGTATATTTGGTGGCGAAGACGATCCATTAGCCGATACTACTTATGCAAGAGAACTGTTCGGCTCCATGCCAGGGGGTTCGATTAATTCATGCCGAACAGCTGACATCTTCCATGGCTCGACAACCCGGCCGATGCGGCGGCACGAACGCATGCGTTTCTCGTTTCGTGAAATGTGGCCGGACCATCGCCTCTCGCCTATGTTTCTGCACGCAGCAGTGCTAAGGGCCCTGCGGAACATCCGGATTTTGGTCAGCAACGTAACGCCTTCATGCTGATGCAGTACATCGGGTATTTGCCCGATAAGTTTACTGCGCGAAATATCGCGCTTCCCCATCGAAACCAGGCGCGGATTTAGTTCACCAGGGCAGTGATGGGATCAATCGTTATGAGTGCATTTAGGGACGGATAAGCTCTAGACGCGTCACACTGCTGAGGGCGAAGCAGCACCGATTACGCGCAAACCTCTGTCTCTAAGAGCGGTACGAAGTGCTGAGGAGGCAATGTAAGTGGCGCGTTTGCCGGCAAACTCTTGCAGCTCGTCGATGAAAAGGATGATCTGTCCGTTAGCCTTTTCGGCTTCACCGATAATGGCTTGGACGCAATTCTCAAATTCCTGGCTGGTCTTCGCATTCGCCGCAATCGCATTAAGGTTCAGACTGAATAACTGTTTACGAAGCGCCGCGGGCACTTCAACTAAGTCAATCCTGAGGGCTAATCCTCGAGCGATAGCCGTTCGATCGAGGTTTGATTCACCAATGAGAACTGGCGTTTTAGTGGAATCCGAAAGTGTTTTTGCTACCTCGGCGTCGTAACCGACAACCTTCTCGAGTCTTCCAAGCCTCGCGAGTTTCGTCAGGTCAAGAGCGAAGCGTTGAAGATTGGGATGGTTGTTTGATGCTCCTGGCAACACTTGTGAGCGCAGCCACACCATTCCAGTAGCGTTGTACGTAGGCGTCCCATTCACTACGGTCCAGTACGTCGCATGCTGGGAATTCTGGCCACAAATTGGCTCACACATTTCGAGAAGGCCCGATCCTTTCGCGCAACCCACCACCACATTTGCACCTGATAAGTCCTCAACTATACTTGCCACCGATCGGTGTCGAGTGATCGTGAGAATGAACAGAGTAAAATAGTATGCATTGTTCGATCACCACTTCAGAAAAATCACGGCCCTGCCATACCCAGCCGCGCTTGGACATGAGACTTCAAAGTGCAGTCGCGCTGCTTATCTTCCTAGTGGCTGTTCCACTGGCACGAACTCAGACCGGGAATAGCCGCGACACGAATCTCAGCCATTTAGCGGAAGCGATTAAGGCAATCAGTCAGGGTGATTTACCAGCTGCGGAAAGTCTCCTCAATTCTGTGCTCGCCGCGTCGCCAAGCGACGCCGACGCCCTAAATCTGCTTGGCGTCGTGCGCGCCCAGGAACAGAACACTGTGGAGGCTGAACGGTTGTTTCGCCTTGCCCGCGCGGCTGCGCCGACTCACGTCGGAGTTCAGCTCAATCTGGGCACGCTGCTTTTGAAAATGAATCGAACGTCGGAGGCCCTGGAGATATTGGAGTCGGCACACAGGCTGGCGCCACAGCGGAGCGACATCAATCTGCGGCTGGCAACCCTATATGCAGACAGTCATGACTACCAACGGGCGCTGAAGTATCTGCAGCTTACTCCACGATCTGCTGTCACTGATGACTACTACCCTGTATTGCTGAGATCGCTGATCGCCCTAAACCGGATCGAGGAAGCGCGTCGGCTCGCAAGCGAGTTTCGCGAGGTCGCGCCCGGTAAGCTGGAAGCCCAGGCGGAATTCGCGCTTCTGCTTGCCAAAGGCGGCTTAAGCGATGAAGCGCTTGTTTTGTTGGAGACCGCTCGCCGTCAAACGCCCGCATCGTTTCCGGTACTATACGGACTAGGTATAATCAATGCCTCACAAAAGCGATATGACAAGGCTGAGGAGCATCTCTCGAACGCATTAAAAATCAAGCCCGATGACGTCACCACATTGCGTGCACTGGCAAATATCGCACGCGCTACGGGTAATCTGGAAAAGTCGCTCGCTCATCTTATACACGCACGCCGTATCGCCCCTGATGCTCCCGACGTGCTTTATGATTTTGGTGTGACCACGCTGAAAATGGATCTACTCCTCGATGCCTTACCTGCCTTCGAACAGTTGCACCGCTCCTACCCGCGTCAACCTGCCTATCTCTATGCGCTGGCGGCGGCGCGCTGGAGAAAGGGCCAGACAGTTGAGACGGCGCAGCTCATGAAGAGTTATGTAGCGCTACAGCCAAATGACGCCGCCGGTTTCTATCTGCTCGGGGCGGCATTGCTCCGGCAGGAATTAATTGCCGAGGCGCGCGCCGCGCTTCAACGCAGTCTAAATCTCAAAGCGGATCCCGACACCGAGTATTTGATTGGTGAAAGTTTTGAGAAAGCGGGCGATCGTGCTGAAGCTGTAAACACCTTTCGTCGGGTCGTTGCGGCACGCCCTAATCACGCGGCCGCACATGCAGCGCTCGGAACCGCCTATCGGGAAGCGGGGAACTACGCTGAGGCCCGGAAGGAACTGGAGCGCGCCGTTGAACTTGACGCCAACGACCTGCGCGCCAATTATCAACTCGGACTGGTGTACGCAAAGCTAGGCGAAAAAGAAGCGGCAAAGCGAATGTTTGCCCGCGCGGACGACTTACGCAGCCGACAGCGCAATCAGGAAAGCGTAATTCTGAAGGTGATTGAGAGTCCGCAACCGTAGTCCGGCAGAACTGTGGGATTCCATGGTGTACGGCCGGATTTGATTGACCTCTTTACCGCAAGTCCATAGTATGCGGACGTCAAGTGAGATTGGCCCATGCGAATTTTCCCCCCTGTTGGGGATGACTGTTGCATGGCCAGCGCAAACCTCACGCTGTGGCACGGCGAGCCGTCAGTTTTGAAGTTGCATTTGACGGTGTCACTTACCAACACACCCTGGGACCTAGATGCCCGACGAACCCTCTGCTACAGAGCGACGCGCGCAGACGATTTTGCAGGAGCTGCTGCGCTCCGGTAAAGTCTCGGTTCGTCCGCTGGCCAAGCGCCTGAAAGTGTCGCCGGCAACGATTCGCCGCGACCTTGGCGAACTGGAGCAACGTGGCTTGTTGCTCCGAAGCCACGGCGGCGCTGTGCCCATCCAGCCAATGCTCTATGAACCCTTTCGTCATACCTCCTACTATCACGAGCAGGAGCGCCAGCGTGGCGCGGAGAAACGACGCATCGGTCTGGTCGCGGCTGAGCTCATAAGTGACGGTGACATACTGGCTATCGGCGCCGGAACAACCGCGACGCAAGTTGCCCGGAGTGTTTGTCTTCACAAGGGAATTACCATCCTGACAAATGCCGTCAACGTGGCTATGGAGCTAAGTCATCGGGATGACCTGAAGGTCATCGTTACGGGCGGATTTCTGAGCGGCGACTGGTTTGCGTTGGTTGGGCCAGCATCTATCGAAAGCGTCGGCGAGATCTTCGTGGATAAGGTCTTCATCGGCGTGGACGGAATACATGTCGAACATGGCCTGACAACAAACTATCCTGACCAGGCTACCATTCATCGTGCCATGATGCGCCAGGCACGCCAGAAAATCATAGTCGCTGACCATCGGAAGATCGGGGCTATCGGCACCGCTCTAATCTGCCCACTGGAAGACGTAGACATTCTTATCACCGATAAGGGCGCCACGGACGAAGCCATAGCACCGTTCATTGCCAAGGGGATCATAGTGCGGCGCGCTTAATCTTCAGTTGATCGACCGGAGATCCTGGGCCAACCTTGCGGATCCCAAAGAAGGCGCGCAATCCGCAGCGTTGGGATACCACGCCACTCTGTATCGTAAGCATGATAGACCAGCATCTCGCCTTCTTTGTTTTGTAAGACGGCACAATGTCCCGGGCCAGCCCAGCGGCCTTTGCCAGCCACCACGGGAGTTCCGCCGCCATGGATCATTAGTTTGCCGCTTCGATCCATATAGGGCCCAGTGAGACGCAGCGCACGGCCAACGCGAATGTTATAAGTGCTGTCCTTTCCTCGACAACATAAGTCGAAAGAAACGAACAGGTAGTAGTAGCTATTTTTCCGGATGATGACCGGCGCTTCAATTGCGCCTGGCAAATTTGCGTTTCGTGATCGACTGGCGAGCGCGTATAAAGTTTTGTCGGAGGATGAAAGTCTGCCGGTTGTTTGATCGAGCTTGCGGAGCTTTATACCTCCCCAGAAGCTCCCGAACGCCAGCCAGGGTTCATTCTTTTCGTCGAGCACGACGTTCGGGTCGATCGCATTCCAATCGTCTGAAGAGTATGAACTGATCACTTTTCCCTGGTCCGCCCACCGATACCTCTCGCTCGTCTGATCGAGCGTCTGATTTGTCACCAGACCGATGCTGGAACGGTTGCTGCCGAAAGTGGAGGCCGAATAGTAGAGGTGATATCTGCCATTGAAGTAAGAGATGTCGGGAGCCCACAAACCTCTGAGGCCCGGGACATCCTTGACGGCCCACTCTGGAAGGTGGGCGAATACGTCGCCACACAGCTGCCATCTGATCAGGTCTTTCGAACACCGGATGGCAATGCCCGCCCGCGTCGAAAAAAGATAGTAGGTGTCGCCATCCTGAATGATGGCTGGATCATGAACTTGACGAATATCACCATCGAGCTCAAAAGCCTGTGGCCAGCGAACGGCCTGCGCGTAACTTCGAGAGCAGCTTGCGAGCAGCACCACGGACAGGAGCACGACTAGTAAACAAAGGCTGCGCTGGTTCATAGATTCAACGAACTAACTCCCCTTATTGGATTTCGAGTTTGGAAGGTCCCTGACGGTTTTATCACAGTTTAAGACATCGGACTTAAACCCAAAATCAAACGTTCTCAAGTGGATTCTGATCATTTCGAGGAAAATAGCCTTGACACCGTGTTCGTTTGTGGTGTAAATGAGCAAACCTAATAAAAAGGCGTCGAGAGTGCAACCGATGCCCCGGTGGACATTGAAGTGCTGGTTCGCCTTCAAACCGTTAAGAATTCAAAGTAGCAAATTTTCGCTTTGGCTCGTTAGTTGTCGGTTATTGGTTAGTCTTTCCCCCTTTAGGCAAAAGCCCCCGCGAAACGATCGAGAAGCAGGCGAAAAACAGGTATCGAGAGTATGTCTCTTCAGGACGATCTCCTTGCGTCGTATGCAATGCCTCCCGTCCACCATCCGTCTTCCCGATCCCAAAAATCTTTCCAAACACGTCAGAAGTCTGAGAGGAAGCCATGACATCCCAGAAGTATGCCCTTGTTACTTTGCTCGCGCTCTTTCTGATATGCGCGCCGTCCGTTAGTGCTCAGACCGACCGCGGTGCAATCACCGGTCGGGTAACAGATCCGGCTGGTGCGGTTGTGCCTCAGGCGAAAGTGACCGCGACGAACCTCGAGACGAACGAGGCTCGTGAAACGGTCACCAGTGATGAAGGAAACTTCACGATACCTCAAGTGCCAGCTGCCATGTACAAGCTGACAGTTGAGGCTGCGGGCTTCAAAACTGCCACCCTCGACAACCTCAAGGTTGCGGTGCAAGTTACTCGCACGGCCGATATTCAGCTTGAGGTAGGCGGAGTGGGCGAAAGTGTGACCGTTTCGGATGAAGGAGCTCCGGTGCTTCAGACGGATACGCCGGTGCAGCAACTTAACATCAGCGAGCGACAAGTCAGGGAGTTGCCCCTGCTGGTTGCGGCTGAGAGCGGGGGGCGGTCACCCCTTTCGTTCATCTTTCTCGACAGCAGCATTGTCTCTAACGACACGGCCGGAGGAACGGGCACAACCTCCGGCAGCACAGGCACGAACGCCACTAACTTCCGCATCAACGGCGGCCAGGGGTTAGGCGCTGACATCTTGATCGACGGTGCGCAGACGCGGCGCGGCGAGAACGGCACCTTCTTCTCGGAGGTCGCTCCGGGGCCCAACGCCTTCCAGGAGTTCACGGTATCGACCAGCAGTTACTCCGCCGAGTTTGGCAACTCTACGGGTGGCGTCATCAACTTCACCATCAAGACCGGCGGCAATGATTTCCATGGCGAGGCATACCTCTTCCATATCAACGACTACCTTAATGCCAACATCGATCGTAACCGCATTCGGAATGCCAACAACGCAGCGTGCCGTCTGCAGAACATTGGCTGCATCGATAAACCGCTCGACCGCCAGTTCGACTATGGTTTCTCGGTCGGCGGCCCCGTCACCCTGCCGCGTTTCGGTGAAGGAGGGGACCTGGTGTGGAGCGGCAAGAACAAGACTTTCTTTTTCTTTAACTACGGCGCCTACCGCACATTTCAGTCAGAATCAGTGGAACTGACGGTGCCGACGCTGAGAATGCGGAACGGCGATTTCGGCGAACTACTAACTGACCCATACGTACTCCAGTTCTTCGGCGGCCCGGTCCAGATTTATGACCCGAGTCAACTCCCGTTTCAACCCGATCCTGACGACCCAAACTTCAGCCCTAATGGTCGCACTGCTATCCCCGGCAACCGACTGGATCAGTATCTCGGCGGCGCCCGGATTTCATCGATCGGCCGTAACTTCGTAAACCTCTTCCCGCTGCCGAATCAGACCGGACCAAACGGCTCCACCGTGTTCCGCAACTTTCAAGCGAACACGACGGCTACTTCAAGGACGGACTACTATGTGTCGAAGATCACGCACAACCTCACCGACCGGCAGTCGCTGAACTTCAGCTACACGTTCCGCAAGTTACCGAGCGTCAAAGGTGGCTTTCCGCGTTTCACAGAACCCTTCGTCGCCCAGGGCGTATGGGATCAGTTGTTCAAGTCTTATTATGCGCGCTTGCAGCACGACTGGACATTGACGGGAACTTTCATCAACCACTTCAACGCCGGCTTCTCGCGCTCCGACGTGTCGAATAGAAACTTCTCCTCCGGCGTTGCCCAGGCGAGCGACCTCGGCCTGAGCCCGACCGCTACGCAGGATCGCGGCCTTCCGCTCATCGGGTTCCCCGGCTACGGCGATCCCGTGAACTCCACCGACCCGCGCGCATACCAGGCCGGCGGATCGACTTTCTTTGACAATAGGGTTCGCGACAATTCGGTCCACTTGAGTGATGTAGTGACCCTCATCCGCGGCCGCCACACAATGAAATTCGGCGGCGAACTGCGGCTTCAGCAATTGAACAACGCGGCCCACTTCGACATCGGCGGCAATTTCAACTTTAGAAGCAACCAGACAGCCAACACAAACGACTTCAACGAGGGATGGCCCATCGCCAGTCTCATCACCGGCAGACCGGAGTTCTCGTTTAACTCTAACCAGACCATTGACCCGGGACATCGGTTCTTGTCCTACGCTGCCTTCTATCAGGATGATTTCAAGGTGACATCGCGCTTAACTGTGAATCTCGGTCTCCGTTACGATTTCGGCCGCCCGCGCGAGGAGGCGCGCGGCCGCTTCCGTGGTTTCGATCCCAACGTGCCAAACCCCGCGGCCGGCGGGCGGCTTGGTGCGTTTGTCGGGGCGACAGGGCAGGGAGGACTGCAGGCGGAAAACTTCGGGCTGGTCACTCCGGATCGGACTAACTTCGGACCCCGCTTCGGCTTCGCCTACTCGCTCAACGACAAGACAGTCATTCGCGGGGGTTACGGTATCTACTACGCGCCGATTATCTACAACGACTTCGGAAACGCCGGCGCCCTCGGTTACAGCCCCGGCGCAGTGAATATCAACGGCGGGCTCGACGCATTCATCACCCTCGAAAACTATCCGAACATTCCGGTAGCCGACCCGACCTCCCAAGTCGTTGGCGATTTGAACCGAACCGACCTGGATTACTTTACCAAGGACTTTAAGACGGGTCGGACCGCGCAGTACACGCTCGACATCCAGCGCCAGCTTCCCTGGAATTTAGCACTCCAAGTTGGCTATGTCGGAAGCAAGGGTACGCGGCTACGTTCGAATTTTGATCAGGTCAACAAGCTGCCGCTTGGGGCGCTTAAACTTGGGCTGCCCCTACTCAGTAAGCGGTTGGCCGACGTAACTGCCTCAGATCGTGCCTACGCAGCGAGTGTAGGTTTCCCGCTGCCGGCAAGCCCCGATGCCGTCTATCCTGGATTCAACAACCAATTTGGTGACTTTGCCGGCTCCGTCTCTCAGGCGCTGAGGCCATTCCCGCAATACGGGATCATCATCAACCGGCTTGAGAGCCAGGGACAGAGTTTCTACAACGCCGGTAAAGTCGACCTCACGCGGCGCTTTGCGCAGGGCATACAGGCCGGGCTCTCATACACATTCGCCAAGCTGATCACCGACGCGGCCGAAGACGTTTTCGGCAACTCGCCCCTTAACGGGGTAGTCCAGAACCCCTACGACCGCGAATCCCTGCGCACAATTTCGCCGAGCATTCCGCCGCACTCGCTCGTCTTCAACTACATCATCGAGGCGCCGTTCGGAAAAGGCCGGCGGTTCTTGAATCGCGGCGGTCTCGTTGACCGGCTGGTGGGCGGCTTCCAGGTCACGGCTATTCACCGTTATCGGAGCGGGCCGGCTCTGTTGCCCTTCATCGCCGGAGGTCAGCGGGAGTTCCTGCAGCGCATTGGCTTCCTCGGTAACCTGCGGCCCAACGTTACTGGGCAGCCATTCTTTACCGGAAATCCCTCTGGCGCCATCGACTATCGCTATCTAAACCCGGCGGCATTTTCGCGGCCCCTCGATTACCGCTTCCCGCCTGGCCCGATTGGCAGTCCGGAATACGCCGCCTACTACGCGGATCCGCTGCGGTTCTTCGGCAATTCTGCGCCAACCTACGGCAGTTTGCGCGCGACGCCGTTCTTTACCGAGGACCTCAGCGTTATGAAGAAAACCCGTGTCACCGAAACGAGTTACTTCGAGACCCGAGTCGAGATCTTCAACCTGTTCAACCGCGGACGTTATGGCCTGCCGAATTTAAACCTCGACGACGGCAACTTCGGCATCTCATCGCGCAACGCTGACATTTTCCAACCCCGACGAATTCAAGTCGGCGGAAGGTTCGTCTTCTAGCTGTCCCCCATCAGAGGCCTGAGGCGCGAACGGGCTCAGACTTTCGCGCCCGCTTCGGCTTACTTTCTAATCTCAACACCTGGCGTGGGCCCATGGTCATCGCGTACACCGTTAAACTCAGTCGTCCAATCCTGCTCCTTGTCGCTCTTGGCTGCTTGACTGGCCTGCCCTACCAAAGCTTGTGCGGCGCACAGACCGCTGTCGCTTCGACCAAAAACAATACTTCCCGTGCGGAACAAGCAGAGCGTCTGGTTGTTGAAGGCGCAGCCGCCTTTGAGCGCGGCGAGCTGGGGGTCGCGCGTGACTTTTTTCAAAAAGCCCTTGGGCGGAACCCTTCGAGCGTGTCGGCGCATACCCACCTCGGGATGCTTGCCGACAACGCTGGCAACCTCGAAGAGGCCGCGCGCCATTTTGCCCGAGCCGCCCAACTTGAGCCATCATCGTCATCAGCGCGAAACAACTACGGTGTGATTTTGCAGCGTCTGGGCCGGACCCGCGAGGCGGCGACAGAATTCGAGGCGTCGCTCCGAGTAGACGCGCGCCAGCAAAACGCGCTCGTCAATCTTGCGCAGATCCGGTTTGCGGCTGGTACACTCCAGGATTTACGCGCATCAGCGGACTTGTTCGCGCGCGCGTTTGAGATCGCGCCGGAGGCAGGGATCGCGCGCGCGCAAACTGTCGTCTCCCTGCGTCTCAAGGATCCGTCCGCCGCGGCCCTCCACTATCGTGACTACGCGACACTTCGGGTTAAGGAAGGTGCAGTGGCGGGTGACGGTCTTCCCGCACGCTCCGAACTTGGAGGTGCATTACTGGAAGCGGGACTATTAGCAGAAGCGGAATCGGAATTGACCGCCGTCGTAAAACTCGAACCCTCAAACGCAGACGCGATCGTGCAGTTGGCGCGCGTTTACCTTGCCCGGCAGGATCTTACGGCTGCCGGTCGCCTGCTTGAAGCAGGTGTTGCGCGTGGCCTTGAGTCGGCGCCAATTTACGCGCTCCTCGCGGACGTCTATGAGCGCAGCGGTCACCTGGAGAACGCGATCCCGGCGCTGCGTTTGGCAATTCAGCGCGACCCGCAATCAGAAAAGTATCGTTTCGCTTATGGCTTGTTGCTTACCAATGCTTACGCCCCAGCTGCTGCAGTCATCAGGCTCGAAGAGGCACTCAAATCATTCCCTAATTCACCTCCGTTATGGTTCGCGCTAGGTCTGGCCCATTTCAAGAATGAGAACCACGAAAAAGCAGAGGAAGCATTCAAGCATTCCCTCGAACTGAATCCCAACTTTGCTTCCGCGCTCGCGTACCGCGGCATGATACGCATCCAGACCGGAGCCGCTGCGGAAGGCATCACACTTTATGAAAAGGCGTTACAGGCTGACCCCAAAATTACGGTGGTCCACTACTTAATCGCAGACGCTCTCCTTAAACAAGTTGATGCCGATCTGGCGCGGGTCGAAACTCATCTCAAACGTGCCGTAGAAGCGGATGCGACGTTCGCCCCGGCCCGAATTGCGCTCGGTAAACTCTTTATGCGCACCAACCGTTGGGCGGAGGCTGCCGTCGAATTTGAGCGAGTCATAAAACTAGACCCGAACCTGCCGGACGCTTACTACCAGCTGGGACGAACTTATACGCGTCTCAAACGCACCGCCGAGGCGCAGTCCACGTTGGATACGTTTAAGCATCTGAGCCAAACACAGAAAGAGCAGGAATCGAAAGAGTTGCGAGAAGTCGTGAAACGGCTGGCCGATGTGCGCTTCTGATTTGCCACCGCTGTTTTCACGACTGCTATCCAATGGCCGAGCTTAGGAGCAGGCAGACCCAGCGAAACATAATGGGAAACAATCTAAAGGGAGATTACCTGATTGCCCTGTCAGTTGTCGGCTTAGCTGCAATGCTTTCAAGTGAGCTTACAACCACAAGGCAACTAGCCGCACCAGGAATTCAAAACCCACCTGCAACTCAAACTGCACAGCCGGCGGTCGAGGAGTGGGCCGACGACTTCGATGGCAACCAGCTCGACGAGAAAAAGTGGGAGCCATACACCTTCGAGGGCGGGGGCGGCGGTCAAGTCGAAGTTAAAGACAAACAACTGAGAATGCGTGGATCCGGAGGTTCACGTTCCGGGGTTCGAAGCAGGCAGTCGTTCCACGGCGAACGATTTTATGTGGAGGCGGCGCTGGGAAAGGTTGGCCCACGTGCCCCGGAGCCAGGTGAAGGAGGTTTCCCTCCCGGTTTCGCGATCGTGGCGGTGTTGTTCGAAGGTAACTCAGTTAACCGCATTGAATGGCTTTTAAGAAGTGACGGCATCTTCGAGGCGTGGCAAAGCGTTGATGGCCGAATGGTGCGCGTTGACAATGGCAAGCTGGCGACTAAGGAGAAAGCTCCAAGGCTGGGCATTGCACGGCGCGGCGACAAAATTTTCTTCATGCTCAACCGAGAAGTTGGACTCGAAAGCACGATCCGCAACGGGTCGCCAAACTTCAAGGTCATGCTCTATGGCTTTGGTACTTCGGAGAACAACTGGGATTCAGTTGCAGTGCAGACTTTGAAACAGTGAAGGACGCGGCGAAGAATGAAAGTGAAGAGACGCGAATTTTTAAGCGGTGCGGTCGCGATTAGCGCTGGACTGGTCGCGCTGCGCAAGAGTGGCTTCGCGCAGTCTTCGCGGGCGGCGGATTCACGCGTCGAAGTTCTAATCGAAGAAGAAATCGGCAACATAAACCCCGACATCTACGGACACTTCGCCGAGCACCTGGGCGGGGTGGTCTATGACGGCATTTGGGTCGGCGAGAACTCAAAAGTTCCCAACACCGCCGGCATCCGCACGGCGCTCGTCGAGGCGTTGAAGCGCATCAAGGCCCCGGTAGTCCGTTGGCCCGGCGGCTGCTTCGCCGATAGCTACGACTGGCGTGACGGTACGGGACCACGCGACAAGCGCCCCCGTCGCACAAACTTCTGGGTTGACGCACCGGAGTGGTCGGTGGACAAGCCCGATGGTCCCTGGAAGTATGAGCCGAACCATTTTGGAATTAACGAGTTCATGCGGTTCTGCCAGTTAAGCGGGACGGAAGCCTACCTCGCCGCTAACGTGCGCAGCCTGGCCGCGCAGAGATTCTACGAGTGGGTCGAGTACGTTAATTCGCCGGCGGGGACGACAACGGGGGCTGACTTGCGCGCTAGTGGACCAGCGGGGAACCGTGATCCTTTCAAGGTGCGCTTTTGGGGCATTGGCAATGAGTCGTGGGGCTGTGGCGGCAATTTTACGCCGGAAGAGTATGCCGCCGAGTACCGGCGTTTCACCGCCGCCGTTCCACGTTACGGCGTCGATCTAAAGTTCATCGCTTCGGGTGCGAATGTCGACGACTTCAATTGGACGCGCGGCTTCTTTTCGAAGACAGCCGAGAAGGGGTCAGGGTTGTTCAACAGCATCTACGGCTTTGGGCTGCACCATTACGCCTGGAATCTCGGGCTCGGCCGGACCAACGATTGGTTTGCCGCCAAGGGAGATGCGCTGAAGTTTGACATCGCGGAGTATTATGAATTGCTCCGAGAGGCCGACCGCATGGAGTCTCTCATCAACCAGCACTGGACCATCATGGGCCAATACGACCGGCAACACCGCGTGAAGCTGGTAGTCGATGAATGGGGCGCGTGGTACAAAAAAGGGTCGGAGGTACACCCGTCGCACCTGCTCGGTCAACAGTCGACAATGCGCGACGCGGTGCTCGCCGGACTGACCCTCGACACGTTCAATCGACACGCCGACAAAGTCGCGATGGCTAACCTAGCGCAGCTCATCAACTCGCTCCACTCGCTCTTTCTCGCCCATGAGGACAAGTTCATCGTGACGCCGACCTTCCACGTCTTCGAGATGTTTATGCCGCACATGGGCGGGCGGGCTGTTCGCGCCCTCTTCAGCGCGCCCGAGGTGCGATACACCCGCGTGGATAAGCCGGCCGAGTTCTGGGGACTTGGGGGCTCGGCCTCCGTGAACGGCAAACAGCTGACGTTGACAGTGACGAATCCGCACGCAAGTGAGACGCGCGAAGCTGATATCGTTGTGCGCGGCGCACGCGTCAACTCCGCGCAGGCACGCGTGCTGACTGCCCTCGACGTTCATGCGCATAACACTTTCGAAAATCCGAAGGCCGTAGAACCGCGCAACGAACTAGTAGCGGTAACAGGCGGCGCTGTTTCGTTCCGCTTCCCGCCCGCTTCGGTGACGCGCTTACAAATAGCATTGGTGTGAGGAGGAGGTCGGCTCGGTAGTTCCGCTCCCGCGAGCCCTCCCTCACGGTCGGGCTACAGCCCCGGCAGACATTGAGTGGTTGTGGGCAGGTTGAGTGCTGTTGGGCGCGTTGACTGGAGCCGAGCCGTAGCTCGGGGCAGTAGCCCGACTGTTAAGGAGGGCTCCGATCAACCGGCACTCAATCATGGGATCGGCTTGGTAGCTAAACAACCTATGTACTGGGAAGAACGTTGGCATCCATTACGCGAAGAGTGGGTAATCGTAGCGGCTCACCGGCAGGATCGCCCGTGGAGCGGCGAGACGATCCAACGCGAGGAAGGTGCCTTGCCCGAATATCTTCCGGATTGTTATTTATGCCCTCGCAACCAGCGCGTCAGCGGTAAGCGAAACGACGATTACAGCGGCACCTTCGTTTTTGATAACGATCACCCGAGCGTCGGCTTCGATGCTCCGCAAACGCTGGCGCATCCGCCCGGCATTTATCGCAATCAACCGGCGACTGGCATTGCCCGCGTCGTCTGTTACAGCCCAAATCATAGTCTTGCGCTCGCCGAGCTTGAGCCCTTCGAGATCCAGAACCTGCTCGGTGTGTGGCAGAAACAATACCGAGAACTCGGCAACCACGAAGAAATTAATCATGTACTGATCTTTGAAAATAAGGGCGAAGCGGTCGGTGTCTCAAATCCGCATCCGCACTGCCAGATCTACGCGACAAATTTTGTCTTCAAGACGATTGAGACGGAAGCGCGTGCCAGTCAACGCCATCTGGCAGAAACGGGACGTGTCCTATTCCAGGATGTGATCAAAGCGGAGACTGAAGATGGACGGCGCGTCATCTGTGAGAACGATTCGGCTATTGCCTTCCTGCCGTACTTCGCGCGCTATGCTTACGAAGTCTTCGTGGCCCCAAAGGCTACGCATCCCAGTGTTGCCAGTCTCTCTCCCAATGAACTCGGCGACTTTGCCGCCTTGCTCAAGCAGGTTCTGATAAAGTTCGATAACCTCTGGCAAATGCCTTTCCCCTACGTAATGCCGCTGCATCAGGCTCCAACCGACGGCGGCGACTATGCGGGCTTCCACTTTCATATTGAGTTTCATCCGCCGCTGCGCCGGCCGAACCTTCTTAAGTACCTGGCGGGACCGGAAATTGGTGGCGGCAATTTTCTCTCCGACACTGCACCGGAAGAGAAGGCGGTAGAGCTGCGATCACTGCCCGACATACATTACAAGCATGCCCTTCAGGAGCAGCTATGAGAGAGGCCGCGCTTGACACCAGGCAGTTACTCGAACCGCTTCGGCGCATTCACGAGCGGGTGCGTGATGCTGTGGTTGCCGAGTGTGAAAAGGCGGCGGTAGAACAACTCGCTGAAGTTTCTGACGATGAGTCAGAGGGCGATACGATCTATGCCGTTGACCGGGTCAGCGAAGAATTGCTCGTCGAATTATTCGAGCGCGAAGTAGCGACTTTTGCTCCTGTCGTGCTGGTTGCTGAAGGGATTGAGGGTGGTGAATTGGTGCTGCCGAGAGGTACCGCGGAGAGCGCTGCCGCTTGGCGCATTGTCGTGGATCCGATCGACGGAACCCGCGGTCTCATGTACCAGAAAAGGAGCGCGTGGGTCTTAACGGGAGTGGCTGAAAATCGTGGCGCTGAGACGAATCTGCAAGAAATAGTGCTCGCGGTCCAGACCGAGATACCGCTGGTCAAACAACACCTCTGCGATACGCTGTGGGCCGTGCGCGGAGAAGGTGCCCAGGCCGAACGATTCAATCGTCTTTCGAACCAACGCCAGGCTCTTACCTTGCGACCCTCGCGGGCTACTAGTATTCGGCACGGCTTTGCCATGATCGCGCGGTTTTTCCCCGGGGCACGTGATGAACTCGCGGCGATTGATGAAGAGATTGTGCGCGGCGCGCTGGGTCCCGTCGAACCGGGCAAGGCGCATTGCTTCGAAGACCAGTATCTCTCGTCCGGCGGTCAACTTTACGAGCTGATGATGGGCCACGACCGCTTCGTGGCAGATTTACGTCCCCTAATTGAAACGCTTCTTAATCGGCGCGGACTCTCCCTTGGCATTTGTTGTCATCCTTATGATATGTGCACGGAAATGATTGCGCGCGAAGCCGGCGTCGTTGTAACTGACGAGCGTGGCGCGCTATTACGTGCTCCTCTGAGGATAGAGCCTGATATTGCCTGGGCCGGATACGCAAACGATGAAATCCGCCGCGAAATCGAGCCGTTGTTGCACGATGCTTTGAAACGGCGCGGACTGTAACCGCTGATATTCCTAGTACGATGACAGGCACGAAAGGAGAGCGGCTGAGAACAGCCTATGAGATAGTTCGCGGCGACGCCCGTCATCTCTCCGATGTGACAGCGTTTATTGAGACGCTCAGCAAGCTCGAAGGTCATCCGGCGCCGGAAGCGCGCACGTTATTTGACTCGCGGCGGGAGCTCACCGTCGCTCGCGCCCCGGGAAGGCTCGACGTGATGGGCGGCATAGCCGACTACTCCGGCTCAGTTGTGCTTGAAATGCCGATTGCCGAGGCCACCTTAGTAGCATTGCAAAAGGACGACAGCCGCCGACTCAGCGTCGTCAGTCTCATTGAAAACGAAACGCGAGTGGTGAGTTTCGAGATGCCCCTGGCAGACCTGGAACGTGACGGGGAGCCGATCGAATACGATGAAGCGCGAAACTATTTTAGAGGCGACGCGACGCCGCATTGGGCTGCCTACGTGGCCGGTACCTTTTTGGTGTTGATGCGTGAACTTGGGACTCGCTTTAAAAATGGGGCTCGATTGCTAATCTCGTCGCGTGTACCCGATGGCAAAGGAGTAAGCTCGTCCGCCGCGCTCGAAGTGGGCACGATGACTGCGGTAGCCGCAGCGTTTGGCATTGAAGTTGAGCCGAGGGAATTGGCGCTGCTATGCCAGCGTGTAGAGAACCTGGTCGTTGGAGCGCCGTGCGGTGTCATGGACCAGATGACTTCCGCCTGCGGCGAGCAGAATCAGCTGCTCGCGCTGCTGTGTCAGCCAGCGGAACTGCTGGGAACAATCTCGTTGCCCAAAGGCCTGGCCGTGTGGGGGATTGATTCCGGCGTACGTCATTCTGTCGGCGGAGGGGATTATGGCTCGGTGCGTATTGGTGCATTCATGGGTTACAGAATCATTGCCGACCTTTCCGGGCTAACGGTCAAGCAGTCCGGCGGTAATGTTGTAATTGACGACCCTCGCTGGGGTGGGTATCTCGCGAACCTTGCCCCTTCGGAGTTCGAAGAAAAGTTCGCAAGCAGGTTGCCGGAAAAGCTGCTCGGAGCGGACTTCGTCGAACGCTATGGAGCGACAACGGATATGGTGACGAGCATTGAACCGGGAATAACTTACCCGGTGCGAGCTCCAGCAGCCCACGCCGTTCACGAGAGTTACAGGGTGCAAAAGTTTGCCGAGGTGTTGCGTCATCAGCTGGAGGAGCCAGGCAATCGAGAAGAAGAGTCATTGGGTGAATTGATGTACCAGTCGCACGCGAGCTACTCGTCATGCGGCCTGGGTTCTGAGGGCACCGATGAGCTGGTGGAACTGGTCAGACGCGCCGGAGTAAGCAGCGGACTCTACGGCGCAAAGATTACTGGGGGAGGCAGCGGCGGCACGGTCGCAGTCCTTGGAAGGAGTGACGCCGGCGCTGCTGTTGCTCAGGTGGCCCGTAGCTTTGCGGAAAAAACCGGACACCAGCCCTACATCTTCAGCGGCTCATCACCCGGGAGTGCGGTGTTTGGGCGCCTGATACTGCGGAGAACTTAAGAGTTTCATAGCAATCTCCAGCGCGCGGATGTTTGGGTTAATTGGAGTGAAGAAGTTCAGAGTTCAAGCTTAGCTTGTGTCTTCGGAAGCGCAACCTAAGAGGTTGAACTCTGAACTACTACCGTGGCTCCATTCAGGTTGGGAGAGTGTATGGCGATTTTGGTAACTGGCGGCGCGGGTTATATCGGTAGTGTCACTACTGAGTTGTTGCGGGCCCGCGGCGAGCAGGTAGTGGTCCTGGATAATTTGTCGCGCGGGCACCGCGTCGCGGTCGCGCCGGAATTGCCGTTTTACGAAGGGAGTGTCGGCAACAGCGAGTTGGTGACACGCATCGTGCGCGAGCACGACGTCGATGCCTGCATCCACTTCGCGGCGTTCGCGTACGTGGGTGAGTCTGTCATTAAGCCCGCCCTCTATTACGAGAATAATGTAGAACAGGGCATCCGCTTACTCAGTGCCTTAAACATGGCGGGGGTTCGCCGCGTGGTGTTTTCTTCAACGTGCGCCACTTATGGCGAGCCGCAGCGGATTCCGATCGACGAAGGACATCAGCAATTGCCGACAAATCCATATGGCTGGTCAAAACTTTTTGTCGAGCGCATCATGGCGGACTACGACCGCGCCTATGATTTGAGGTTTGTGGCGCTGCGCTACTTCAACGCTTCAGGCGCAACCCCGGAACGGGGTGAACACCACGAGCCAGAAACGCACCTGATCCCGCTTGTGCTGAAAGCAGCCCAGGAAGCAAGTGAGCGCGTGACCGTCTTCGGCAGCGACTACCCGACCACCGACGGGACGTGTGTCCGCGATTATATTCACGTTTCCGATCTGGCAGATGCGCATGCGCTTTCACTGGAATATCTGCGCTCCGGCAATCCGTCAACGGCCATCAACCTCGGCAATGGCCAGGGCTATTCGGTGCTGGAAGTGATAGAAACCGCGCGGCAAGTCACCGAACAAGAAATCGCAGTTGAGATTCAAGGACGCCGCGCCGGCGATCCATCTCATCTGGTTGCCGATGCCAGCCGTGCCCGTACCTTACTCGGCTGGCAACCGCAGCATTTGGAACTGGCCGCAATTATCGGGTCAGCGTGGGAATGGCACTCTAAACATCCGCAAGGGTACGCCGAAAGTTCACAATCTAATCGGAGGAGAACATGAAAATAAGATTTCGCAGCGCACTCATTTGTGCATGTCTGTTGTTGGTTGGGTCCTGTCAGCGTGACGGAGGTTCAAGCGGAGGCGGAGACGCGTCAAAGAATCTGCGTCTGGCTTTCGTTACGAACAACGCTTCCGATTTCTGGACCATTGCACGCAAAGGAACGGAGAAGGCCGACTCGGAACTGAACGATGCGACTGTGGAGTTTAGGATCCCCTCCGACGGGACAGCCGCCGAGCAAAAAAGGCTGCTTGACGATCTGCTGGCAAAGGGTGTGGAGGGCATCGCGCTCAGCCCTGTTGATCCCGATAATCAGACGCAAATAATTAATGACACGGCGAAACGCGTACTGGTAGTCACGCAGGATTCGGATGCGCCGAAAAGCGATCGGGCCTTTTACGTGGGCACCGATAACGTTGCCGCCGGACGCCAGGCGGGAGGCTTGATTAAAGAGGCTTTGCCCCAGGGTGGAAAGATCATGGTCTTTGTCGGCAAGATCGACGCGCGCAATGCCCAGGAGCGTTTGCAGGGGATCAAAGAAACGTTGCAGGGCTCCAATATCGAAATCATCGACGTGAGGACGGACGACACCGACCGCGTACGCGCCAAATCGAATGTGTCGGACACATTGGTGCGCTACCCGGAGGTTGTAGGACTCGTTGGGTTGTGGAGCTACAACGGTCCGGCCATTCTCAACGCAGTGAAGGAGTCCAACAAGACCGGGCAAGTAAAAATTATCGCGTTTGACGAAGAAGACGAAACACTCGCAGGAGTGAAACAGGGAGCAATATTTGCCACCGTCGTGCAGCAGCCTTATGAATTCGGTTACCAGGCGATCAAACTGATGCACCAGTATCTAAAAGGTGACAAGTCGGCAGCTCCTGCGAACAAACAGGTGTTTGTGCCAACACTCATAATCAAGCAAGACAGTGTTGACGCGTTTACTCAGAAGATTAATCAGCTGCGCGGACGCTAGTCGAAGGATGAAGGATGAAGGCGGAACGATGAGGGATCAAGGAGGAAGGATCAAATGATAACTACTCAGGGTAGATCGCTCTGGTTTCTTACTTCATCCTTCATCCTTCCGCCCTCATCTTTGTCTTGCACAGGGGTGATCAGATGACAGCTCCCGTCCTACAGATGCGAGGAGTCGAGAAACGCTTCGGCGGCGTTCGCGCGCTCAAGGGCGTTGATTTCGAAATTAGCGCGGGGGAAGTGGTTGCGCTCGCTGGTGAGAATGGCGCCGGCAAATCAACCCTAATGAAAATCCTCGGCGGGGTGTATCAGCCTGACGCCGGGGAGATCCTCATTAACGATGAGCCGGTAGCGATTCACTCGGTCGCTGACGCCACGCGGTACGGCATTAGTTTCATTCACCAGGAATTGAACGTACTCGATAATTTGGACGTGGCGGCAAATGTCTTTCTCGGCCGCGAGCCCTTGCGCTGGGGAATCCTGCGACTGATTGACCGCAAGCGAATGCATGAAGAAGCGGGCGTTTATCTTAAGCGCCTGGGTTTGGAAGTTCCGACAGACACACTCGTGTCACGTCTTTCGATCGCGCGTCAGCAGATGGTCGAAATCGCAAAGGCGCTCTCGCTCAACGCCCGTATCCTCATCATGGACGAGCCTACCTCGAGTCTGACGCTCACGGAAACGGCACGCCTGCTCGAAGTCGTCCACGACTTGCGTACGCAGGGCGTCGCCATCATCTACATTTCGCACCGCCTGAACGAAATTGAACAGATCGCCGATCGCGTTGTGGTGTTGCGCGATGGCGCAAACGTCGGTGCGCTCGCGCGTGAAGAGATCACCCACGAGCAAATGGTGAAAATGATGGTCGGACGCGACCTTGAAAAGTTTTACCAGCATCCTCAGACCGAAAAAGTGCCCGGCTATTTTGAAATCGAAGAGCTGCACACAACTCGGTATCCAAACCAAAAGGTTTCCTTTGGCGTCGGCAGAGGCGAGATCGTCGGACTCGCCGGCCTCGTCGGGGCAGGGCGCACAGAAGTTGCTCAAGCGCTTTTCGGCATTGAGGGCGTGATAGAAGCAAAAGTCAGACTCGACCGTCAGGTGTTGCAAATCGGCTCACCGCAGGACGCTATCAAGCACGGAATTTATCTCGTCCCTGAAGACCGCCGCAACGCCGGGTTAATTATTGAAATTCCGATCCGGGAAAACGTCACGCTGCCCTCGCTGGAGCGTTATGCCCGTGGCGGATTGATCGCCTTCGAGCGTGAGCGTCTGGCTGCGACGGACATATGCAAGAAGATGAACGTGAAAGCTCCTTCGGTCGAGGAGCTGGTTGTCAATTTGAGTGGCGGCAATCAACAAAAGGTAGTCCTGGCAAAGTGGCTTTCGCTCGAGCCGAAGGTATTAATCTTCGACGAGCCGACGCGCGGCGTAGATGTCGGTGCGAAGGCAGAGATTTATGCGCTGATGCGGGAGTTGGCGAAAAACGGCGTGGCCATTCTGATGATCTCATCCGACATGGAAGAGGTTTTGCACATCAGTGACCGCGTAGCGGTAATGCACGAAGGTGTGCTCACCGGCATCCTTGAGCGCTCGGAGTGCGCTGAAGAGAACATTATGCGTCTTGCTGTCGGCAAACGGGCTTCGAGCTTGATAGGAGCGAACTGAGTGATTGGCAGGAGAGTTTTGCAAAGAAGCGTTCCAAGTCGCAGTCTCGCCCTATTGTTTGTTATGTGTGCGGGCCTGACGAGCTCGTTACTCGCGGGCGAAAATCAAAAAGCAAAAGCGCGGATCGACAAACGTGCTTTTGGCAAATTAGAGGATGGCACTCCGATTGAAATCTACACATTAAAAAACCGCAACGGGTTGCAAGTGGACATCACCACTTACGGCGGTGCCGTCGTCACAATCAAAACGCCGGATGGTCATGGTCGTATGGCGGATATCGTGCTGGGTTACGCAGATGCGAGTGGCTATGTGTCAGATATTTCCTATTTTGGAGCGCTCATCGGCCGCTATGCCAACCGCATCGCTCGAGGACGATTCACACTGAATGGTGTCAAATATCAACTCCCACAAAACAACGGCGTCAACCATCTTCATGGAGGTGTGCGGGGCTTCCACAAAGTTGTCTGGCAGGCGCGTGAGAGGATGCGCACCGACGGTGTTGCCCTCGAGCTTACCTATCTCAGCAAGGACAACGAAGAAGGGTACCCGGGCAATCTGGCTGTGACCGCGACTTACATCCTTTCTGACGCAAACGAGTTGCGGATTGAATACATCGCCACG
>DATLBQ010000158.1:0-8672 GCA_035526805.1 Pyrinomonadaceae bacterium
CCCCGTTCCTCCTGTCATCGACGAAAAAGGCTCAAAAAGACGTTCCACCTGCTGGGGCGACATTCCGCGCCCGGTGTCCGAAAAGGCGATGCGCAACCGATTCCCCGCCTGCTTCTGCACAGTACCTCGCAGCGTTCCTCCGCCCGGCATCGACTGCAAAGCATTGCGAGCAAGGTTCCAAAAAACCTGTTGCAGCTGTTCCGAATCGGCGTTAACCAAAACGGGCGTGACAGGCACATCTTCTTTGATAACATGACTTTCGTTTATTTCGGCGCTGTTGCGCAACAGCATGAATGTTCGCCGCAGCAACTCTCCCACGTCCACCTGCGATTGCGTGATTGAACGAGGCCGTGCGTAATTCAGAAAGTCGCTTATGATCCGGTTCAGTCGATCCGACTCACGAAGTATGATCTCCATGAGTTCTGTTTGCGTAGATTCCTCCGCCATGTCGGCACGCAGCATCTGAATCGAACCACGCATCGCTGCCAGCGGATTGCGAATTTCGTGTGCGATTGAGGCCGCCATCCGGCCGATGGCGGCGAGCCGGTCTTGCCGGCGAGAGGTTTCCTCGAGAGCCCGAATGTGAGTCAGATCCTGAAACGTAATCACAATACCGGTCGTGTCGCCAACGTCGGAAAAAAGTGGTGAGACACTGAAGCCTAATCGAAGTCTCAGGCCCTCCGCCGTAAGGCAATCAGCTTCGAAGCGTGGGCTGGCATCCGTCGCTCCCGCATTCGCCAGGGAATCAGCCATGATTTCCTTGAGTTCGCCGAAAAAGATCGACGCGTCTTGTCCCCGAACATCAACTTGATCATAGCCTGTGATTTCTGCCGCCGCGGCATTGAAGGTGTAGATACGACCCTGCAAGTCAGTGGTAACGACGCCCGAACGAATCGATTCCACGATTCGTTCGTGTAGCGCGCGCAAACTTGCGAGCGACTGCGTAGCAGCCTGCAATTGCACATCGGAACGTGATTGGCGATCGGCCAGCCGCGCTGACAGCAAGCCGACTACGAGAAAAGCTATGTCGAACATACCGATCGTTTGAAAAGTCTGCGAACGGTCAATGTCGAGCAAATCTGCGGGCGGGATATTACCGAGGCCGTTGAGGAGGGCAAGCGCACTCCCAGTGAAGGTTACCGCGCATCCCAAAGAGACGATTACCGCATCGCGTGGGCCCACAAACAAACTCGAAGCGGCAATGATGACTATATAGACTGCAATGAATGGCGAGTGAGTAACGTCAGTGATCCAGACAAGCCAGGTTACTAGAAAGATGTCTACGACGAACTGAATTCGGGCTTGAAGGAGCAGCGCCCTTGAAAACGTGCGAGCGACGGCGTAAATGAGAGTGAGACCAAAAACGATAAGGAGCGGCAAGGTTTCCGACCACGCTGGCGCATGGCCGCCATGAACCCAAAGCGCGCGCCCGACGAACAGAACGAGCGCAGCCGTGAGACGACCGAGGATTAGCCACCAAAGCCTTTGCGCCAGTGTATATCTCGGTGCTGTGGCTGCGTCGCTCATGTTGGGCAAGCCTATCACAGAGCGCTTGCGCTGCGGCAGATAGTTCAAAGTCGAACGTCCAACGTCCAAGGTCCAAAGTCAATTAGGCTAATTCAGATTGGAGCTCGTCTAGGACGAATACTATCCGCCGCTCACCCGCATTTCGCAGACCTGGAACAAGCGCGTCTTTGTGTGGTTTGGAATCCGCGTAATCGGTGTAATCTGTGGATTGGCAATCAGTCGGACATGGGAGTGAGGGCAAGAACTCGGCAGTGTTACACCAAAAAAAGTTAACGCTGACAAGTCTATCGAAGACGATCCCGGGACACTGCCAGATGCGCAGTTGCAAGAGGGACTCGATTACTATCTGGAAGGTGATCTGTTCGTCTTCTCGGAAATATTTCTGCTCAAGCGCGGCTACTGTTGCGAGAGCGGCTGCCGCCACTGTCCTTACAATTACAGCAGTAAGCTGACGGACGACTAATTCCAAGCATCGGTGCGCGCGAAACCGGAGCTTGGTTTAATTCGCGGGGACCTCATTGGTTCGTGCACCGTTTCGATTCCAGATAGGCCGTAAATTTGTCGGGTTCACCGGTGGCTCGGCGCCGAACAGAACTTGAAACCGGATCGGAATTAGATTTTTCCAATGAAGCCGCTACGCAGTTGGCTGGAATCCTGGCTCATTTAGTTCATCGAGTCGGTCTTTAGCGAGATGAAAGACTGTCCAGTCAGTTACCGGTTCAGCGCCCAGCTTTCGATAGAATGCTATCGCCGACTCGTTCCAATTTAGCACGGACCATTCCATGCGGCCACAACCGCGCTCGGCCGCGCGACGGGCCAGAAAAGCGAACAACTCCTTACCTAAGCCTAACCCACGGTATGCTGGACGTACGAATATGTCTTCAAGATAAAGATTGGGTAATCCTGAGAATGAGGAATAACTGAAAAAGTAGATGGCAAAGGCCACAGGTTCCGGGCCGCGGTACGCAATGACGGCATGGGCATTTTGTTCCCCGCCGAATAACGTCGAACGCAGCACTTCTTCAGTCGCTGAAACCCTGTCAGCGCCGCGTTCGTACTCGGCCAACTCACGGATGAACTGCAGGATTAGGGCAACATCTTTTTCAGTTGCGTCGTCGATTCGAGACAATGCTGGCTTAGTCATGATTAATCTTTCCGAAGAAATAGAGAAGGTGCGAAAGTTCGCACAAGACCGAAGCGCTGACAGGTCAGCGCACTCCAAAACACCAAAGCGCTGACAGCGCACTCCAAAGGACCAACGTCAGGTTAACTCATCCCAACTCTTCCGCAGTCTTCGGCCAGTCGTCTCGCAGGATACGCGAGAGTGCGCGATCCGCGAGCAACTTGCCACCTGTCTGGCAAACTGGACAATAGTTAGTCTCGTTTGATGCGTAGCGAATGCGCTGAATCTTCGCGCCACAACGAGGGCACGGTTGTTTATAGCGGCCATGAACGGCCATGCCTTCGCGGAATGCTGTCACGCCCTCGGGAAACTTCATTCCTGATTCTTTGCGCAGCCGTTCAACCCAATGAGTTAACGTAGCGCGCGTCGCCACGTAGAGTCGCTCTAGTTCGTCGGCACTTAGTTTTTGCGTAAGCTTGACTGGAGAAAGCTGTGCTGCGAAAAGTATCTCGACTGAGTAAGCGTTTCCAATGCCGCTCAATAAACGCGGATTAGTTAGCGCGCGTTTGAGAGTGTGATTCCCAGACAGAAGTGCGGAGTTAAAAGCTGCTTGACTATCCGGGCCGAAAATTTCAAGCCCATGCGGATCTAATTCGCGAAGCCCGCTTTCACCGGAAACGAGGTGAATGGACGCGCGCTTTTGAGTGCCTGCCTCGGTTAATCTCAGCGTGCCGTTGTCAAAGTAGAAGGTGGCGAGGTCGCGCTTGGAAGGTGTGACGCGGCCATCCTTCCAGTGAAGCCTGCCGGCAATCATCAGGTGAAGCACAAGCCAAAGATCGTCTTCGAGCCCGAAGCAGATTCGTTTGCCAAGCCGGCGCAGTTCGAGCACCTGCTTGCCGTTGACATTTGAGATTGGCGGTTCGGCAGTGCGAAGCAGAAAAGGCGATACGATCTGAAGGCGCTCAAGGGTTCGCCCCAGGATGCGACTTTCCAGCGCCTCGATGTAAACGACGATGTCAGGATATTCAGGCATGTCAGTCGCAATCAACGCGCAGTTTAAATATACTTGTCGCCTCCGATTGTGCGTCAGGTTCCGCCCGACATACTTTGATTGCCTTCATTGACGATGTCAAAACCGACCCGCCCGCATCATTCATTGAGCTCAGCTATATCGCCGTCTTTTCGATAGCGAACAGCAAATCAACCGGCGGCACAAGATAAACCGAAAGCGGCGAGTTGTTTGAACACAGAAAAAGGGAGACCATTGCGGTCTCCCTTTTTCATCCGATTTCTATCATTCGAAACTAATTGTTCAAATAATCAAATGACGCTAAGGCTTAGTGGGTCTGCGAGAGTTTGCCAATTAGCGTGAACAGCGGCAGGTACATGGCAATGACGATCGAGCCGATGGTGACGCCGAGAAACGCGATCAAAGCCGGCTCCATTAGCGTGAGCAAATTAGCAATAGCGGCATCCACTTCCTGCTCGTAAAAATCAGCGATCTTTCCGAGCATCGCATCGAGGGCTCCGGTTTGTTCACCAATGCCGACCATCTGCGCCACCATGTGTGGAAAGACCTCAGTAGCCTTGAGCGGGTCGACAAAGCTTTCACCACGTTCCACACCATTGCGGACCTTGATAATCGCCTCTTCGATGATCACATTTCCGGCTGTGCGTGCGGTGATATCGAGCGACTGCAGAATCGGTACGCCCGATGACAGCAGTGTGGAAAGGGTACGCGAGAAGCGCGCGACGGCGATCTTCTGGAAGATTGGGCCCAGAATAGGAATCTTCAACAGGATGCGATCAATGACTCTCCGTCCGTTTGGCGTTTTGTAGTAGTAGCGGAGACCCACCACCATGGCAATTATCGCAACCAAAATAACCAGGCCGCCCCATCCCGCAAGAAAGTTACTGATGCTCACGACGATTCGCGTGGGTAAAGGTAGTTGTTCGCCTGGTCCAAGCAAACCGAGGAAAATATTTTGAAACTGCGGAATTACGACTACCATGATTATCGCGACCGCCGCAATCGCAAGTACGATCACGGCCGCTGGATAGATCATCGCCGAGATAACATCTCGTTTCAGTTTGACGAGTTTTTCGATGAACGTGGACAGACGTTGAAGAATCAGGTCGAGAATACCGCCCGTTTCCCCGGCTTCCACCATGTTTGAATAAAGCTGATCGAAGACCTTGGGATGACGAGCCATCGCCGCCGCCAGCGTTGAGCCTTCTTCAACGTCCTGGCGAACCTGTAGCAATACTTGCTGGAAAAATTTGTTGTCCTGCTGCTGCGCGAGAATTTCAAGACACTGCACTAAAGGCAATCCGGCGTCGATCATTACGGAGAACTGTCGCGTGAACACCGAAAGATCCTTGGCCTTAACTTTTTTGCGGCCGCCGATTTTGGGTATCCCTATCTCACGACCCTTTTCTTTTACTGACGTAAGCGTAACTTGCTCGCGACGAAGAATTTGTCGCAGGGCGTCGCGGTTATCGGCGACACGTTCGCCCACGACAATTTCGTTCAGGCGGTTGCGGCCCTTGAATACGTAAGTAGGCATAGCTAATTAGCTCCAGAGTCTGAATCTATCTGACGGCAGGTCGGCCTCCGACTGGACGGGCCTGGGCGTATGGGCTGGGGTGTTGTTTGTTGCCATTCCCGGTGTTGAGACCGGATCCGCGATCTATAAGTTCCCTTAGCTCGTCGACATTGGAAGATCGTTGCAGCGCCGTGTCCAGAGTGATCTGACGTTTGTGATAAAGCGTGGCGAGCGCCTGATTGAAAGTTTGCATTCCGTACTTGTCTTGACCCGTCTGCATCATCGAGTAGATCTGGTGGACTTTATCTTCACGAATCAAATTTCTGATAGCACTGTTAGGAACAAGAATTTCAAGCGCCATTGCTCTGCCGGTTTTCTCAGCGCGCGGCAGCAGTGCCTGGCAAAGAATTCCTTCCAACACCAGGGAAAGCTGGGCCCGGATCTGTGATTGTTGATCCGAGGGGAAGACGTCGATGATGCGATTGATGGTCGAGGCGGCGGAGTTGGTATGCAAGGTAGCGAGCGTCAAGTGACCCGTTTCCGCAATTCTCAACGCTGATTCAATGGTTTCGAGGTCGCGCATTTCTCCAACCAGCACCACGTCAGGATCCTGACGCAGAGCTGTTCGCAGGGCTGCCGCAAATCCGTGAGTATCCGCATTGACCTCTCGCTGATTGACGAGGCAGTTCTTATGATTATGCAAGAACTCGATTGGGTCTTCGATCGTTAGGATATGCTCATGACGGTCGCGATTGATCTTGTCAACCATCGCTGCAAGCGTTGTTGATTTACCGGAACCGGTAGGCCCAGTTACGAGAATCAGCCCGCGCGGCTTTTCGCATAAAGTCTTTATTACGGATGGCAGTCCAAGATCCTCGAATGCTTTGATCTCGTAAGGTATGGCGCGGAACACACAGCCGACCGCGCCTCTTTGGTTGAACAGGTTCGCGCGAAATCGAGACAGACCCTTCACGCCGAATGAGAAATCGAGTTCAAGGTTTTCTTCAAAGCGATGCTTCTGGGCGTCGGTCAGAACTGAATATGCCAGCTGCTTCGTGTCAGCGGCCGTCAAAGGGCGATAGCCGTCGAGCGGTTTGAGATGTCCATCGACACGAACCTGAGGCGCGGAACCAGTCGTGAGGTGCAGGTCAGAACCGCCAAGCTCGGAGAGCTTTCGCAGTAGTTCCGAGAGGGAAAGTTGGGGGGCAGTGTCGTTTAATGGCATCAGGAACTCCGGAGATGATGAAGGGGTGCTTGTCTATGACGGCCTGTCTATTTGTTTGCAGGTTGCACGGTTGCACTTGCCTTCGCGGCGAGGGACGAGATGAACTTCTCGCCTTCGACGGGCAGCCGGTTTGAAAACTCAACCGGCGTATTTAAAGTTAAGCTGTAGATCTTTCCGTCGACTTCAGCAAAATAGAAGTTCCACGATTTCTCCGGTGAACGGCCATCACTGGGAGTTTGCGCAATTACTACAAACACGCGCGCGCCGTTAACCTGGCGCTCATAATCGTTTATTACCCAGCCCCCGGCATGGATCATTTTATCGATTGCGATTCGCCGCAGGTCAGAGAACGAAACACCCGAGAGCATCGTGCGTTGTTCTCTTTGGGTCAGATAGGCGGGCGCTGGACGACTGCGTGCAACCACGGTGAGAGTGCCCTGGCCAGGTATATTTGCCGTGCCCTCGGTTCGAAATCGCAATTCATTTCCGTTCGCGGTAGCGGCGTTGTTCCAACCAGCAGGCAACTTGGGGAGTCCGGTACTCGAAGCATCCGCACTGTTGGTCGAGTTAATAGTTACACTACCAAGAGGTGAGTTGCGGTGTGCGAGCGCGGCGGCACGGCGCAAACGCAAACGAGCGCGGTGACGTCTCCACCATGCGCGTGAATGACGGCGATAACGGCGCTGTTGTTGAGACGCGTAACTCTGGCCGAGACCATGCGCCGTAGAGCTGGCGAAGGGAAGCATTACAACTACCGTAACCAGCATCAAGAGCGATAGTGTGATTGTGCGTAACATAATTTCCTCTTTCCGTTAGGCCACTGTTTCGCGGACTACTTCCTCGAGCGTAGTAAGTCCAGCGCGAATTTTGTGTAGTCCGGATTCTCGTAGCGTGATCATGCCGTCTTCAATCGCTTTCTTTCTCAACTCCAGCGATGAAGCGCCGATCAGAATGAGTTCGCGAATGTCGTCGTTGATTTCCATTACCTCGTAAAGACCAATTCGTCCCTTGTAGCCGGTGTTGTTACAAGTCGAACAGCCCTTACCTTTGAACGTCTTTAATGTTTTGACTTCCTCGGCGCTGAAGCCCACTTCCATAAGCGCTTCGGGAGGCGCCGGGTGTTCGCGTTTGCAGTCTTTGCAGACGCGGCGGATGAGTCGTTGGGCCTGAATCAGGTTAACGCTGGTCGCAACCAGAAAAGGTTCGATTCCCATGTTCATTAGCCGGGAAATCGTAGACGGAGCATCGTTTGTGTGGAGGGTAGAGAGCACGAGGTGACCGGTTAAGGCGGCCTTGATGGCGATCTCCGCCGTTTCAAAGTCGCGAATCTCACCGACAAGAATGATGTTCGGATCCTGGCGGAGAAAGGCGCGCAGGGCAGCAGCAAAGTTCAAACCAATTTGCTCTTTCATTTGCACCTGGTTGATTCCCATGAGGTTGAACTCAACCGGATCTTCCGCCGTCATGATGTTTGTTTGGATAGTATTGAGAGACTGCAGCGCGGAGTAAAGCGTGTTCGTCTTTCCGCTTCCGGTTGGACCAGTAACCAGAACCATTCCGTAAGGTCGTGAGATGTTCCGTTGGAATTTGACGAGCGATTCCGGTTCAAAGCCGAGTTTCGTCATGTCGAGCATCAAGTTCTCTTTATCGAGCAGACGAAGCACAACCTTTTCGCCGAACAACGTGGGCAGGGTAGACACACGAAAATCGAGTTCACGCGAACGTGCGTCAACCTTGACTTTGATTTTAATTCGCCCGTCCTGGGGCAGCCGCTTTTCTGAGATGTCCAGCTTAGACATGATCTTGACGCGTGAAATGAGGGCGTCGCGCATCTTGAGTGGCGGTCGCATGACATCGTACAAAACACCGTCGATGCGAAAGCGGATGCGAAGCTCTTTCTCGTAGGGCTCGATGTGAATATCGGAAGCGCCACGGCGCAAAGCGTCCACCAGCAGGACGTTGACCAATCTGACGACTGGCGCATCCTCGCTGATCCTGGAGAGAGTGGAGAGGTCAATCTCTTCGTTGTCTTCAAGCACTTCGACGTCTTCAGTGCGGTCTGTATCGAAGTCAATACTGTCAAGTGAGATCAGATCTGCATGTGTAATGCCGCCGTTTGCGCTTTTGGCTACAACGGCGTCAACCACCACATCGTCCGTTCCCAGGGCAGCCAATTCGATTTCCTTGGACGTGCCGTAATACTTTGAGATTGCCTGCTGAATACTGGCCTCGGCGACCACTACGGGCTCGA